>CAMCTL010000068.1 GCA_945878515.1 Flavobacterium psychrophilum | reverse complement strand
ATGCTTCCTTTTTTTTAATAGTGGTAAACATATTTGTAAATCGGATTACAACCAATAAAATTGTAATAGAATGCCATTTTAATTTGGCCGTAAACGAAGGTTCAGGGTTTTTGACTCTCCAAACATACCAGCCGTTTCGAACTACCATTTTTCCATATCGGTATTGGTTGGGTCTTCCTGAAGGATGATGAAAATGACTTAATTGTGCATTTGTATTAATCACATTTTTTCCAAATTGTAAGGCACGAATGCTAAAATCGGCGTCTTCATATAAGCCATATCCTTCAAAATAAGTTGAAAATAGTATAGAATCGACTACATTTTTTCGGAAAGCAAACGACATTCCTATGAGTAAATCTACTTCATAAGTTTTACCATTTAATGGAAAACCACAAGTTTTACCGTGCGAATAGTCTGGGAGTCTTCCTGGCCCCAAATGAGATTGAAGCCCCAAATAATTACGAACGACATTGCGTTGACCTTCTTTGTAAACATAGCCATCAAAATGATAATATATGTTCGGATTATACTTTTTCTTTGGCTCAGCTAGACTCCAACCGTTTTCATTTATAGCTACGCCACCAACGCCTGAAACCGCTTGATTTTCTTCAAAAGTCTTGATAATTTCTTCAAAATAATTTCTTTCTAAAACCGTATCATCGTCAAGGAAACATACAACTTCTATATTATTTCCAACTTTTTTAATTCCAAAATTTCTTTGTTTGGTCAACCCTCGATGTTCGGTAGGAACAGCAAAATAATGCAAACTTGTAAATGAGTTGTCTTCTAAAATTTCCTTAGTTTTCTGATCTGTAGAACCATCTATAATCAAAATTTCAGTAGGATATAAAATTTGTTCCTGAACCGAATCCAATAATTGCAGCAATGATTGAGGACGCATGTATGTGCAGATGATGAGGGAGAATTTCATAATATTACTGGTATCTTATGCCTAGATTCATTAGTTTCCTAGCATAAAAAATTGATTTCTTAAATTGTAAATTTTTGTAAGGTAATCTCAATAACCTATAAAGAATTCCTGCTTTTGATCCATTTATTATATAAAATAAAAAATTCTTGTACTTGTATTCTTGCAGTTGGTGTGCCGAATAGTGTTTCAAAATTCCATACATAATTGTTGGACTTGGAACAGGAGTAATCCATTTCACTGGTGTATCTAATTCCCAAGGTTGCTTCTTTCTATTCTTTCCCAAAATCTTAGCTTGTGTACCCCAAAATCGATATCCGCCACTTGGAGGTTTTAAGTGCAAATTCACTGAAAACGGATTATTCAACACTGTTGCTCCTTTTTTTGCTAATGAAAGTCCAAAATCTGCATCTTCGCCGTAACCACCATCAAAATTTATATCATTTCCAACCAATTGGTCAACAAATACTTTTTTTACACAAGAATTGGCATTACTGAAAGATTGTGCATTCCCAACCAGAAATTTTCTAAAATCAAAATCATCTAATTTTTTTTGTAAATCATTTAAATCTTGTTTATAATTATCAGCTTTAATATCAAGTCCATTGCAAGCATCTGCATTATAGGTTTGTAAAAACCGAATGTGCTTCTCAATAAAATCTGCAGGAATACGTATGTCGTCATCGCCAAAAACAATATATTCACCATGGCAAAAGGCAATTGCTTCGTTCCTTGCTCTACAGCTTCCTTTGGATTCTTGCCATTTAATTATCAATTCAAAAGGATAATCAATACTTTTATATAATGATTCTTGTCGTTCTTGTTGTGGTGTTGCATCGACAATAATTACTTGTGTAGGACGGTAACTTTGGGCTGCTAAATCATCTAACAATTGTAGCGTATAATCTTGCCGACCCATTGTAGGAACGATATAACTTACAGTAGGTGTGCCTTCTATTTTATTTAATGCCCTAGATGGAATGCAAATATTAAAGTTTCGTTTCTTAAAATTTTGTTTTACGTATAAAAAAGCTTTCCATTCTGACGCTTTTAAAAACCCCGTCCTAAAAATCAAATAAACTGCATGAATTGTTATATAATTTTTTCTAAAAAAAAGATGTCGATCCTTTTGCGAAATAGATACTTTTTCTTCAATAGCGTCAATAAATAAATTTTTTACGTACAACGTTACGCCTCCCACAAACATGTTCAATCTAAATCCAAAATCCAAAGCTTGCATTTGTGGATTATCAAAGTCCGTATCAAAACCTTTAGTCAATTCCCAAACTGATTTTCGAACTGCAAATGCATTTGGATTAACTCTCCAACTTATACATTGCTCTAAATCGTCAAAATCATTTAGATACCAATAAAATACTGCAGTTTGGTATACTAATTCTGGGAAAGCATTTTTGTAGCCTTGTTCAAAAGAACTATGCCAAAGATCTCCTGCTCCTTTTGACAATTCTTCTAATTTGTCAAAATTTGGATTTCCATTATATAAAATAAATTCTCCTGAACTCGTTCTGTATTCCTTTAAAATCATTTGGATTTAATTATACTTTTATAAAAAATAAAACTTTGTTTGGCTACAATTTCAATGCTAAATTTTTGAACGACTTTATTTCTTGCTTTAATTCCAAACTCTTCTTGGAGGTTTGGGTCATCTAATAATTTCAAAATTTTCTGAGCGTAAGAAGCGTGATCTTTTGGATTGACTAAAAAACCATCCTGATCATCAGAAATAATTTCTGTTGCCCATCCAATATTAGACGCAACAACAGTTTTTTGCAAAGCCAATGCCTCAATCCAAGAAACCGGTAAAGCTTCTGCAAAAGAAGGAAAAACACAAACCGCAGCCAAGTCAATTTGATTTTTTATTTCCTTGTAAGGTACACTTCCTAAATAGCTCACATTTTGCAAAGCTTGATCAGTAAATAAATATTGCATCATTTGCCATGTTGATATATTTCTAGAAATTATATCGGAAACATCTTTGCCGACTAAGATAAGTTGTGCTTCAGGATTCTTTTTAACCACTTCATTAAAAATATAAGGCAGTTCCAAAAGTCCTTTTTTTCTAATCAGGCTGCCAAAATATAAAATTGTCTTTTTGTCATTGTTATTCTTATTGCTGGTATTTTGAAACAAATTCATATCTATTGCATTGGGTATAACAGTAAATTGTTTATTTAATTCAAAAACTTGATTGGTCAAATCAGCAGCAAACTGACTTACTGATAGCAATGCATCGGCTTTGCGGAGCGCGCGTTTTTCGTGAAATTTATTAATCCATTTTACTGGACGATTGTCTAAATGACAAAAATAGGTGTCAGAACCGTGTAGCTTAATTACAATAGGGCATGCTTTAGGTTGTATAAAAGAAGTAATTCCAGTCCAATCTGATGCTTCAACCACATCAATTTCATGTTGGTTATACAATTGATTAATGATTTTCTGAATTTTTTTTCTGGTCAGAAACCAGGATAATCCTTTAAGTTTTATATTCTTTATTTGTTGGATTACAATCCCTTGATCCTCAAAAACACTTTCTTCGTTTTGCCCATACACCAATACCCTGACAGAACAACCTTGTGCCAAAAGTCCCGTTGCCAAGTTTTTAATGCTGGTGCCAATTCCACCAGAATTCCCAGTTTTTGAATGTGGATATTCATGTGTTAAAAAAGCTATTTTCATAATAATTGGACATGATTATCAACCATTTTTTCTAAATTGAAGTCATTATCGATTTGGGCATCAACATCATTGCTTATCGATGCTTTTTCTAATACAATATTTTTTAAAATTATTGCAAGTTGCTTATAATTTCCCGCATTAAAAAGAAAACCATTTTTATTTTCCTCAATGATAGAAAGCACATTCCCAGCTTCAAAGGTAGTAATCACTGGAACATTACTTAATAAGCTTTCGATAATAGAATAACAAAAAGTTTCGCCATAAGAGGGTTGAATCAAAAAAGCATAATCCGAATATAATTCATTTAACTTAGAAGAGCTGCCTTTAAAGGTAACAATTTCTTTCAAATCAAATCCATCGGTTAATTTTCTTAATTCGGTTTCGTAAGGTCCTTCGCCATAAACATCTATTTGCATCTTTTTTATTATGCTACTTTCTAATAGCGATAAAGCTTTTAGTAAATCCTGAATTCCTTTGGCTTCGCGCAAATGTGAAGTAACGATAAAGCGGTTTGTATTCTCTTTTATTCTTTTAACAAAAACATTGGTGTCAATACCATTATAAATAACACTAGTTTTGTTAGAAAGAAAAAAACCATAGTCTTTAAGTATGTGTTTTTTAGTATATTCTGAAACACCTATAAATTTGTCAATATAACTAGAATATAAAATACCTTTTACTTTATTTTTTAAGATTTTATCAATCGGAAATCCTGCAAATGGTCTAGGATTGTGATCCACGGCAATGCTTAGCTGAATGCCTGTTTTTTTTGCATTTTTAAAAAAAGACGTGCATAATGCTAAAAAATGAGTGACTAAAATATCATATTGTAAGTTCTCCTGATTGACCTTTTTTAAGAAAAAAGATTCAATATTTTGATTATTGCTGCTAAAAATGGTTAAATCGGAAAAAAAAGCAAAGGCATTATAATCTGTAAAATACCAATCGATTTGATATCCTAAATCCTTTACTTTAGTATCATAAGCAACCCAGAAGCGATCCATCCCGCCAATTCGATTAGGAGAAAGTGCATAATTGCAAACTATAGCTATTTTTTTCATTAACAATTAATCTACTTTAATTTATAACAATATATTTTTGATGTAGCATCGTAAATAGTTCCAACTACATCTTCTTTTATATAACTCGGCAAGAAATTAGCGGGTAAATCGGACATTAGATATTCAAAATGATACCGACGATAAAACCTTTCTTCAAGATTAACAGCGCCTAAATTTTCATTTCTTTGAAATATCCCTATTGCACTGTAATGTTTTGAAAATTTATCAGAATATGATTGCTCCCGCATTTGCATAATTGATAAACAAACTACGTCAAACCTGGCTCCCAATTGGATTAAAAAATTAGTTCCATATTGATCAAAATGTTCAGAACCATTTCTTTTTTCGTTCTTATTGCTCCAATACATTAAGCCTATTGGGTTTTTGATGTTTTTCAACATTTGTTGGGATTGCATCACAAAATTTTTATCATTTTTTGATGAAAATACATCTTTCACATTAAAAAAACCGTATTGGCAATATTGATTGTATAATCCTGCAACTGCAAAAGAAATAACAAAAGCATAACACAAAATGTCATACTTTTTAATTGAATTCACTATATCTAGTGCCATAAAAAACACGAGGGTAATGAAAATAGGGTAAATAAGATTTGTCATCAACTGATAACTATTGGGTGATGATGGAAATAGAGCATAAACAAATGCAGATGGAAGCAAAATTCCAAAAGCTAAAACAATCATCTTTATATAGATTTTCCTTTTATTTTTATTCGATATGAGCACTAAAAACAGGGACAAAATCATAAATAATAGCAATTTCGTTTTTAATAAACTATAAATTATTGCTACTACTCTCTGATAATATTCTGCAAAGGATTTTACATATTGGAATGTTCCGAATTTAAAAACTTCTTTTGACAAATAGGTATTGTAAGAATAAAAAATAACAAAGTAGAATGCAGATAAAATTATTGGAATTAATACCCTTTTATTAGATAAAAAATATTTGTAATATGTTATAATATATCCAAAGATGAATATATAGATGGGGAAGGAAGTCTGTATAAGGATGGGTAATAGAGCTAAAAAAAGAATAGCATCGTGTGCTTTTTCAACATTTAATTGCTTGCTAAAATAATATATAAAAACACAAAAAAATATAGACAATTTCGGATATGAAACAACACAAAGCTCTCCGATAGGAGCATTAAATAAAATAAAATTAGTTAAATAATCCCCAAAAAGAAATAAAAACGAAATAGATAACAAAACTCTAATGCATCTATTTTTAATAAACTCAATATTCACGTAAACTGCATACGAGACCGTAAACCAAAGAACTGGCAAAAAAATAGCTTGAAGAGTTGTTAAATCATCTAATGGGCAAATTTTAAGTAACAATACTAAAAGCCATGTGTCATAAAAACGGTATGGAGTTGCAAAATCTAAATTATCAAATAAAACGGTTTTGGACGCTAGATTATTTTCGATTCCTGTTTGATTAAAATAAGACGCAATTTTTAAATAGTAGTGAACATCAGGATGAGGAATCTTAATTTGAAAATCTTTAAAGCTATAAATAGCAATAAAATTTAAACAAAAAATAATGGACAATAGTATTAAAACGATACCGCATTTTTGTATTGATGGCAACCTAAAAGATTTTACATAATATTTTAATGCATAAAACAAAGGAAGTAGCCCCCAAGCAATGGTTTCCCCGGTGGTTGTTAAAATCGCAAAAACAAATAGTCCAATTAAAAACAAAAACTCTCCGTGTATTTTTTTTTCCATAATTTAATTTCGTTTCTACAATTATTGGTTAAAAATTGCTTAATTCATGGTAATTAATAACCTTATTTAAATCGGGTTCATAATCATTGGCAAACGCAACCAGCAATTGTACAATCTACCTGTATAAAACAATTCTTTCGCACCACTTTTTTGATCTTATAATGGATCTGAATACTAACTGATAAAATAAAAAACTAAAAGTAACTTACAGGTTCTTAATTTATCAATGATTAGTATTCTCTGCACTAAGTCAGTATAAACTAACAAGAACCTCGCTATTTTGGAAATGAAAGCGCTACAATCCTTATAAATCTCAAAAAAACAAAGTGACAAAGCCAACAAAAACAAATAGAGTTCGTATCTAGTAACATTAAACCAATTTACGTTGTTATTTTTAATTTTTTTTAAAGGTTATAAATCATCACAACTATCTTCTTCAAAATATCATTGGATGGAACAATAAAAAGGGTTTCAAATTTTATACAAAATTCTAAAAACCCCATAGAAAGATAAAAAGAACAAAACTGCATAATTGGCAAGAATTAAGTAATTTGAAATTTTATGCTGTTGCTCCATCTGAGAATAATAAACAATTGTCATCACGAAAACTGCAGAAAGCCACCTCAATTCAACATAGGATATAATTATAAAAGAGAAAATCATTAGCATGGTTAAGGTAGCAAAAGGCACAAAGTTATACAAAGCGATAGACTTGCCTTGTTTCATTTTTCTAAACCAATAAAAAAATGTCAATAGTAACATCAAGCCCAATGATCTGAAGCTGTAAGTCATACAATATCCAAAATCTTTAAAAAATTCCTTAATTGTGAGTCTATAATCGAATGCAATACCACTCAAAATCCCATTCGGTAAAGACTCTTTGCCATTTTTGTCCACATACAGTTCTGTCAATTCCCAACTAGGATGTTGACCATTGGACAACTCTCCCTTATTGACCATCAATTGGGCTAAATACTGTCGCTGTGACCAACTTACATTTATTCCTTCTGGTGGATTCTTGCGGTCAAAAGATAGAGTCCCATTCTTCTCAATTGAAGGAATATTTAGCATTAGTAAGAAAACAAAAATCCCCAGCGGGTACAAGGTTTTTTTAGAAAATCTACAACCCGAATTGTACATTAAATAAAGTCCAATAATGATAATCGGTAAATACACCAGGAAAAGCTCCCGAGTAAAAAAAGCAATAATTAAACCCGATAAAGCTAGGTCGAATTGTACGTTTTTTTTATGAACTGCATTATTCACCTCATTAAAAAATACAATTAAGGAAACAAAGAACAAACAATCATTGGTGCCAAAATAGAAATAACCAACTGTACTAATAAAAAAGAAAAGATAGCTGTATGTTGATTTAAATTTTACTTGTCCTACATAAAAAAAATAGAGAAATAATAACAATAGCAACACAGTATTTACCAACCTCAACGCTACATCATCCTCCAAAATAAAAGAGAAGGGATAAGTCAAAAGCATATATGGAATTGAAACGTTTTGAATAATAGCGTTATACCATCCAGTATTTTTGATCAATTGCAAGTCCGAAAGAAACAAAAACTCATCGCCGCCAATAGGCAAATTCATAAAATAAAAAGCACCTACAAATAAATATAAAATAGCACTATATCTAAAAAAAATACTAGTCTTTTGGATAATGGATTCAATCTTCATTTTTTAGATTCTTTATAACATTAAGAACATCCAACTCATAAAACAAAGGCAATCGAAGCAAGCAATCGGAATACTTATCGCTATGAAGCAATTCTTGAGAAACATTTTTATCGTTAAAATAAGTACTTGAATGCAAGCTTATATAATGAAAAACTGCAAGAATATCGTTGTTTTTCAATTTATTAATAATTGCGGTTCTTTGGTCAATGTCCCTACAAAATAAATAAAACATGTGACCATTATTAGTGGCATAAGATGGAATTACAGGCAATTGAATTTCATTGTCAATCGCCCAATGTAGTAGTTCTTTATAATAATTATGCCAATGCTCTTTTCGAACTTTTTGAATGTCATCCAAATTCTCTAATTGTGCCCAAAGAAAAGCTGCAATAATTTCAGATGGTAGAAAACTCGAACCTACATCAACCCAACCGTATTTATCGACTTCTCCTCTAAAAAATGCTGAACGGTTGGTTCCTTTTTCCCAAATAATTTCTGCTCTATCAGCAAATTGAGTATCGTTAATGGCAAGCATGCCGCCTTCTCCCGAAATAATATTTTTGGTTTCGTGAAATGAAAAAGCACCTAAATGACCAATGGAACCGAGTGGTTTTCGAATACCATCTTTTCCTGTATAAAAACTGTCAATCGCTTGAGCTGCATCTTCAATTACAAAGAGATTGTATTTTTTTGCCAAGTCCATAATTTTATCCATATCGCAAGCAACACCCGCATAATGTACAGGAACGATGGCCTTAGTTTTCTTAGTAATCAAGGCTTCGATTTTGTCTTCGTCGATACCCGGATGATCTGCTCTGCTGTCGGCAAAAATAATTTTAGCACCCCGAAGTACAAAAGCATTGGCGGTCGAAACAAAAGTATAGGAAGGCATAATTACCTCATCTCCATCTTGAATATTAATCAAAATGGCCGCCATTTCTAGCGCATCTGTGCACGAAGTAGTAAGCAAACATTTATTAAAACCATATTTATTTTTGAAAAATTCATGGCACAAGTTGGTATAGTAGCCATTGCCTGAAATCTTGCCTTTTTTGACAGCGTCTTCAATATAGACTAATTCTTTGCCGGTAAGATAGGGTTTGTTGAAGGGGATATTCATTTGAATCTGGTTCGGAATTTTTTTAATGGTAATAGACTTTGTTTGGTTGTTTCAAATTCAGCTTCTTCAATACGCAATAATCCTCTTCCGCAAACTACAACCGGTTTATTGTTTTCAATGAAAATAACTTTACCTGTATCACGATTTTCAATTTTTACTTCTTCAACAAGTGTTGCATTATGTATGACTACAATTTCTCCATTTATCAAACATTTTGCGCCTTGATAGGGATATCCAACAGTATCAATAAATCTTTTTATTTTAGTAGAAGAATCATTCCAATTTATAAAATAATCTTCTGAATCGAGCCATAAACTATAACTAGCTTCTTCCTCTTTTTGGTCAGAAGAGTCCAAAACAACATTTGAATTTATTTTTTCAAAGATAGAAATAACAATTTCGGAATAAAGGGCGGAAATTTTTTCGATAGCGTCAATAATTTTAATTGGGTAAGTGATTGGAATTTGCCGTTGTAAAATAATTGAGCCCGTATCATAATCCGATGATGCGAATAAGGCCGTAACTCCAATAAAATCTTCTTTATTGATTAAAGCATTAACCAATGGTGCAAAGCCTCTATATTTTGGCAAAATTGAATCGTGTAGAACTATTAACTTACTGTCTTTTAAATTTACAATCCAACGCCAAGATATAGCTATGGAAAAAGGAGAAACAATCTCAAAATTTTGGTTTGAAAAAAAAAATTCTATTTTATGTTTTTCACAAAGCGCTTTAATTTCATTACTATAATCGTTTTGTACAGATTTGTCTAAACCAATAATAACTTTATCAACATTTTGAATAAAACTATTTTCAACTACAGCTTTTAAAACTTGATAGCCTTTATTTGTCATCAAAAACAATGAAATCTTCATACGTTATTAATTAAATAATTCTATCAATTATATATACAGGTCTATTCTTTGTTTGGTCAAATATTTTTCCTACATATATTCCGGTAACTCCTATTGTGGTAATGATTACTCCCGACAGAAACCAGATAGAAACAAATATCGAACTGTAGCCAAGAACGGCTATCTGATTGGTCAATGCCAAATAAATATTGTACATACCAATAATAAATGATAAAGTAGAGATGGTCAATCCAAATTTCACAAACAATTTCAACGGTTTATTTGAGAATGAAATTATTGTATTGAAAGCCAAACTCAATAATTTAGCAAAACTGTAACTCGTACTTCCTTCGGCTCTTTCGGCGTGCTCTACAATAATTGAGGTCGATTTGTAACCAACAAATTTCACAAAGAGAGGAAAAAATTTAATTGTGTCCGAAATTTCTAGGATAGATTGAATTACTTTGTTATGATAAACACCAAAATTGGCCACCTCATTATCATATTCAGTATCTGTAAAATACCCATAAATTTTGTAAAAAAACGAGGAAGTCATTTTTTTTAAAAAACCGTCTTTTCTATTTTTTCTTTTGGCCAAAACTATATCAAATCCTTCCAACGCTTTATGATACAATTTTTCTATTTCCTCAGGTTGGTCTTGTAAATCACAATCCATAACCACAATCCATTCGCCATTGGCTTGAGACAATCCCGCCATAATTGCTGGATGTTGACCAAAGTTGCGACTTAGTTTGATGCCCTTAATTTTAGAATTCGTCTTTGCGATCGCTTCTATCACATCCCACGAACTATCTGGTCCGCCATCTTCTACTAATATAATTTCAAAATTACTGGTGATTTTACTAACTGAATTTTCAATCCTTTGAATTAATAAAGGAATAATCTTCTCAGCTTTGTAAACCGGAGAAACCACAGATAAAAAAGGAGTTGCTTCTTTCAAAATAAATACGAATTAAACGTGTTTAAAAACCAAAAATACTTAATTCAATTAAAAAAACTTCAACAATTTAATTAAATAAAATGAATTGTTAAATAATATCCTTCAAAGCTTGGGCGATTCTTCTACTAGTCCCTTCGAGTGGCTCACTAACTTGCAAATCAATCATTGATTTTCTTTGAATCATTCTTTCCATAGGATTTTCTAAAGCTTGATTAATGGATTTAATCAAATCGTCCTCATCTTTGGCTATAACAACGGCGCCACTATCAACAACTCTTTTAAAATGCACATAATTCAAATACTTTTGATCATTGAACAATCCGTTTTCTAAGTTTCCAAAAACGGTATTGATGACAGGTTTGTCAAACAACATAAAATCGAGACTCATTGTAGAGCACATATTAATATTCAAATCAGAATACTCCAATAAAGAACGTAAGTCCTTAATATCCTCTTCAGAAGGCACGCGCTGTGACCAACTTTCGGCATGATTTTTACGAGTGAGCATCCATTTGGGAACATTCCAGACAATTTCTGGGAATTCTTCTCTAATTTCTTTGAATCTAGTATCATCCTCGGCGGGAGAAGTTCGAACTAGTAATTGACTTGGTTTTGCAAGAGTATTATTTCTAATAGCGCGTGCAATGTATCGAATAACTATAGGGTCATTTTGACCAATCGATGCATCGGCACAACTGTAACAAATAATCTTTAAACCAGCTTTTAAATTAAATTTTGTATAGAATTCTTCAATTTTGGTTTCATATTTTGGCATGACATAAGGCTCAAATTGTGGTGTTCCGACAACTTTTACATGTTTATTGGTCACATTTGGATAAAAAGTCAATAATTCCTCTTTCATCAAATTACTCCAAACCAAATAAAAGTCAAAAGTGCCCAGCATGCGGCCTTTTGACGCTAAATTATCCCAGCTAAAAATAAAAGTACTCGCCGGAATATTCAATTTTAGTACAGCATATAAAAATGGGGCTAAATAAGAAGGCCGTTGGTGGGTAAAAAAAACATGAGTTGGTCGGTCTTCTTGCAATAATTTTAAATAAGACAAAGTGACCTTGTTGCGGGAAAAGGAAAGGAATTGCAGCTTTTCGGCAAAAAGAATCGAGCGACTTGAACTGTAAAAATACGTAACAAAATAAATCAGTTTAATTAACAATGAAGTAGGTGAATTATTGCCTGGATAATTTGCTTTTTTGTTATCATTCATTCCATAAAAAGCCCGTCCACGTTGCAAATGAGCCACTTCTTTCCATTTTCTGAAGAACCAAGTACTGTAGCCCTCTTTAAAAACATCGAGTTCCTTGATTGTAACTAAAGGATGTGTAACATTGCTATAAGCATGCTGCGGCAAGCCCGAATATATCGTAATGGCATCAAACTTTTGACTGGCTTCTTCAATAAAATTACTCATAATAAAATTACGAAAACCAACTCCATCTGTTATGACAATTCCAAGTTTTTTCATTTGTTTTTAATAAATATTTATTTAAAAATAAATTTAAGTTAAAAATTCCAATACTAATATGTCAATACAGTACCGGTAATTATTTAAGTAAATCGTTTTGCTCTAGTATAAATCTAACAATAGCTCTTTTTAATTCATAGCATTTCATACAAACTAATACACTGCCAAATATGAAAACTAGATTGTATATTGCCGTCAAAATAGTGCTGCAATTCCGCATCAAGAGCATCTCTATTAAACCAGCTGGCATATTGAGAATTTTCTATTGCATCAAAACTGTCTGATACCCATTTTTTCAGATCGGATGCCAGCCACTCTCGTTGCGGCGTTTGTATGATTCTTTTATAATCAAAAACAAAATCTGCATCAAGAAAATCTAATGCTATTTCGTGCAACATGTATTTGGTGATACCTTTATTAATTTTAAAGTCTAAAGGCAATGAAAAGGCAAATTCAACCAGCCTATAATCTAAAAAAGGCTCCCTCAACTCGGTAGAAAATGCCATCGAAACTCGATCATTAAACCGCATTGCCCTAGGAATTTTGGTGTAAAATAAATCTCGATATTGCTTATTCAATACATCATCGTCAAAAGGTTTTGGATATTCGGGTTGCTCTGCTTGTGCCAAAAAAGCATCGGAAAGCATGCTGGTTTTATAAGGAGAATCTTTTACACCTTGTATTGTTGCTTCATTCGTTTGTGTATAATAATCATAACCTGCCCATTGTTCGTCCATTCCTTGTCCGTCTAGCAATACTAACACGCCGTCTTTTCTGGCTTGTTCAAAAATTTTAGCATAAGCCAATGTAGGAATTCCTCCGTAAGGTTCATCCTGATACGAAGCTATTATTTCAGAATAATCAGCCACTTCACTGGATTCAAATAGTACTTTTTTTAACGGATTTTTAGTAATAGTAATCATTTTTTCAACCCACGGCAATTCATCATATTTGGCGTCATTGCAATAAAAGGTGTAGGCTTTGCAATTTTCATTATGTATATTTTGTCCATGTACGGTTGCCAACAATACTGAACTATCTAATCCTCCACTGATATTGAAACCAACAGGCACATCCGCTCTAAAACGCAAATTTATACTATCTCTAAGAAGCAAAATATAATAATCTTTGGCTTGATTGAAAGATAAATTTTTGGGTTGTTTGGCTACTTCTTTTTCAAAATAGTACCATTTTTCTATCGTTAAAACATTATTTTCGTATTCTAAGAAATGACCACCAGGCAATTGCGAGATGTGTTCCCAAAACGTCTCATTTGGCATACCATAAGAACCATAAGCAAAATAAGATGCCCAAATCCTATCGTTGGATATTTTTGGAATTCCTGCGGCGTGTATGGCTTTGATTTCTGACGAAAAATAGAAATTTTCATTGAAACAACTGTAAAAAAAAGGTTTAACGCCAAACCGGTCTCGGGCAGCAAATAATTTTTTATCCTGACTGTCCCAGATGGCAAAGGCAAACATTCCGTTAAATTTTTCCAGACAGTCTTTTCCGTAAACGATATAGGCAGCTAACAAAACCTCTGTGTCTGATTCGGTTTTAAAAACATAATGGTTTTGCAAAGCGGCTTTAATTTCAATATAATTATAAATTTCTCCGTTAAAAACCAGTACATACCTTCCAGAATTATCCCTAAATGGCTGATTAGATTGTGGCAACAAATCAATTATTGCCAAACGATTGTGTCCTAAAGCAACGAATCCTTCATCGAAATATTTCCCTGTTGCATCAGGTCCACGATGGTGCTGACTTAGTAGCATTGCACCTAATTGATCATCGCCATACTCGCCAATAATTCCTGCAATTCCGCACATTTACTTTGTTTTTGTTTGAATCATTTGTTCTGCTCTTTTCCAATCTTCCATAGTATCAATATTGACATAAAACGAAGAATCCGACTCAATAAAAGCGGTACTTTTCCCGTATAAAGAATGCTCTTCTAAAAGCACCTCGGTTTTGGTAATATAAATACTTCCGTCTCTATGGTAGGCTACTGGAAGTTCCTGTCTGCGGGGGATAATTTCGTTTTCGCCTGTGGCAATTTTTAAATTTCCATTTTCATTTACTTCAAATGTCCAATGAGGGTTGTATTCGTGTGGCACTTTTTGCACCGATATTAAAGAGTCACAACCGCTCGAAATAAATTTTTCGATAGCTTCATCCAAAAACGTAACAGTTCTAAATGGGCTTGTCACTTGCAAAAGACAAACGGCATCAAAAAAGATATTTTGATTTTGGTACCAAAGCAAGGCATGAATAATCACATCAATTGTTGGCGTCGCATCTTGAGCCAATTCCATAGGTCTTAGAAAAGGCACCGTTAATGACAAACTTTTGGCCACTTCGGCAATTTGATTATCATCCGTAGAAACAATAACTTCAGCCAAATGATGGGATTGCAAAGCAATATCCGAAGTATATGCCAATAAAGGTTTTCCGCTTAAAAGCTTGATATTTTTCCTTGGAACTCCTTTAGAACCTCCACGAGCTGGGATGATGGCTAGAATTTTCATTGGTTTACTTGTAAAGAAGATAAAACAACTTTTTAATTATTTTTTTTTTAAACCCAAAATACTTGTTATATATATAACTATTATTCAAATCTGTTGAATGAAAATCAAATTGCTCATTTTCAATTTTATCTGTTTTTCTATTTAATTTCTGTTTTTCAACCATCCAATCTTCTAATTTATTTCCCATGTGAAAAGCATAGTTATAATAGGTCGCCAAACGAAGCTTATTTGATTTATCTATAGGAAAATCGACATAATCATTTTCGGAGGTTCCACCAACTAGTGTTAAAGATGGATTTGTTGGAATTTTTTTAAAAAAAATATCTCTATCTAAAGTTAAAACTTGATGCCCACTTCCAATGTTAGCTTTACACTTATTTTTCTCAACTACGTTCCATTTATTATCTTTTTTAATCTCCAAATCCCAATTAATACTTTCCAAATAACGATTGTAATCTACAAAATTTTCTAGTATTGGTTCTGATTTAAATCTTATTTTCCGCAATAAGATATACTTTAGAACTGATGACGTTCCAAACATTTCAGCTATTCTTACTGGAATCGGTGAAACGGAACCTACATTAGGAAAATTAGAGAAGACCTTTTCAACATTTTCTTGCCAACTCGTAACAAAAAGTATATCAGAATCTGTAAGGGTAATATATTTTTCTCTCGAACCTCTTGCCGCACCAATTAATGCATCAATTTTTCCAATATTAGTATTGTGAGATATTAGGGAGTCTATCTTTTTACTTTCTAAATAAAGGTTCAAAAAATCAATTACTTTTTTATGTGATCCATTGTTAACGACTGTAATTGCGGCTGAAGAATTTATTGTTGAAACCAATGAATTTAGACAAATCTTAAACACCTCGAAAGAATCTTTATAAAAGCCCTCCTCGTTAGGTATATAAACAACCACTACTATTCTATGATGGGTTGTTAATTTAATTTGTTCTTCACTCTTTTGAGGGTTACTACCGATTCTCATAATGTTTTGCCAGTTATTAAATAAAAAATCTTAATACATAATGGTTTTATGAAACTGCAACGGTAATTCGGCTAATAAATTGGCAATTTGTATTCCTGCTTTGCCATCCCCATAAATAACCGATGAAATGGTTTTCCCCTTTTGAACAGAAGCCAGTATGGCAGCTTCTATTTGCTC
>CAMCTL010000067.1 GCA_945878515.1 Flavobacterium psychrophilum | reverse complement strand
ATTGTTTCTTTTTTGTCTCCTCCACAAGAAGTTAGGAAAACTGCGGAAATGGAGAGGATGGCTATTATTTTTTTCATATTGATAACTTTAATTTGTTGTTTTTTCTTTTATGTATTCATTCCCCTTTTGAGGACAATTCAACTTATTTTTGAAACGCATAGAAACATAGATCGTGTTAATTTTGAAAGACGTTTCACTTTTCGATAGCGAATCATAGCTATGTGAACCCAAGAATTGGGCTATCCAACTCTTTTTTCCTATGATTCTATGCGTTTAAAATTTTTATTTATTTTGTTAAAAATTGCAAATATTCCTGTGTAAAATCATATTCGAAAACCGCTTGCAGCAATTGTAATTCTTTCTGGAACATTTGAGTTTCTGCCTGCAATAAATCAGTGGTTTTTTCTAAGCCTTGTGTGAATCTATTGCTTCTGATTCGGTAGGCTTCTTGCGATTGTTCTAAAGCTAATTTTTCAAGATTGACCTTGTTTTCGGCGTCTTTCAACTGACGGTTTGTTTTGTTGAGTTCCAATTGGCTTTGCGATTTATATTGTTGATTTTCGACTTCCGCTTTTTGATATTCGGCTTTGGCTTTTTCCATTTTTCCAATAGATTTATAGCCGTCAAAAACTTTCCAAGACAATTGCGCTCCCACCATATACCCTTGTGCATTGGTCCCAAAAAGGGTGTCGTCATATAATTCATAACTTCCAAAAGCGTTCAGTGTTGGCAAGAAATTCATCTTGCTCGATTGATACATTTTGGCATAAGCTTCAGATGATTTATCCATTGCCAAAATGTCTTTTCTATTACCAGAAAGGGTTGTATTGCTGTTTGAAATGGAAATAGTATTATCTAATTCTTCCAAAGGTTTATACACTTTATTGGCATTGTCTTCATTCAAAAGAAAAGCCAAATAATCGGAAGCGTTTTGCACATTGCTTTTGGCGTATTGCAATTGGTTTTTGATTTCGTTGACACGAACTTGCACCGACAAAACATCTGTTTTTTGAAGAATGCCTTGGTTGAAATAATTTTCAATGAGTTTCAAATTGGCATCGGCTGTGGCATTGGCTTTTTCCAAAACTTTTACAGCTTTGTAAGCTAGTTGCAATTGCATAAAAGATTTGTTGACTTCGAGAGCCAAGTATTCTCCGGTGCGTTCGGTTTGCAATTGAAAGGCTTCCATTTTGGACTTGGCAGCTTGACGTCCGTAGAAACCATCTACGTTGATAAGCGGTTGCAAAACCTCAATTTTGGTAGCGTAATTTTGGATTACTGCTGGGTCATTCAACAAGGCGGGATTAAAATCCGCAGCCGTCAACACTTCCTGATTCAATTTCGAACCAAAAGCCATCAAGGGATTTGTGGTTGAAATTGCGGTGTGCGATGCTGTGATGCTTGGTAAAAACAAAGCATTGGATTGTCGGTAATCAGCTTGTGCCGATTTGAACGCCTGATTCGCAATCTGGAGTTGTAGATTTTTGTCGTTGGCTTTTTGCCCAATCTCTTTTTTGGAAATGGTCAAAGTGTCTTGCCCAAAACTTAAAGTTGAAATGGAAAGCGTTCCAATGAATACTATTAAATTGATTTTCCTCATAATGATTGTTTTGATTATGGGGCAAAGATATAGGGGCAATATTTTTTGTTCAGTAACAAGTGTTACATAATCGAAAAATAACAAGATATAAACTATATCGTTTTAATTTTATGAATGTGTGTCTTTAATAGGGTATAAATTCAAAATATGATAAATATCAATATTTATGCGGTTTCGCGTGTCTAAATTTGGTGCTTGATAACACTAAAAAATTGCATTCAGTATTTTTTAAATAGCCTTATTAGTAGAATAATTTAAGAAAATTATCATGAAAAAAGAACTTCTCTATTTGCTATTCATAAGCGTTTTTTTTGCTTGTAATCAAGCTGTAAAACCAAATTTAACACCAATTCAAAAACTAGAAGAAGGAAACAAACGATTTGCAGCCGGAAAACCAGTTCATCCCGATGAAACACTCGAAAGGTTACGAGAACTTAAAAAAGGACAACATCCTTTTGCCATTGTGGTGAGTTGCTCAGATTCGAGAGTGCCTGCCGAATTGGTTTTTGATCAAGGTCTTGGCGATATTTTTTCAATTCGCACCGCTGGAAATGTGATGGGAGACTATGAATTGGGAAGTATTGAGTATGCTGTTGAACATTTGGGCTGTAAATTGGTGATTGTCATGGGGCACAAGGATTGTGGTGCTTTAAAAGCATTCATCAAATCCGAAGGACATTATGACCATTTAGACCACATCAAAAAAATAATCGAATACATAGAAAACGAAGAAGAAGAAAAAAATTTATCAAGACACCACAAATTAAATCTTGATAAAGCTATTAAGGCCAATATCGAACATGGCGTTACCGCTTTGAAAACAGCCGAACCTATTTTGAAAGAGTTTTACAAAGCTAAAAAAGTTGCGATTATTGGAGCTTTGTATGATATTGAAACTGGTAAAGTGACTTTCGATAATTGAAAATAATGTTCATTTCTTTTGAAAATAAATTATCACCAACATAATGACTTTAATTCACTTTATTGTAAAGCTGCTATTTGAAGATTAAAAGTATGTCAATGTAATTCAAATCTATTTATAAATCACAGTCCGTGGTTTGTCTAACTCAAAATTTTGAAAGCCAAAGTCCGAGGTTTCTAAAGCATTGGTTTTAAAAACATTATTTCCATTTCCTGGAATTGTTGGGAAATAAGAAAAGGAAATTTGAAAGCTGCTAAACACCAAGTAGTCATTGGTTATTATAAATCCAAGCCCAATTCTTGAATATGCTTTGGCTTCGATCCATCTATTTTGTTCGTTCCCAAGCATTGAAATCGTGTAGTTTAAATAGGGATTTACTCGAAAACCAAAAACATTCCAAGGCGAATAGGTTTGGGTCTGAAAAGTCAACATCATTTTTTTATTACCATAAATTCCATTTTTGAAACCCTGAATTCCTAATTCCTCGTTGATGTTCAATTGGTCTCCAACAGAATTTTGTCGCCTTAGCCCATAAGTAAACTGCGGCTTGATAAACTGCCTAAGTTTCCATTTTCCAATGTCAAACAGATTGGTAAAATAATTGACCTGAAAACTAAAACCACTTTGCTCGTTGACAGATTTATTAAAAAATGTACCCATTTCTAAGTTGAAACTCAAAAATCCCCATTTAAAATAATTACCATAAGAGGCTTGTCCACCAGTGTAAAAACGTTCGTTGCCATTTTTAAATTGGTAACCTGTAGTGATACCAAATATTCTTCCAATTGGAATATCCTCAATAATTCCGTTTCTAAAAATGTACTTGCTTTGAACAAACTTGCGGGTAGAAATACCAATTCCAGACAGAAAAAATCGCTCTGACGAAAAAAAATCGATGGGATCATAGCTGATACTTGGTTTTTCGAGGTAATCTAAATTCAAATACCTAGCTGATACAATTAAATTGGTTACTCGACTTTCCTCAGTAGTATTGTGCATAATTCGGAACGCATAACCAGCCCAGAAATCTTTTGTATTGAATTTAAATCGTTGTCTAGACAGCAACAAATTAGCATCTGAAAGTGAATCATTTCTTATTTGTTGACTGATATGAACGCCGCCAGCCCATTTGGCAAAAGGCGAGAAAAAGGGACGATCTATTGAAATGGATTTTTTAAAATTATCTTCCAAATCTTCGTTATAAAGTACAGCCGTTCTGATGAAGGTATTTTTGATGTTTGGAACCACATACTCTAAATTGTACGCATTATTTTGGTCTAGATTTCTTTTCTGATATTGGCCATTCAAGGTATGTCCTGATCCGAAAAAATTGCGTTCATTCAATTGCAAGTTGGTGTTGCTATTAGACATTGAAAATCGTGGAATCAAACTCCAGGTATCTAAAACACGGATAGAAATATCAACCGAATCTCCATCTTTTGTGACAAGTTGGGGTGTAATGTCCACTCTATTGATAAAGCTTTGGGCTCTTAATAAACGGAGCGATTCCTTAACCAACAAAGAATCCAAGGGTCTATTCTCTTTGATAAGTAACACATTCCGTATGGCTAATTTTTTTGTTTTTATGTGGATTGAATTTCCATTTTTCTCTACCCAATTTCGGGGTTTCTTGGTAGAATCTATTTCAGAAAAACCAAAAGGATCAAGGGTAACAATTTTGATTCTTCGGATAATTTTGCCTTCATAAGTTTGGTAATGATGCGAAATTACTTTAGTTTCTATTTTTTGCCTGGCATCGATCGGTCTAAAAATTAACTTATGCAAAAATTTAGTGAATCTATATTTTGTGGAAAATAACTGAATATCCTTATAAACTTTTGAGCTGTCTTTTTTGGGCTCAATTTCTTGCGCATAGCATAGCTGAAAGCAACATAAGATAAAAACAATGCAGCTGATTTTATGTTTCGGAAACATCAAAAAATAGTATTGGGTTTTGTCAAAATCATTGCACTTTGAAAAAAGATATGACCAACAAATGTAGTAGATTTATTTTTGCAAAGATTTATAAAATTTAAAGGAATCCTTATAAAATTTCCAGTAAAATTAATCGGTAAGCTCCTTATCTTCGTCCGGATGTTTTAAAATTGTAATTCCTATTTGCAACATTAAATTATTAGGATAAACAATTATTTCTCCATTTTTTGTTCTCAAATAAACATGAAATGCCCCAATATCTTCTATTTCGGCCTCGATTGGAAAATCTTTGTCATGAATAATAATATAGTCTCCAATCTTAAAAGCAACTGAAAAGAACAAGATGATTCCTGAGGTGATATTGCTTAAAATAGACCATGTTGCAAACATGGCTGCTCCAACAACTGTTGCTACCGATGAAAATACTACGAAAATATCTTTCGTCTGAACTCCCCAAATAATTATCAAAGCAATTGTGGCGAAAATATTGATGAATAAATGAATGTATTTGAGCACCAATCGGGTTCGTTTTTCTATAGTTTGGCTTCTTTTGGCAAAACTTCTTACCAATTTTGAAACGAATATTCGAGCTATAACTACCAAAAATAGTAGAATTCCTGATACCACTAATTCCCTTGTGTAATCCCTTAAATATTCCATAATTATGATTTTAGGCTAAAGTACTCAAATATTCGTAAACTTTATCGGTTGGCATTCCCATTACATTCGCATACGAACCTTCAATTTTTGAAACACCGACAAAACCAATCCATTCTTGGATTCCATAAGCTCCAGCTTTGTCAAATGGTTTGTATTTTTCTATATAATACAAAATAGATTCGTCACTTAATGCGTTGAAAGTAACTTTTGTTACTTCAAAAATCACTGTCGATTTAACATTGGTTTTAAAACAAACTGATGTAATTACTTCATGAGTGGCATTCGAAAATGATTTTAGAATTTCAAATGCATCTTTTGCGTCTTTTGGTTTTCCCAAGGCTTTGTTGTTGTGCCAAACTATAGTGTCACTGGTAATCAGTATTTCATTTTCATTCAATTCTCCTTCAAAAGCACTGGCTTTCAGCTCGGCTAGATAATTGGTGATTTCCTCTGCTTTCAATTCTGGAGGGAAAATTTCTTCGATTTCTTTCAATCGAATTTCAAAATCGAGGTCTAAATCCTTGAAAAACTGTTGGCGTCTTGGCGAACCCGATGCCAAAATCAACTTGTATTTTTGTAATTTATTCTTAACCATTATATTTAATGTTTAGGTTGATTACAGCAATCGAAAGGATTCCGAAAAACAAAATCCACTTCAAAACAGTACTCAAATGATGATAATCTTGACTAGTCTTTGCCGACCACATTTTTACTGTAAAATAAATTAAAGGCGCAGCGACTAAAGCTATGCCATATAGTGTACTATAAATTAACTCCGCTGCAAACAAATGTGAATTAATATAATTTAAAATTAAAACTAACGGAACAAAACTAATTGCAAAAACCAATTTTGTTGTTCTTCCTAGACCTAAAACTATGGGCAAAGTTTGCATACCTTCATTAAAATCTCCTTGGTAATCCTGTAAATCCTTTACAATTTCGCGAATAAAATTGATGATAAAAGCAAAGATGGCATAATCCAAAAGAATGCCGAAAAGCATGCCCATAACAGGCCTATTTTCGTCATTAGTTACCGGAATCAAATCAAAAATCCCTAAAACCATTAGACTAAAAGAAAGCATTAAAGCCACAACAAAATTGCCAATTAATAAACTTTGCTTTAAGCTGGAAGAATAAAAATAAAGTGTTGCTGCAATAACAATAGAAATAGAAGCAAAACTTGGTTTATCAAAAACATTCGACAAATAAAAACCGATGCTAACTCCAATAACCGTAAATCCAATATACAGATTGTTGGCCCTATTTTCGGAAATGTATTTGCCTACAACTACATTCTCGGGTTTGTTTTCAGTATCCGTTTCTACATCAAAAATATTGTTGATAATATAACCACCTGCAGCAATAGAAATTGTTGACAATAACAGCAAAGCAAATTGCCAATCAGACAAAGCCAACGGAATATTTTGCAATTCCAGAAAACCATATCTAAAAATAAGCTGCATAAATGCGAGCATTAAGAGGTTTTGGTAGCGAATGAGTTTTAGATACTTCATTTCAGATTGCAGATTTTAGATTGCAGATTTTAGATTGCAGATTTATTCAACAAATAACGAATGACCGTTTCGGCGGCGTATAAACCAAATAATCCCGGCATATAGCTGTTTGTTCCGTAAAAAGATTTTTTATAATTAGAACCATCGGTCATTTTCAAACTACTATCATCTTGAATTTCTGAAGAAAAAACGACTTTCAATTTGTCAATTTTATATTCTTTCAATCTACGGCGAACCGTTTTTGCTAAGAAACAATTCATTGTGTTGTTAATGTCGGCAACTTTTACTTTCGAAGCTTCCATTTTTCCTCCAGCACCCATCGAAGAAATTATTTTGACTCTTTTGCGTTTGGCGGCAATGATTAAATTTAGTTTGGGTGTAATGCTGTCGATGCAATCCAAAACATAATCATACTCTTCCGTAACAATTTCGAAAGCTCTTTCTGGCGAAAGAAATTCCCTAATTCTTGTCAATTCCAATTCGGGATTAATGTCCATTAAGCGGTCGCCAACAATGGTTACTTTGGGTTGTCCTACTGTCGAATGCAAAGCGGGCAATTGTCTGTTAATGTTAGTAATATCGACAATATCGCCATCTACAATGGTTATTTTTCCGACTCCGGCTCTTGCTAAAAATTCGGCTGCAAAAGAGCCCACGCCACCCAATCCTACCACTAATACATTAGCGTTTTTTAAATTATTTAATCCTTCGGTTTTAAATAAGAGCTCAGCTCTTTCTGTCCATTCTGCCATTTTGTTTGTTGTTTGTTGTTTTTGGTTTGGCGTTTAGAGCTCCTAAGATTGTGAAATTTTAGCCAACCATTTTAAGTCATTAATTTAAAAACTATTACTGTATAACTTTGTCATTTCGACGAAGGAGAAATCGCATTAGTTGCTCGCGTTATGTGATTTCTCCTTCGTCGAAATGACAAAAACTTTATTATAATTTTTACTTACAATCTCTTGTAATTCACTTAATTCTAATTCCTTATATTTTGCTGCCAAATCATACACAGCTGTAATTCCTTCTTCGACCATATCGGTTTCCAACAAGAATCTATCTTTTGGAATACTTTTAAAAACCGATTCCAATTCGGGATTTCGCAACAAATTTTTTCCAAATGAAACATAAAATCCATTATCAATCAATTGTTGCGCTAATTCTATTTTTTTTGAAAATCCATGAACAATCATTGGAACACTTACCTTCAATCTTTTCTTGATTTCAATCAGTTCTTGAAAAGCGGCAACACAATGAATCACAACTGGTTTCTGGTATTTTTCTGCCAAAGCCAATTGTCTTTCGAAAACGGTCTGTTGTGTTTCAAAAGGTGTTTCGCTTCGTTTATCTAGTCCACATTCGCCAAGAGCCAAACATTCGGGCAAAGCTAATTTTTTGTTCACCACTTCAAAATCGCTTTCCAACCTATTTTCATCAATATACAACGGATGAATTCCGATAGAATAAAACGGAATTGAGTCATCAAATTCCTGAGGATATTGATTGACCAATTCCAAAACATCGGGTTGATTGGTATATTGATGTGTATGAAGATTGAAGTATTTCATTAGTCGTGGAATTTTTTTACGCCCGCTTTGATTTCGATTTTCAAATCATTTTCTAATGGCACTTTTGGACAAGAATATTTATGATTATAAGCACATAACGGATTGTAAGATTGATTAAAATCGATAATTATGGTATCTCCAGTTGGCGTTTTCAAATCGATATATTTTCCGCCAATGTAACTTTCTTTACCACAAGTTAAATCTGAAAAAGGCAAAAACAAATAGTCTAAATATTCCTCTTTTTTGGATAATTCAATGTTTTGGTAAATATTTAATTGGAAAGGTTTTCCATCAATTTCAAAATGAGCTTCACCGAATTTTACATACATTGGTTTTCTAGCGGTCGATGTTTTCATTTTAAATGGTTTCTCGTCCGCTGTTCTAACGAATTTTGCTACTACAAAAAACTTTTCGTTTATTGGATAAAAATCCAATGCCTTGAAAACTGCTAAATCTTCAGCCATCAAAGGACTTGTTTTAGCGTCGGCATACTCGACATTTAAATCTTTTTGGAATTTTTCGACAGCGGTAACATCAAATTTATCTTGGGCAAAACCAAGATTAAATAGCGCTAATAATAGTAATGTTAGAAAAGTTCGCATTTTATAATTTTTAGCAAAAATAGTTTAAAAGTTAGTAAGGCACAAAGTTATTGTTTCATTGAATATTGCGCTTTGCCAAGCAAGGACTGATAATAAAATCTTTGTAGCTTTGCAGCCAAGAAATTTCTTTATGCTTAGATCAGGACTTCGCTCATACATAAATAATTTTAGAGGCTTCAGGCGTGAGGTTTGGATTCTGGCAATGATCACTTTTATCAATCGTGCTGGCACAATGGTTTTGCCTTTTTTATCAAAATATTTGAAAGAAAATCTACATTTTACTTATGGTGAAGTAGGATGGATTATGGTGGCTTTTGGTTTGGGTTCGATGTTGGGTTCGTGGCTTGGTGGCAAACTAACCGACAAAATTGGGTTTTATAAGATCATGGTTTTTAGCCTATTTACAAGTGGAATTTTGTTTTTTGTGTTGCAATATATCACGAGTTTTTGGGGTTTATGTATAGGAATGTTTGGCCTTATGACCATCGCTGACATGTTTCGCCCCGCCATGTTTGTGTCTTTAAGCGTGTATGCCAAACCCGAAAATCGAGTTCGCGCACTGACATTAGTCCGATTGGCAGTAAATCTTGGTTTCTCCGCTGGCCCAACTTTAGGCGGTTTGATTATTTTAGGAATGGGCTATCAAGGTTTATTTTGGGTTGATGGAAGTTCTTGTATTATTGCCATTCTGATTTTTGTTCTGATGGTCAAAGAGAAAAAAAGAATTCCACTAGCCGTGGGCGAAAGCCCCGCAACAATAATCAAAAAATCAATTTATAAAGACAAACCCTTTTGGTTGCTTCTATTCACAATATTTATTATTGTGATGGTGTTTTTTCAAATATTTACAACACTTCCTTTGTATCACAGCGAAAAATTTGGCTTGACCGAAGTCCAAACTGGATTGCTACTTTCTTTAAATGGCTTACTGGTTTTCTTTTTCGAAATGCCTATTGTGAGCATCGTAGAACGGAAAAAATTGAACAAAATTAAAATTATTGCCTACGGTGCTTTGTGTGTTGCCTTAGGATATTTTGTTTTATTACTTGATTTTTGGGTTGCTATTTTAGTGGTAAGTATTGTTTTCCTGAGTTTTGGAGAAATCTTGGCATTTCCATTTTCTAACGCTGTAGCACTCAACCGAGCACCAAAAGGACAAGAGGGAGAATATATGGGGTTATTTACAATGAGTTTTAGTCTATCCCATATTGCTTGTTCTAAAACAGGGCTCGATATTATTGCGCATTTTGGTTATCAAGCCAATTGGATTTTTATGGGTTCATTAGGAATGTTCGCGGCTTTTTGTTGTGTTTGGCTCAATCGAATGTTGTTGGCAGAAAAAAGAATATCAGCATAAATTCTACAAGAATAAATGAATTGCCACGGGTTTGAACCCGTGGCAATTGAAAGTGTGAGCTGCAGAAATCACAGTTATTTTATTATAAACTTAAAATTTAGTTAAATAACTATAAAAATAGTTTAATAACTAAAAATATAGTTGTACGTTTGTTTCAAGAAAGACAAAAACGATACAACTATGCAAAAACTGACCAACAAAGAAGAGGAAATTATGCAAATTTTATGGAAGCTAAAAAAGGCTTTTGTAAAAGAAGTAATGGCGGAAATCACTGAAGAACAACCACATTATAACACACTTTCGACCATTATTAGAAACCTTGAAGAAAAAGGTTTTGTATCCCACAATGCTTTTGGAAACACCCATCAATACTTTCCTATCGTTAAGATGGAAGACTACAGAAAGAGGTTCATGAACACAGCAATTGACACTTATTTTGATAGTTCCTATAAAAATATGGTGTCGTTTTTTGCCAAAGAAGAAAAAATATCAGCCGAAGAATTACGCGAGATTTTAGCGATGATCGAAAATAAATAATCGTATGGAAACGCTATTCATTTACCTCATCAAATCTAGTGGACTAATCGGAATGTTTTATTTGTCCTATCATATATTGTTGCGAAAAGAAACTTTTTTCAACAGCAACCGTTGGTATTTATTGGCGGGATTAATCAGCTCGGTCGTTTTGCCATTAATGGTATTTACAAAAATTGTTTGGGTGGATCCAATTCCAACTAATTTTGATTGGTCAAAAATTCCTGTGACAAATACTGTCGAAAATGAAGCCTTTGAAATCAACTGGTATATAATTTTTGGAATTGCGTATTCGATTGGAATATTAATTTTACTGATGAAATTCGCCTTTGATTTTTACAGTTTATCAAAGATTCTAAAAGGCAAAACCATTCAAAAACAAAACGATTTTAAGTTTATCAATGTAACCGAAAATGTTTCGCCTTTTTCTTATTTCAATTCTATTGTGTATAACGCATCACTATACAGCGACACAGAATTGGAAAACATTTTAGAACACGAAAAAGTACACAGCACACAAAACCATACTATTGACGTTTTAATTTCAAGACTGTTTTGTATCATTTTTTGGTTCAATCCGCTGGTTTGGTTGTACAAAAAAGCCATCTTACAAAATCTGGAATTCATAGCTGATTGCGAAGCTTCTAAAATAATATCCGACAAAAAAGCTTATCAATTGACACTTTTAAAAATAACAACACAGGAAAATTGTGTTGCCATTAGTAATCATTTTTATCAATCATTAATCAAAAAACGAATCGTTATGTTAAACAAAAATCAATCAAACAAAAGGAATTATTGGAAGTATGCATTTGTATTTCCGCTATTAGGTGCATTTGTATTTTTCTTTCAGGTGAAAGTCGTTGCGCAAGAAAAAGAATCGGAATCCAATACGGTTGAAAATGCAAAATCAGTTGAAAAATCGGTAGATGTATACAAAATTAACAAAAATACTACCGATGCAGAATTAAAAGAAAAAACGAAGGCTTTAAAAGAAAACTACGCCATTACTGCTACTTTTTCAAGCGTAAAAAGAAACGCTAAAAATGAATTGACTGGAATAAAAGTTGACTTAAAAAAAGGTAAAGAAATTACTTTACAAATGGCAACTAAAGGATCAGAGGCAATCAATACTTTTGGAATTATTATTTCTAAAAATGAAAACGGAGAATTAACCGCCAATTTTGGAACAGATGATGAAATGGATATCAACCAAAAAAGTGTTTTAATTGCACCAAACGCGCCTTCTGTTTCAATCAAAAAAGAAATGTTTGTTAACGGTTCAAAAGTAAGTCAGGATGATTTAGCGAAATTAGATCCTAGTGAACTTGAAAGTTTGGATGTTCTTAAAGAATCCGAAAATGGAACCATTCGAATTATTACCAAAAATTTTTCTAAAAAACTAAACGACAATGACATCTATATCAATGACGAAAAAGTAGATAAAAATGAACTTTTACAACTAGAACAAAATAAGATTGATAAAATAGATGTCAACACAAATGAAAAAACAATACGGATTACCACAAAAACTATCAATCAATCTGCAGATGATAATGATATTCCAAATCCACCAACGCCGCCAACACCGCCTAAATTTACCTTAAAAAATCCAAAACCGCCTGTATTTCCTAAAGCCCCGAAAGCGCCAAAAGGTGACCCGATACATGGAGACAAAAAAGCTTGGAAAGAATTTGACAGCAAAATGGAGGATTTTAATAAAAAAATGGAAGCCTTGGAACCACAAATGAAAGCGTTTGACAAACAAATGGAAGAATTTGACAAACAAATGGAGCCTTTTAATGCTGCAATGGAGGATTTTGATAAAAAGATGAAAATCTATGAAAAAAAAATGCAAGAATACCAAAAGAAGATACTTGCAAAATAATATTTCCTTAAACGTGAGAAGGACGGTTTTAATCAAGACCGTCTTTTTTTTATATATTTGCGAAAAAAAGTTATGTACAAATTTTTAGCAAGAATCAACAAGCTTTTACTTCCAAGCTTTACCAAAAAAAGACTGGATTTGGCCAAAGCCAAAAAATGGCAAATGGCAATCATTGGTTATCGATACTACGTAACTACAAGAGCATTAGATTGTTGATTGTAAATTGCAGATTTTAGATTTTAGATTTTATAAAAAAATGATTAAATTTTAAAGTACTATTTGCAAAATTGCTAAAATTCCCTATATTTGCACTCACAAAAAATGGCCACGTGGCGCAACTGAATAGCGCACTTGATTACGGCTCAAGAGGTTGCTGGTTTGAATCCAGCCGCGGTCACTTCATAAATCCTTAAACACGCTTTTTAGCAGTAGTTTAAGGATTTTTTATTATACATTTACTCCGTATCTTGTCCATTTTGAGCTTGCTCAAGGAATCAAATACTTTCAAAAAAAGTTTTCAATCAAAGATTGAAAAAGCTTTTCATTTCCAATACTGAGCTTAATCTTGAAAGACAAAGCAATCAGCCTTGGTCACGAATAAATAATATTATACGGAGAAAAACCAAGCACCCAAATGTGCAAAATATCCCTATATAATAATAGCTCCGACGAATCAGGATTGATCAGATAGATTTACCAATGAAAAGCCGTAAGACCCAAATTTTTGAATCATAGTTAAATCAATGCAAATCCTTCTAATCAGGTTTATTTATGTGCTATTATTTAAGAAAACAGTAAGTTCTAAAGACAGTCATTAAATGTAAAGCGAAACAAATATGTTCTTCCCAATACTAAATCAGCAAAAAAAGATGGCAATACTGATACAAGTTCGACAATCAATTGCCATATTTGCATTTAAATATCAAATAAATATATTATTTACAATGAAAAAATTAGCCTCCTTTTTAATACTATTACTTGGTTACGTGAGTTTTAGCCAAAACATACCATCGCCATCTGGGAAAATGGCCGTTGCATTCAAATTAACAACTTCTGGACAACCATCATATTCAATAAATTACAACAATAAAGTTGTAATTGCAGAAAGTACTTTAGGAATAAAACTAAAGGATAAACCCGCCTTGGATGCCAATTTTGAAATTGAAAATTCCAAAAGTGGTACTTTCAACACATCTTGGCAACCCGTTTTAGGAGAACAATCCAGTATTGTAAATCACTACAACGAGCTCACAATTTCGTTGATTCAAAAGGAAACTCGCATAAAAATGAATATTATCTTCCGGGTTTTTGACGAAGGTGTTGCCTTTAGATATGATTTTCCAAAACAAAAAGACTTGAATTATTTCATCATTTCTAGTGAAGAAACACAATTTAATTTAACAGAAAACAACAAAGTTTTTTGGATTCCAGGCGATTTTGACAGTAACGAATATGTGTACAACGAAACCAAATTTTCCGAAATCGATAATACAAAATTGAATCTGAATAATGGTATTGGCGTGAAATCTATTCCCGGAAAATACGTAATACAATCGCCTTTGATGATGAAATCACCTTCGGGTTTGTATCTTAATATTTTTGAAGCTGCAGTGGTCAATTATCCCGTGATGCACCTTGATGCAGATGTAAAAAACAACAAATTAACTTCCCATTTGGTTCCAAATGCCATTGGCGACAAAGCCTATCTGCAAGCGCCTTGCGTTTCTCCTTGGAGAACTATTATGATTAGCAATGATGCCAGAGATATTGTGGCTTCCAAGATGATTTTGAACCTCAACGAACCTTGTAAAATCGAGGATACTTCTTTCATTAAACCCATGAAATATGTCGGGATTTGGTGGGAAATGCACATCGGGAAATCAACTTGGGATTATGCAGGCTCGCAAAACGCACAAAATGTATCCACGCAAGATTTAATTCCTTCAGGAAAACACGGCGCCACAACCCAAAACACAAAAAGGTACATTGATTTTGCGGCCAAAAACGGTTTCGATGGCGTTCTGGTCGAAGGTTGGAATGTAGGCTGGGAAGATTGGTTTGGCAATTGGAAGGAAGAAGTTTTTGACTTCGTGACTCCTTACCCCGACTTTGATTTAGAAGCAATCACGGCTTACGCCAAATCTAAAAACGTCAAAATGATCATGCACCATGAAACATCGGGTTCGGTGGCCAATTACGAAAGACATTTAGACCGCGCATTGGCGTTGATGAAAAAGTACAATTACCCAGCCGCAAAATCAGGTTATGTAGGCAAAATTATTCCGCGTGGCGAATTTCATGACGGACAAACCATGGTCAATCATTTTAACTTTGTAGCCAAACGATTTGCAGATCATGAATTGATGCTCAACTCACACGAATCTTCAAGACCAACTGGTTACAATAGAACTTATCCGAATTACATCGCAGCCGAAGCCGCTCGTGGCAATGAATTCAATGCTTGGAGCACAGGGAATCCGCCAATGCACGAAACGATTTTACCCTTTACAAGATTGCTTGGTGGACCGATGGATTACACGCCGGGCATTTTTGAAATTAAAATGAGCCATTACGACAAATCGAAAACGGAACAAGTCCATACAACTTTGTGCAAACAATTGGCATTGTATGTCACCATGTATTCTCCTTTGCAAATGGCTGCCGATTTAATTGAAAATTACGAAAAATATCCCGATGCTTTCCAGTTTATCAAAGATGTTGCGCTTGATTGGCAAGATTCAAAATACTTAGAAGCCGAACCTGGAGATTATTTGACCGTGGTTCGAAAAGCCAAAAATTCCGAAAAATGGTTTTTGGGTGCCATCACCGATGAAAATTCCAGAAAATCAGCAATTAAATTGGATTTCCTGACCAAAGGAAAAAAATACAAAGCCATAGTTTACGAAGATGCAAAAGATGCCGATTGGAAAAATAATCCAAAAGCCTACAAAATAAGCACTATAGAAGTTACTGCCACGTCAATAATCAATTTGAATTTGGCACCCGGCGGAGGATCAGCAATAAGTTTCGAACCTATAAATTAAAGTTTCAAGACCTAAAGGGTTTCAAGACCTAACAGGTTTCAAAAACCTGTTAGGTCTATTTCAAAAACCTGTTAGGTCTATTTCTCAATTCAAAAAATTATAAATTCAACACAAGAATCACATTAATTGGGTGTAACACCAAACGCATTACAATTATTTTCTATGTTGTTTTCGCACACATTGCACGAATTTACATAAATAGACGCAGCATAAATTTCACGAAACTGCCCTAGCCAGCTTAAATTTGTGTAATTTTTAGGATCAGTAAAAAATAATAGGTGAGAATTCATGCAATTTCTTCGCCTGCTCGCTTCGCTAGTGCCATGTCCAAATATTTTTTACCGTGTTTGCTCCTCTTTGCCCTTTAGCAAAATACACAAAATAATGTCGTGTTTATTTCTTCTAAAATTATTGTAAATAATAATTTTATAGTATTCAACAACACATAATACAATTCTTACCACTTCACCGCTTTACTTTGTTTTGTTTGACATCATTTCTACCAATGTTGCTATCTGCATATTTTTAAAATTGTCATAAAACCTTTAACATGGTCACCAGAGTTTAAAAAAATAAACTTAAAGATGTCAATTATAAACAAGTTAGATAATAATTTTAAATCATTATTCTAAATAGTGATTTTCTCATTTTGAAATTGATTTATTTGCCCCATTAATTGATTTATTTGACACTAATTTTT
>CAMCTL010000066.1 GCA_945878515.1 Flavobacterium psychrophilum | reverse complement strand
CACACCTAATTTTAGCATTTCTTTAGAATGAAAATTTTGCCTAAGGATTTAAATATTCATTAGTATTTTGGAAAAAATGTTCCATCGTTTAGCCCAAGCTACCACAGACAATTCAGTTAGAAGGAGCCAATTCTTTCGTGCGATTCAATATCATTACAGATGAAATATTCTAAAGGCTACACATTAGTAATTCTATCTGCATTTCAAGAACTTTGGCAAATATTATACGGTTTTTATTCCTAAATTTAAATAGAATAAAGAAGTCAAAAAGCAGTGATAATTGATATATTTGACAAAAAAATTTAACTGAATAAAAACAAAATAAATGATGAAAAAAATCCTTTTAAATATCCTGCTATTGATTAGTCTTATTACTATGGCTCAAACAAATGTAAGTGGAGGAATATTTTCTAATACTACATTCAGTTTAAAAAATAGTCCTTACATAATTACTGACAATGTCGTTCTTTTCCCGAATGTAAAACTTATAATTGAACCGGGTGTTGCGTTAAAATTTGCGTCAAATAAGTATTTTGAAATCCGCGGAGAATTAATAGCGTTAGGAACCAATGATTCAAGAATAGCATTTACATCAAATTCAACAACACCAAACAAAGGTGATTGGTCAGGCATACAAATAAAAAATTCACTAGGAGCTAAAGCTAGTTTTGAATATTGCGATTTTAAGTTTGCTTCATCTTCAAATAGCTCCGATTGTTGCTATCAAGGAGGACCTATTTATTATAAGCAGTGTAAGTTTGAAAATAATACAGTTGCTATGAGTGGGTATACTGGATATGATATAAATATTGATGATTCAGAGTTTAATAATAACACGTATGGAATAACCCAAGCTGATAAAGTAATAACAAATTGTACTTTCACTTATAATAATTATGGGCTATTTCAGACTGAAAGAATTGATGTTAGCAATTCTACTTTCACAAATAATGGAACTGCCTTGAATGGCGGAAGAGGTTTATTACAAAATTCTACTATTACTAATAATACGATTGGAGTTGATAGTTTTTATGAAGGGTTTGAAATTAGAAATAATGTTATTTCAAATAATGATGTAGGAGTTAGAACTTCAAACTACGATGGTTTTGTTGCAAAAATTAAGAATAATAAAATTTGCAATAACACAACGTTTAATGTCGAGAATTTAGACAAATTAAATAAGGACTTGACTGAAAATTGCTGGTGTATTGAGAGCCAAAGCGAAATTGAAAATAAATTGAAGGATGGTTATGATGATATTAATCTAGGTCTATTCAATTATTCCATCTACAATTCTGAATGTAATTCTATACTTGACGCTGTTATTAAAGACCCGTATCTTTCAACGGACGATTTTATTGCAATTCTTGAAAAAGCCGTTGTATATCCGAACCCTACTATTTCAGATTTAAACATCAATTTAAGTAAAAACATAGACAAATTAAAAATTGAAATATACGATGTAACGGGGAAGTTAATTTTTGTTTCTGATTACACCAATATTCAAAATATAAAGCTCAATCTTAACAATTTAAATCAAGGGAACTATATCATAAACTTAATATCTTCTAAAGAAATAATTGTTAAAAAAATTATTAAAAGATAGCATTTGCCAATAGTTGGGGTTTTGTTTAGACCGAAATCCACGGACTGCAACCCAGTCAATAAAGCCTCATAAAATTAACGAAACCCTAAATTGAATCGATTGTAGTTTGCAAATTTCTCAGCCTTAACGAGTCGCTACAATTTAATAACAATACTGTTTTTAATCTTTCAAAAAATCTAAATTTTTTATAATTCCTGAGTACTTTGCCCTTTTTAGAGGTGAGTTTTTAAAAACGGCATTAAAGGTTTCTTCTGTAAGTTCTGTCCAATCTTTTTTGGACATCGAAAGCACTTCAGGATTGGGACTAAAAAGAGGTTCGTTATGGGATTTCGAAAATCGATTCCACGGGCAAACATCCTGACAAACATCGCAACCAAAAATCCAATCATCAAATTTGCCTTTCATTTCTGTAGGGATATTCTCTTTGAGTTCTATAGTAAAATAAGAAATACATTTACTGCCATCAACAACATAAGGTGCAACAATTGCTTCAGTAGGACAGGCATCAATACATGCGGTGCAAGACCCACAATGATCCGATGTGGCGTGGTCGTATTCTAAATCTAAATCGATAATCAATTCGGCAATAAAATAAAAAGAACCCACTTTTTGGGTCAATAAATTACTGTTTTTACCTATCCAACCTAAACCGCTTTTGGCTGCCCAAGCTTTGTCCATAACCGGTGCAGAATCTACAAAGGCACGCCCAGAAACTTCTCCGATATTGGACTGAATGGAAAATAAAAGTTCTTTAAGTTTATCCTTTATGACAAAATGGTAATCGTGCCCGTAAGCGTACTTTGATATTTTATGGGATTCTTCATTTTGAAATTCAGAAGGATAATAATTAAACAAAAGAGAAACCACACTTTTGGCATCATCTACCAACAAAGTTGGATTTAATCTTTTATCAAAATTATTTTCCATGTAAAACATCTGACCGTTCATTTGGCTATTTAGCCACTGTTCCAATCGAGGTGCTTCTTCTTCTAGGAATCCTGCTTTAGATATGCCACATGACAAAAAACCGAGGCGTTTGGCTTCGGTTTTAATAAATTGCGAATGTTTTGTGTTTGGCGTTATGAGTTATAAGTTATGGGTTTATAAATTTGTCTTTGCTATTGCCATTGAAATTATCAATGAAGTTGTCATTGAAATTAAATGCTAAAATAATCCTCCTTGAGCATTCAATTTAATTTTACCAAGATGCTTATACGCTTTCTCTGTAACTTCCCGACCTCGCGGGGTTCTCATAATAAAGCCTTCCTGAATTAAAAATGGTTCGTACACTTCTTCAATAGTTTCGCTACTTTCGGAAACTGCTGTTGCCAAAGTAGATAATCCAACTGGGCCACCTTTAAACTTGTCGATGATGGTATTTAGAATCTTATTATCCATTTCGTCTAATCCGTGTGCATCTACATTCAAAGCTTTTAGTGCGTACCGAGCAATTTCAATGTCTATGGTTCCGTTTCCTTTGATTTGTGCAAAATCACGAACACGACGCAACAATGCATTAGCAATTCTAGGAGTTCCTCTACTTCTACCTGCAATTTCGATTGCGGCTTCCATAGAAATAGGCATTTTCAAAATAGATGCACTTCTTTCGACTATTGTAGTTAAAAGTTCGGTGGTATAATACTGTAATCTTGATGAAATACCGAAACGCGCTCGCATTGGTGCTGTTAAAAGGCCTGAGCGTGTAGTGGCGCCAATTAAGGTAAAGGGGTTTAAATTGATTTGTACCGTTCTTGCATTTGGACCAGATTCAATCATAATGTCAATCTTAAAATCCTCCATCGCCGAATACAAATATTCCTCGACAATTGGACTCAAGCGATGGATTTCATCAATAAACAAAACATCTCTTTCTTCAAGATTGGTCAACAAACCCGCTAAATCTCCCGGTTTATCCAATACTGGTCCAGAAGTAATTTTAATTCCTACTTGTAGTTCGTTAGATAAAATATTAGCTAACGTAGTTTTCCCCAACCCGGGCGGCCCGTGAAAAAGAGTATGATCAAGTGCTTCATTTCTTTGATTAGCAGCCTGAACAAAAACTTTAAGGTTTTCCAAAATTTGATCTTGTCCAGCAAAATCATTAAAAGACAGAGGCCTCAATTTTTTTTCTAAATCAAGTTCCTCAGGATTGTAACCGTCGTTTGTTGGGTCTAAATTTTCATTCATTTTACAAAGATAACGAACTTATAAGCAATAAAAAATGCCTTTCAATTCCGAAATTTCGGTTGAAAGGCATATTACAATAATTTATAAAAATATTAATGGTGAAGGGCTTCTTCTCCTTCTTTCATTGGAACGTTTTGCGGCACAAAATCCTCTTCATGAGCTGGATTACTATAGTCATAAGGCCAACGATATACTTCTGGAATTTCACCTGGCCAGTTACCGTGCATGTGTTCTACTGGAGCAGTCCATTCTAAAGTATTTGATTTCCATGGATTCTGAACAGATTTTTTACCGTAGAATATGCTAATAAAGAAATTGTACAAGAAAACCAACTGAAAAGCACCACCAATAATTGCGAAAGTAGTTATCAAAACATTTACATTTTGCAAATCGTCAAATAATGGAAAGTTTGTATTTGTGTAATATCGTCTAGGTAAACCAGCTAGACCTATGAAATGCATTGGAAAAAATACACCATAAGCACAAACAGCCGTAACCCAAAAATGAATATAACCTAAGTTTTTATTCAACATTCTTCCGAACATCTTTGGATACCAATGATAAATACCTGCAAACATTCCATAAAGAGCTGATATCCCCATAACCAAGTGAAAGTGCGCTACAACAAAATAAGTATCGTGAACGTTAATGTCTAAAGTACTATCTCCAAGAATAATTCCTGTCAAACCACCTGTAATAAATGTTGAAACCAATCCGATAGAAAACAACATGGCGGGATTCAATTGCAAATTTCCTTTCCAAAGTGTAGTAATATAATTAAATGCTTTTACTGCTGATGGTATGGCAATCAATAACGTAGTAAAGGTAAATACAGATCCTAAAAATGGATTCATTCCAGAAATAAACATGTGATGTCCCCAAACTATTGTCGACAAAAATGCTATCGCTAAAATGGACATAATCATTGCTCTGTAACCGAAAATTGGTTTACGTGAATTTGTTGCAATTACCTCCGATGTAATACCCAACGCTGGCAACAAAATAATATAAACTTCAGGATGTCCTAAGAACCAGAATAAATGTTCAAATAAAACAGGAGATCCACCTTGATAATGTAAAACTTCACCCGCAAGATAGATGTCAGAGAGGAAAAAAGAAGTGCCAAAACTTCTATCGAAAATTAACAGTAAAGCCGCTGACAACAACACTGGAAATGAAATAACTCCAATAATAGCAGTTACAAAGAAGGCCCAAATTGTAAGCGGCATTCTAGTCATGGTCATTCCTTTAGTTCTCAAATTTATGACAGTAACTATATAATTTAGCGAACCCATCAGCGAAGCTGCAATAAAAATTGCCATGGACACTAACCAAAGAGTCATACCCATACCTGAACCTGGTATAGCTTGTGGCAAAGCACTTAAAGGTGGATAAATTGTCCAACCAGCTGATGCTGGACCTGACTCTACAAAAAGAGAACTAAGCATTATTACACTAGAAAGGAAGAAAAGCCAATAGGAAATCATGTTCAGAAATCCTGATGCCATATCCCTTGCGCCTAATTGTAAAGGTATTAAAAGGTTACTAAAAGTACCGCTTAAAGCCGCTGTTAAAACAAAGAAAACCATAATAGTTCCGTGAATTGTTACTAATGCCAAATATCTATCATTCAACATTACCCCATCAGGTGCATAACTATCTCCAAGAAAAAAACTGAATATTTTGAATGATTCTTCTGGCCAAGCCAATTGTAACCTAAAAAGCATAGATATAAATACTCCTACAACCCCCATAACAATTCCAGTAATAAGGTACTGTTTAGCAATCATTTTATGATCTATACTAAAAATATATTTAGTGATAAAAGTATCTTTATGATGGTGTTCGTGTGTATGATCGTGAACTTCTGCTGACATATATGTTTACTTTAAATTTTTTTTTATTAATTATTTCATCGCCATTTTACCAATAGACGCAGTATCCTTTCCGCTTGTAGAATCTGGACCAACACCCTCTTCAACAGGTTTTGGCGTATTAGCTATTTTTACTTCTTGAACTAAAGTTGGTTTTTCGCTCAACCATCTTTTATAATCTTCGGGAGTATCTACAATCAGTTTCATTTGCATGTTGTAATGTGAAGCACCACATATCTTGTTGCAAAGCAATAAAAAATCAAAAGTATATGGATCAAGACCTGTCTTTCCTTCGGCGACCAATACTTTACTTTTAGCTTCACGCAAAGAATTAATATTTTTTACTTTTTCGATCATGAAAGGAAGCTCTCTATATTCATCGGTAGTGTAAACGGGTTCGAAGGCAAATTCAGTAACCATACCTGGAACACAGTTCATCTGAGCTCTAAAATGTGGAAAAAAAGCAGAGTGCAAAACATCTTGGGAACGAAATTTAAAATGTATCTTTTTACCCTTTGGAATATGAAGTTCTTTGACTACTTTATCGTCTTGTGCGTTTGGGTCAGAAAGATCAACTCCTACAACATTAACCCCTTCTATCAATCTAACATTAGCTTTTCCAAGAACATTATCTGCCCCTGCATATCTTGCAGTCCAATTAAATTGTTGTGCATACAATTCTATTTCGATTATATCTTCATCTTCATCAATAAACATAATATCTACCCAAGAATACAAACCATAACCAATTAAAACAGCAAGAACAACAGCAGGAATACCACTCCAAATTATTTCTAATTTGTTACTATCTGAGAAAAATAGCGCTTTGTTTTCCTTTTTTCCCCTGTATTTGAAAGAAAAATAATGAAGCAATACTTGTGTCACAGCTTGTACTAAAAATATAAGTATCCAAGTTATGTTCATCAAACTATCAACAGTTTCGCCATGTTTCGATGCAGGCGTGTGAAGCACTAATGGACCCCATTCAATCAATCCATAAATAGTAAATATATAAATGAAAGCCAAAAACCCAAACATCAAATACCCTTGAGTATTGTTATCTTCATCACTTGCAATTTGCGAATCATCCGCTTGTACACCAACTTGAGTCAAATCGAATATCTTAGTTAACTGCCACAAAGCAATAGATAATAGAACTAAAACCAATATTACCAACAAACTTGTCATTTAATTTTTTTTAAATATTAATAATGAAAATGTTTACTTTCTTCTATAAACGGATTTCTTTTAGGAAGCAATGGTGCTTTTGTCAAAGCTGTAAAAACAACGTAAATAAATAATCCAAAGAAAAACATAACAGAAGCAATTTCTGAAACTCCAATAAACCATTGATCACCTACAGTTCCTGGCATAATCATATTGAAAAAATCAATATAATGTCCTAACAATATTACTGTTCCAGCCATTACAAGAACCCATGAAATTCTTTTGAAATCGGTATTAATTAAAATTAATATCGGGAAAACAAAATTCATAACAACCGCACCAAAGAATGGAAGGTTATATAACTCGATTCTTGTCTTAAAATAAGTAACTTCCTCTGGAATATTAGCATACCAAATCAACATAAATTGTGAGAACCACAAGTACGTCCAAAACACACTAAAACCAAACATAAATTTTGCTAAGTCGTGTATATGACTCGTATTTACATGCTCTAGATAACCTTTTGATTTCAAATACAAGCTGATTAAACAAATTGTTGTAACTCCACTTACCAAAAAACTAGCAAAAACATACCATCCGAACAACGTACTAAACCAATGTGGATCGATAGACATAATCCAATCCCAAGACATAATAGACTCAGTTACAATAAAGAATACTAGGAAACCAGCAGACATTTTGAAGTTCTTTTTATAAAAACTATCATCTGATGCTTCATCTTGAGCCAAACAATTTTTTCGAGAATAATATCTGTATAAATTCCACCCTATCAAGAAAATTGCTGCTCTAATGATCCAAAAAGGGAAATTCAGGTATCCTGATTTATTAGCGATAATTTTATCATAATTGGCATCACCAACCTTTGTCACACCTTCTCCTAACCAAACAAAAAGATGATTAAAATGCAAACCACAAAGTATCAAAACAATAAAGAAAATAATAGACCCCACAGGCAAATAAGCGGTAATACCCTGCATAACCCTAAATAATACTGGAGACCAACCGGACTGAGCAACTTGTTGAATCGCATAAAATGCTAAGACACCAAGAGAAATTAACATAAAGAAAATACACGCAACATATAATGCTGCCCATGGTTTGTTCTGCAATTGATGCAAAACATGTTCTAAATGTTCTTCGTGCTCTGCGTGAGCCGCTTCTACTTTATGCTCTCCAGCTACAACTGCGTGTTTTTCAACACCTTCATGTGATTCGGCTGATTTTGAAACTTCGTGGCTTCCGTGGGCGTCCGCAGCAAGAATTGCTTCCACTGCTTTAATATCTTTAGGTGCAGCATAAAAACCATATCCTATACCTAAAAGTCCGGCAACCATTAGTATTAGGGAAAATGTTTTTAATTTACTTGAAAATGTGTACATATCTTTTACGATGAGTTTGTTCTACAATTATAATTTACTTTTTAGTTCCATCACGTAAGCCGCAACCATCCAACGTTCTCTTTGATTAAGTTGATTGGAATAAGCACCCATAGAATTTATCCCATATTGAAGAACATGATAAATACTACCTTCGGTAATTACTCTGTCTTTGTAACTCGGTACGCCTAAAATTTTTCCTTGAGTAACCAATTTTCCTTTACCATTACCTTCATTTCCATGACAAATACCGCAATAGATTTCAAATAAATATTTCGATTTCTCTACTTCTTTAACTGATAAGCTATCCAATGGTGATACAGCACTCAATTTAGCAGCATTATATCCTTCAGGCGAATTTGGATAGGCATAAACATCAAAGCCTCTTTTTATGGTTCCTGCAACAGGAAGCTGCGCTTCAACTCCTCCTTTAAAAACAGCTACTTGAGAGTATGTATTATAACCAACGTGCTCATACATATTTGGCATATATTGGTAATTTGGCTTCAAATTATCTTTACAAGATAAAACCAGAATACTGACACTTACTATAAATGTTAATTTGTATATACTTTTCATATCCACTATTAATGCTTATCAATTAGTTTAACTTCAACCGCACCTGTACTTTCCAAAAAAGAAATTAACTCTTTTTCGTTATCCATTACTGCAACTTCCATTAAGAAATGGTCATCTGTAGTTCTGACATCTGGATTATCAGCTTCCTTAAATGGCCACAATCTGCTCCTCATGTAAAAGGTAATAACCATTAAATGCGCTGCAAAAAATACTGTTTCTTCGAACATAATCGGTACAAAAGATGGCATGTTTTCGATATAACTAAAACTTGGCTTTCCGCCAATGTCTTGTGGCCAATCTTGAATCATTATATAATTCATCATGGTAGTTCCAAAAGAAATTCCGATGCAACCATATATAAAAGCACAAATAGCTAATCTTGTAGGTGCCAACCCCATTAATTTATCTAATCCGTGTACTGGAAAAGGTGTAAAAACCTCTTCAATATGATGATGAGCTGCGCGTGTTTTTTTTACAGCATCCAACAATATATCATCGTCATTATAAATAGCATGTATTACTTTATTACTCATGGTGTGAATCTTTATTTGATGCTCTCGCTTTTATAAAATTATCTCCAGTTGCTTTTAAAATTGTTTTTACTTCTGCTTGAGCAATCACAGGGAATGTTCTCGCATACAATAAAAATAAGACAAAAAAGAAACCTATTGTTCCAATGAAAATTCCAATATCAACAAATGTTGGTGAAAACATTGTCCACGAAGACGGAAGGTAATCTCTGTGAAGCGATGTCACGATAATTACGAACCTCTCGAACCACATTCCAATATTAACAACAATTGAGATGATGAAAGAAAACATGATACTTGTTCTTAATTTTTTAAACCACATAAACTGAGGTGAAAAAACATTGCACGTCATCATTGACCAATATGCCCACCAATAAGGTCCGGTAGCTCTATTCAAGAATGCATATTGTTCATACTCAACCCCAGAATACCAAGCAACAAATAATTCCGTTATATAAGCAACTCCTACTATAGAACCTGTAATCATAATTACAATGTTCATCAACTCGATATGCTGGATTGTAATATAAGCCTCAAGGTTAGAAACTTTTCTCATAATAATAAGCAAAGTGTTTACCATTGCAAATCCCGAGAAAACCGCTCCAGCCACGAAGTATGGTGGAAAAATGGTAGTATGCCAACCTGGAATTACTGATGTAGCAAAGTCCATAGATACAATAGTGTGAACAGAAAGTACTAATGGTGTCGCTAAACCTGCAAGAACTAAAGAAACTTCTTCAAAACGTTGCCAATCTTTTGCTCTTCCGCTCCAACCAAAACTTAAAATAGAATAAACTCTCTTGTTAAAAGGTGTAATGGCTCTATCTCTCAACATTGCAAAATCAGGTAATAATCCAGTCCACCAGAAAACCAATGAAACAGAAAGATAAGTAGAAATTGCAAAAACGTCCCAAAGTAAAGGTGAATTAAAGTTCACCCAAAGAGACCCAAATTGATTAGGTATTGGAAGAACCCAGTAAGCCAACCAAGGACGACCCATGTGGATAATTGGAAATAGACCCGCCTGAATTACCGAGAAAATAGTCATTGCTTCGGCTGAGCGGTTAATTGCCATCCTCCATCTTTGACGAAATAATAAAAGTACCGCCGAAATCAATGTTCCAGCGTGACCAATACCAACCCACCATACAAAGTTAGTAATATCCCAAGCCCAACCAACTGTTTTGTTCAGACCCCAGGTACCTATACCCGTGGATATAGTGTAAACTATACAGCCTAATCCCCAGATAAAGGCTAATAATGAAATTGAAAATACAATCCACCATTGTTTGTTTGCTTTCCCTTCGACGGGTGCAGCTACATCCACTGTTACATCGTGATATGATTTATCACCAATGATTAAAGGTTTTCTAATAGGGGAGTCGTATATATGAGACATAATCCTTTAAATTGATTTTTAAATTATCTTTTTAAGTGTTTCTAACTTTAACGTGGTAAACTACATTAGGTTTTGTTCCAACGTGCTCTAACAAATGATACATTCTTTCGTCTTCTACCAACTTGGCTACCTTACTTTTCTTATCATTTATATCTCCAAAAACCATCGCTCCTGTTGTACAGGCACTAGAACAAGCTGTTTGGAACTCACCATCAACAACTTCTCGACCTTCATTTTTAGCTGTTAAAATTGTCTCTTGTGTTTTTTGAATACACATGGAACATTTTTCCATTACCCCACGTGAACGAACATTAACATCTGGATTTAAGACCATACGACCTAAATCATCGTTCATGTGGAAATCAAATTCGCTATTTTTGTTGTACAAGAACCAGTTAAAACGACGTACTTTATATGGACAGTTGTTAGCACAATAGCGGGTTCCAACACATCTATTATACGCCATGTGGTTTTGACCTTGACGACTGTGTGAAGTTGCTGCAACTGGACAAACTGTCTCACATGGTGCATGATTACAATGTTGGCACATTACTGGTTGGAAGGCCACTTGTGGATTATCAGAGGCATTCTCCATTTCGTTGAATGTCGATAGAGAACTAGATAAACCTGCAATGTTTTCTTTTCTTTCGTTGTCTCCTGCAAAAGTCTCTTCAGAAGAATAATATCTATCGATACGCAACCAGTGCATATCACGACTTCTTCTTACTTCTTCTTTTCCAACAACAGGAACGTTATTTTCAGCATGGCAAGCGATAACGCAAGAACCACAACCTGTACAAGCATTCAAATCTATTGAAAGATTAAAATGGTGTCCAACTGAACGATCAAATGATGCCCACAAATCTACTGAAGTTGCTTTAACTTCTTTGTGATCCAATGAAACCATGGGTTGTGGGTTCCAAAATTCTGCATCTTCAGTGTTAAATATTTTTAAAGTAGTTTCTTTAATAATATCACCTCTTCCCATCAACGTTTTTTGACCTTGAACACAAGCAAATTCATGTTCTCCATCCGCTTTTGTCAAGGTAACAGTTTGTACATTATTGAAACCTTTATATAATGAATAAGCGTTTACACCTACTTGCATTTCTTCTTTTAAAGCTGCGCTTTTACCATAACCAAAAGCCAAACCAACAGTTCCAACCGCTTGTCCTGGTTGAACAATTACTGGAACATTTTCTAATGTAACTCCATCAGCCGTTTTGATTGAAGCATAACTTCCGTTCAATCCACCATCGGCAACAATTTCATTTGATAAATCCAATTTCTTAGCATCGGCAGCCGAAATAGTAACATAATTATCCCAAGAAACTCTAGTGATTGGATCTGGAAATTCTTGCAACCAAGGGTTGTTGGCTTGCTGACCGTCTCCTAAACCAGTTTTAGTGTATAAAACCAATTCTAAACCTTGTGCTGCTTTTGATTGTGCCAAAGCACTTGCAGCTCCATTGTAATCAGCTGTTCCGCCTGCAGTTGTTGGTATGCTACCAACAAAGATTCCATCATGTAAAACTTGATTCCAAGTTGAACCTAAAATTATCGATGCTGAACTTGCTTTTATATAATTGTAATACGTTCCAGGAATTCCATTCAAAGACAATAAAACGTCTTGAAATTGTTTGGTGTCAAATAAAGGGCGTATCGTTGGTTGAGTCAAACTATAGGTTCCTTTTGTAATGCTAACATCTCCCCAAGATTCTAAATAGTGAGGCGCAGCAGCAGCAATAGTAGTAATCGAAGCCGTTTCGTCTTCTTTCAAAGAAAAGGAAGCTGAAAGACTTACTTTTTTCAATCCATCAAGAAAATCTTTTGAATTTGGTAAAGAATAAACCGGATTCACTCCACTCATTATTAAAGTATGAACGCTTCCTGCCTTCATATCATTAACTAATTGAGCCACTTTTTCGTTAGATCCTTTTCTGATTTGTCTTGTTCCAACAGTTGAAAAAGATTCGCTTTTCAACACTTGATTGATGGCTAAAACCAACAATTGTGCATTTTTATCTTGAATTCCAGAAACCAAAACGCCTTTGCTTCCCGATTTACCCAATTCCTGAGCAATTTTTGAAACCTCAGCCTTTAATTTTGCTTCCAATGTCACTGGAATTGATGCTCCAGCAACGATATTGTATATCAATACCAACGCTTGCTTTTGATTTGCGGTTGACATAGCAACACGTTTATCGGCAGCAGCACCAGATAATGTCATATTTGCTTCCAATTGGAAATGACGGGATATTTTTTGATTTCCTTTTGATCCTTGAGGAATTCTTCCTTTTGCATAACTTGAACCGTAATTTCCACCTTGCCAATCTCCTAAGAAATCTGCACCAACAGAAACAATTACTGACGCTTTTGAAAAATCATAATCCACCAACGCTCTTTCGCCATAAACAGTTTCGAATGCATCTAAAGTTTCTGACTCAGAAACAGCATCGTAGATAACGTGTTTTGCATTTGGATTTTTACCAAGAAATTCTGCGATTAATTTTTCAGTAGATGGACTTGCCAATGTATTGGTCAAAAGAACAACCTGTCCTCCTTTTGCCTTCGCATCAGCCAAACTTGATTGTAATTTTGAATTTACGTCAACCCAACTTGCAGTTTTACCTGAAATTTTAGGCTCCTTTAAACGCATACTATCATATAATGACAATACAGATGCATGAACTCTAGCATTGGCAGCAAATTTTGCCCCGGCCATTCCGTTGTTGTCTATCTTAATTGGACGCCCCTCACGAGTTTTTACCAAAAGGTTAGCAAAGTCGAAACCATCAAAAACAGTAGTTGCATAATAATCAGCAATTCCAGGGATAATTTCTTCTGGCTGAACAACATAAGGTATTGACATGTTAACAGGACCTTCACACGCTGCTAGTGTTGCTGCGGCTGTCGTAAATCCAACGTACTTTAAAAAATCACGACGTGTTGTACCTGTAGATGATAAAGCACTACTGTTACTCAAAAATTCATCAGTAGGAATTTCTTCAACAAATTCGTTATTTCTAAGGGCCTCAACAATAGAACTATTTTCGTTTAGTTCTTCAACACTTTTCCAGTATTTTTTGTTTGATGACATATTCTAAATAAATATTAGCTTCTTAATTTTTGTTTCAAGTATTTTGTGTTTTTAGTTTCAACAAAATGAAACTTTAAACATATTTAATAATGGCATTTACCACATTCTAAACCTCCCATTTGCGCTGCAGTCAATTTGTCAACACCGTATTTCTTGGAAAGTTGTTCGTGTATTTTGGTGTAGTACTCATTGCCCTCCATCTTAACTTCTGTTTTTCGGTGACAATCTATACACCAACTCATTGTTAATGGTGCAAATTGTTTCTGAATTTCGTAAGTCTGAACTGGTCCATGACAGGTTTGACATTCCACTCCAGCAACATTAACGTGTTGCGAATGATTGAAATAAACAAAACTTGGTAAATTATGAATTCGAACCCACTTTACGGGCTCTGTCTTTCCAGTATATTTTTGATTGTCTTTGTCCCATCCAACAGCTTTGTAAAGTTTAGCTATCTCGTTATCATAAAATGCTTTAGAATATTCTTCGGTAGCCGTTGTGTCAGACACCTCTGCAATACTTTTGTGGCAATTCATACAGACATTCAATGAAGGAATTCCTGAATGTTTGCTTACACGAGCAGAAGAGTGACAATAATTACAGTTAATTCCATTACTTCCAGCGTGTATTCTATGAGAATAGTGTATTGGCTGTATTGGCGCATAGTCTTGATCAACTCCAATTTGCATCAAATAACCATATACAAAATAGGCACCTGCTAGTAACATAAATATAGCTGAGACCAATACTAAAAATTGGTTTTTTGCGAAAGCTTTCCACAATGATATTGTCGGTTCGTTAGGTACAACACTAATTCCTTTTGTCGCAGCTACTTTTCTTAGTACATTGTTTACCATTATTAGCATAACTACTAATATTGCCATAACCAAAGTTAATGCACCTAAAACTACGTCGTTCGAAACTCCACTTGAGTTCGAATCGGTAACTGAAACTATCTCATTTGGTCCCGGCGCAGGAGCTGCAGCAACAGGTTCCATAGTATAAGCAATGATATCATCAATGTCTTTTTCCGACAATTGAGGGAAAGCTGACATTTGAACCTTATTGTACTCTTCATAAATTTTTATGGCAGCAGCGTCACCTGATTTAATCAAATCAGAACTGTTGTGAATCCACTTATACAACCAAGCCTTTTCATACTTATTGCCAACTCCTCTCAGAGCTGGACCAGTAGCTTTAGCATCTAGCTTGTGACATGCAGCACAATTTGCGTTGAATATTTCTTTTCCCTTGACAGGATCGCCACCTGGCGTAACAGCTGGAGCTGCCGCATCAATAGTTGCCGCTGCCGCTGGTGCAGCTGCTACCGCTTGTGCATAAGAATTTGATGATAAGGATAGCAGAAAAGCTAAACTTATAAATAATTTCCTTGAAGTCGAACTATGGTTACCCATCTTTTTCATATAGTATAGTAATTATCTACAATATTGATGTGACTTTATACAAATAATAAATATGATAAAAATCACTTTTCTTAATATTCGACAAATTTACACTTTAAGAACTATTCTCAAAACCCTAAAATAGTCTTAAATATAATTTATATTGATTCTAAATAATGTTTCTGTTTCTGTTTAACGCCATAAATAGTATTTTTGTAAAAAAACAGCAATATCATGACATTTCAAGGCCGTACTAAATTACATTTATACTTCTTATTATTAAATGTTTCCATATTTTTTGTTAACGTTCAGGCGCAAAATATTTCTGTAAATCAAGATGCAAAATTTGAACAATTATTAAACGAAAAAAGAAAAATTAATACTTTTTTAAATATAAATGATTCGTATAAAATCCAAGTTTTTACAGGAAATAGCGAAAATGCAAAAAAAACATTGAATTTATTCAGGCAAGAATTCGCTGATATTGACGCAACGATAGTCTTTAATACACCAAACTATAAAGTATGGGTTGGTGGTTTTCGAACTCGAATTGAAGCCGAGAAAACTTTGTCTGAAATTGGAACTCGATTTAAAAACGTCATTTTGATAAAACCAAATAAATAGATCCAGTATTTGTACCTATATATAACCTTTAAATCTGCATAAACAAAATTAAATTTTTTTTGCGGATATTTTTATTGATATTTATTCACATTTTAAACTTAATGCAATTGAAATAATAAATTAATGCAATTGCAATCGTTCAAATTTTTTGAGCATAAAATCTAAATTACATAAGGAGCTGATATTTTATAAAAATGTTGCAATTTTAACTTTGAGCAAAGAAATACCGAATTTAGAGAGATTTTAGAGAAAAAAGGTCTTTAAGGCATTTCTAATAATTACACATGCCCATATTGAGTATTTTCCTTGCGGACTAAGCAATACGTTAAAGTGGCTCGGTAATATTAGCAAAAATCTTTAGGGATTAAAAACCAATATTCTACTCTGGACAGCAGTTTAAAAAACATTGACAAAATATTTTTCAAACTTCAAAACAATATTGACTCAAGGTTTTGGAAATTTTATTAATGACTATTGTAGATTTCGGATCAAGTCAAAAAGTTGTGGGGAAATAATAAAAAGTTGATTTTTGTATTTTTAAATTAGATAAAAATGCAAGATTCTTTTAGTGAACTTATCAAGTTATTATTACCAGAAATAATAGTAGACTATTTTGAACTGACTTCTTATGAA
>CAMCTL010000065.1 GCA_945878515.1 Flavobacterium psychrophilum | reverse complement strand
AAACCATATCTTGCTTGTACGAAGATACTTTTCGTCACATTAACGCATAAACCACCAACAACAGAAAAGTCAAATGTATTTGCATCATTTAAATTTACGTTATCTTTACTGCTCAACAAAAATGAAGCTTGTGGACCTAGTTCTAAACTAAAAGTTTTGCCTAAATCAATTTTCAAAATAGCTGGAATCGAAATATAGCCTAATTCGTTATTTATATCAGCAACGGTACTAACTAAACTTTCGTATTTTGAACCTTGACTTGAATACATTAATTCAGGTTGAAGTGCAATTCCTTTAGATAGCGCAATCTGCGCAACTAATCCAGCGTGATAGTTTGTGCTTGCTTCTTTTGAATAATCGGAAATGTTTGTTTTAATACTACTTCCGGTTGAATTCGCATAATTTAAACCAGCTTTGATTCCCAGTTTTAATAATTGAGCTTGAGCACTGAAACACATAATTGTCAGTAAAGCGGTAACCAAAATTGTTTTTTTCATGATATTTTTAATTTATGGATTTATAAAATTAATTAGATTCAAAATTACTAAAATTATTATTGTGTTTGTCTACTTATAAAGAGATTTTTTTGTAATTTATACAGTCGAACACTTTCCATTTCGTTCTATGATCTCTAAACCATGTGCAGGGATGGGTTTTTTATGGTGAAAATAATGTTACTTTGCTTTTATGAAATTAGCAATACCGATTATTTATGGCAAGAACCAATGATGATAAACTAATTATATCTGACCGATAAAAACAATAAATTTAAACAGATGAATTGGAAAACTGATATCAAAAGTTATCAATCTTATTTGAGGATTGAAAGAGGGTTGTCGAGAAATACAATAGACAATTATTCTTTTGATATCGAGCGTTTGTGTCTCTTTTTGGAAGAAAATAATATCTCGGTTTCGCCAATAAATATAACCGAAGAAACCATTCAGCAATTTATTTACAGTGTGTCCAAAGAAGTTAATCCACGTTCGCAGGCGAGAATAATTTCGGGATTAAAAAGCTTTTTTAGTTATTTGATTTTTGAAGATTACCGCTCGGACAATCCTATGGAATTGATAGAAACGCCCAAAACGGGACGAAAACTTCCTGATACTTTATCAGTAGAAGAAATTGATGCTTTAATTTCGGCAATAGATTTAAGTTCTAATGAAGGAGAGAGAAACCGTGCAATATTAGAGACACTTTATGGCTGTGGGCTTCGGGTTTCGGAATTGGTGTCTTTGAAAATTTCTGATTTATTTTTTGACGAAGGCTTTATCAAAATTACCGGAAAAGGAAATAAGCAACGATTTGTGCCGATAGGGAATTTGACAAAAAATTATATGCAATTATATAAAGATTTTAAACGAGCCGATTTGAAAATAAAAAAAGGTCACGAAGACACTTTGTTCTTGAATAGAAGAGGAAGCCATTTGACTAGAGCGATGATTTTTACGATTATCAAAGACTTGGCAGTCAAAATTGATTTGAAAAAAAATATCAGTCCGCATACATTTCGTCATTCTTTTGCCACACATCTATTAGAAAATGGCGCCGATTTGCGTTCTATCCAGTTAATGTTAGGCCACGAATCAATCACTACGACAGAAATTTATGTTCATTTGGATAGAAGATTTTTAGCTGAAGTGATAAACAATTTTCATCCGAGAAGGTAGTATTCAGTGCTCAGTTTTTTAGTGCTTAGCGGTGAGGTCGAAATCGAATATTTTGCAATTATTAAACCTGATTTAAACAACCTTAAACAATTTTCACGCCTTCATAAATGTCCTGTAATTGCATTTCTATACTCACGGTGGCTATACTAAAACTTTGTTCGATAGTTTTGTATTCGGTCAATTGCCAACTGTTATCTGCATTTCTAATAAATTTCTCTACCATAATGCGTTCCGAGTCTATCAAAATATATTCTTGCAACGAATCGATTTCTCTGTATAAAGTAAATTTTTCTCCTTTGTCATAATTTCTAGTCGATGGAGAAAGAATTTCTATAATTACTGATGGATTGGTTATCGTATCGAATTTATCATCTGTAGTTTCTATTTCGCCACAAATGATACTAATGTCGGGATAAGTAAACAACGTATTTTTTGGGATATGAATCCTTAAATCGCTCCCAAAAGGTTGGCATTTTTTGCCTTTTAATTTTGTGGCAATATCTGAAATAGAATTTATTGCAATTCTATTATGCGCAATAGAAGCACCACTCATTGCAAAGATTTCTCCTTTATAATATTCGTGTTTTTCAAATGCCAAACGCTCGGCTTCTAAATAGTCTTTTTCGCTAAAGTATAGAATTTCAGGAAGTCCCATATTTGTATAGTTTTAAACAAAGTTAGTTTTAAAAAAAGAAATTCCAATTTTTAAATTCCAAATTCCAAAAAAGAAATTCCAAATCCTAACAAAAATTAAATAATACCAACCACATTTTTAAAATAGTCCAAAGAGAATTGTTATAAAACCAAAAAAAAACCAAACTCCAATTATTGGAATTTGGAATTTAAAATTTGGAATTTAATGAAATCTATTTAGCAATATTTACCGCTCTAGTTTCTCTAATTACAGTAACTTTTACCTGACCTGCCTACGTCATTTCGGTTTGAATTTTTTGAATAGAAATGAATTCAAAACATTACTATAAAAGACAGTTTAGTAAATCCAAGTATAATAGGCGTTACAAAAGATAATGATTGGCTAATTTGGTTTATAAGTCTTGACTGATTTCTTTTCTTTCCATCTTGATGGTTTCCGAAATCTAAAATCTTCAGAAATTTTGACAACTTTTTTTATGAATACATTTTGATTTAAAACAAGAATATTTTAATATTACAAAAAAGTTATTACATTTCACATTTTATTATTATTATGGAAGAAAAACTTTATCTGAAATCAAGAGAAATTTGGAATACGATTGCAAAAGTAGATTCTGATTACAATAAGGAATTAGAATTACAGTTTGAGTTGCAAAAAAAAATGTTTAACATTTTTCAAGTTGGAAGCTCCTATTCTTTTGTTTTCAATATATTCAATGGAGATTTTGATTTTGTAAGCGATGAAGTAGAAAAGGTTTTGGGTTATTTACCCGCCGAGACCACAGTGTTAAGTTTAATGAATAATATGCATCCTGACGATAAGGCTTATTTTTTTAAATATGAAAATGCAAATGTTGAGTTTTTAAAAACTTTATCTTTTAATCAAATTAAAAAATATAAAGCACAATTCGATTTTAGAATTAAAGCAAAAAACAATACTTATGTTCGAATTCTGCATCAAGTAATACAAATTGATTTCGACGAAACTAATTTTTACCGCTCTTTTGGCATACATACAGATATAACCCATATCAAAAAAGAAGGTGTTCCCTGTTTTTCAATTATTGGTATGGATGGCGAACCATCTTATTATAACATACAGGATACCAATAAGTTTATTAAATCGTACGATTTGTTTACTCCTAGAGAAAGAGAAGTTTTGAAAGCTATCGTCGAGGGCAAAAACAGTATCACCATTGCCAACGCATTAAACATAAGCCTTCACACCGTCAATGCACATCGAAAAAATATCTTGAACAAAGCCAATTGCAAAACACCGATTGAGCTAGTAGCCAAAGCCATAACCGAAGGTTGGGTTTAGTTTTTTGATATAAAATAGCTAGTTCTAGCTATTTTATAAATGTTTTATTTAGATTTTCTTTGGAGAAATAAATAAAACAATTATGGAACAATTATTTTTATCTATTCGATTAATAGGCAAGTGCAATCAAAATGCTCATTGCTGGAATTCAAAAAGTGTATTTTTTCAGCCAGTTTTTGTTCTAATTTCTTTTAACAAAATAAATGAATAATCCCTATTGCTAGGGATTTTTTTGTGCGCTATAATTTTCGATTTTTCAGAGTGAAAATCAGTATTTGAAGTTAAAAAAAACTGTGAAGCCCTATCATTATTGGGATGAAAAGAAATAAACAATCAAAAACAGCCAAACGAAAAATAATTGAAAAATACCCATTTGTAGGGATGTTTTGGTGTAAATAAATTTTACAATTTTGACGAGAAATAAAAGATTGTTAGTTGCCCGAATCCCTGTCAAGGTAATAATTTACCAAAGGCAGGGTATTAGGGTAAATGAATTTCAATTTTAATGGCAATATCAATGGCAATATCAATAATTCAAAAAGACAGTTAAAAAAATCCAATAAGCTATGACACTAAAAACACTCCAAAAAAATTATTTCTGGAGCAATGTTCTCAGACAAATAGTGGTAGTAATAACGAGATAACTATTTAAATAACAAAAATCAATTATTTATAAATCTTTACCTTTTAATCCTATGCCAATTACCAATTTAAACAACAGTCACCTGACAGCAGCACAAGTAACCGCTGCAAAAACCGCTTTGACAAGCTTAGAAACTGCACTTGCAGCAGTCAACATCAATCTATCTGCCGAGGATCGACAACGCTACGGCAGCATCAACGAGCAAAACAAATTGCTGGTGAACAAAGCAATGGATTATCATAACAATCAACCCGCCTTGCAAACCCCTCACGTCGATTGGGATGAATACACCAACGATTTTGACAGTCGCAACAACCTCGAAAGTATGATAGCAAGACTAGAAAGCCTCGCAACCCGATTGCAAAACGCCAAAATTTTACACGATTATGATAACTATCAAGCGGCACTAGCAGATTATGCTTACAGCAGTTTTATGGCAGGTACAGGAACTGTTGGTTTCGAGGGTAAAATGAACGATTTGAAACAATTCTTTGGTAGAACTCCATCAAGCGACAAAAAAACACCCTTGGCGGGTTCTTAAACATAAAATTTGAGGTTCTAGATCTATAATTTGAGGTTCGGGATATATAATTTGGGGTTCTAAACTCAAAATTTACGGTTGCCAACCCCAATTTTGGGGTTCCGAACCCCAAAATAGTACTTAAAAACCCCAATGGAGCAGTCTTTAACCCAAAATTTGCTGTAAGGAACCCCTTCGGAACACTATAGAACCCCTTCGCAAGGCACAGGAACCCAAAGCTAGGGGTAATGATTCCCAACGGAAGACTATTGAACCTAAAATTTGCACAGCAATTTAAAATAGCAAATAATTAGCAAAAAGGAGCAAGCCGAAAATCCTGAACAAGAGTAGGTAGAAAATAAAACGTTAAACAAATAAATTTTTAGACACTTAAGACAAATTACACCATGAAAAACAAAACAATTGTATCGGCAATCCTCTTTTTAATGTCTTTTATCGCAACTGCACAAGACATCATTTTTAAAAATGATAGAACAGAAGTAAAATCAAAAATTTTAGAAGTTGAAGAAAATGACATTAAATACAAAAAATTTGAATTCCTTGACGGACCAACTTATACAATGTCTAAATCAGATATTTATATGATTATTTATAAAAACGGTCAAAAAGAAATATTTGAAAAAAAACCCGAGCTAGTGTCTAATACTAATTTGAAAGAAAACAACACTTCAACTACTGTATCTGGTTCTACAGCAAATGCAACTCAAAGCAAAACCGCTTCAGAATTCACAATAAAGAAGTTTTCATTTGGGTTATCAGATCTTGGAGTTACTATAAATAATTTAGGCGATTATACCATTCCAAATATATCATATAACGAGGATATGATTCTTCGCGACAATATAGCTTTAAGTTATTATGGTAGTTTTTATTACATAAATACTGAAGATACGTATAGTGGGATAAATATTAAATCTAATGCATTTAATGTGTCTTTTGGTCTAGGGGGCAAATACTATTTTAATGAAGTTTTAAAATTAGATCCCGCAAAATTTCATATTTACTCAGGCGCAACTATTGGATACTCATCGACTTCTTTTTCTAGTGAGTCAAACTCTAATTTTGGTGATACATCAACGAGTGGTAGTACTGGTGATGTATTGTACTTCGGGCAAATTGGTGGCAGGTATTTTTTCCACAACAGTTGGGGCATCAAAACAGAATTGCAGTTTGGTAAAGGTGACACTGCAATACTTCTTGGATTGAGTTACAAATTTATTCCTAAAGGTTGGGCAAGGGTACAATAAGAAACAAGTATATACTTCTTTACAGTTTGGTCCCTCTCGTTGCTAAATAGAATTGATTCATTCTTCGCAATGACAGGGCTCAAGGTAAGGAAAAAAGGAGCTAGCCTAATATCCTAATCAAACAGTAGTCAAATTAAAAATTTTTATAACATGAAACGATTAAAACTTTTTCTTGCAGCAACATTGACACTTTCTATTATGTTTTTTTCTTGCAGTAAAGATAGTAATGGAAATAACAACGATGGGGGCGGTAGTGTTACCACTATAAACCTACAAAACAGTACCTACACAGGCACAGCATTAGTAACTTTTGCTGATGGCTCTAACGCTACAGGAAATTTTAAGAGCGGTACAATGAAACTTCCGCTGCAGGGTGCTAAAATTATTGCAGGCATACAACCTGAAAATCAAAATTATATTTTACTTGGACGTAAACAAGGTGGCATCATTGACCTAAACTACAATAATGGGCAACTACAATTTCGCATTCCGATAAACGGTGTAATCCCTATTGGTAGTTATGCTGAATTTCGACTTATAAATACTAAACTGAATAGCAGTTACAAATTAGAAGCCGACCTTGATTTTATGAATTTAGAATGGACACCTATTAAAGGTCCAAGACCTTTCGCCGTTAATGAACTAAATTTTGATGGTCAAAACCACGAAATCAGTAATTTGAAAATAAGCAAGGCAGATATTTTTTTTCCGTGGGATTGTCGTAGAACATATTCCAGTGGGGGTGGGCCTATTGGCCCTACATATTCTACTTGGGATTTATACGTAACAGGGCTTTTTGCTACTATTAATTCATTAAAAAATTTAATAATTCGTTCCGGTAATATTACAGCAATTAGCACAAAATGGGATGAAAGTTTTACTGGCGCATTTGTAGGATATGGTGGTAGTATAGAAAATTGTATAAATTATGCCAATGTACAAGGTGATGAGCCACCGCACGACAATTATGATTGCATGCCTGCCGATAGCGATTATACTGGAGGAATAGCAGGATTTAACTATGAAGGTCAAATAAAAAACTGTATTAATTATGGGACTATCACAAATGGTTGTGGAATATGTACGTATGGTGGCGGTGTAGAAGATGTTAGTTTATTTAGGGGCGATAATGGCGGTAAAAACGGCAACATAAATTATGGCAAAACAAGTGGTTGTCCGTAATAACAGTACGTAATGTTAAAAAAAAATATATAAATGAAAAAATTAAAAAAATCACCAATTATTCTATTCGGAGTTTTATACTTTATTTTACTTCATTCTTGTTCAGATAGCGAAACGACTCAATCAGCAAAAATTTCGCCTTCAAATGCAAATGCATTATCAGCTGTACTAGTAATTCCAGGTGCGCAAACTGTTAATTCCCCTGATTTACCGAAATCATCGGCAGTTTTCGTAGCACCAACAGTATCTCATATAGATACTAATTTATCATATTCAGCTGGAAGCCAAATAATAATCCCATCTAATATTGCAACAAAAACTCAATCTAACATAAAAGGTGTTTATGTTCAAGTAAAGGGATCGTCAACCTATTTTGATATTCCAATTAATTTTAATGGCACTTCCGCATTAATTTCTTTGCCTTTAAATCTACCCTCAATTGTAGGAGCTGGCAATTTTACGTTAATTTTAAAATATTATGATAATGCTGGAAATATTAGTTTAGAGTACACTGTTAATATAACCGTTACAAATCCAAGTAGTTGTGGTGTAACAAAAGTGTCTGGAGGGGAAGGAATAACAAGTGCGCTTTTTAATGTTCCCAACAAATCTGGAGCTATAAAAATTAGTTATAACACATTCATTGTACCAGACAAAATAGACGTATTTCAAAATGGTGTATGGATTGGAGGAACGGGTAGTACGACAGATAGAACCACACTTAGAAGTGCTTTAAATTGCGGTTTAGCAACTGTTGCAGCAGGTTATGTAGGCAAAACTGATTATTTTTATTTCAATTACGACCCCGCTTTAGGTCAAAATATTGAAGTTGTTGTGTCGGGGTGCGAAAATGGAGGAACAGCTTGGGAGTACACCTTTTCGTGTCCAGAAGCCATACCTGCAAATCAAGGAACATTTACAATTGATAATGTTAGCTATACTGGTCAATGGGTTGCTACACCATCTTTTTTTTGTACCACTTCTGGTGTTATCGATGTTGGGATCCATAATATAGCCGCAGCAGGTGGTATTAATAGTATGATTATATATAGCATGCCATCACAAAGCAGTGGTAACTATCCTTTTATTGTATATCGTGGAGATAATAACAATTGTGATTTAAGGCTCGGAGCTTCCTTAAATAATAAAGTCTTTAGCGCTCAAAGCTATACAGAAGGGGTCGTAACAAAAACTGGTGCAAAATCGTTTACGTTCAAAGCCAAATTTAAAGATTTTGACGAAACATCGCATTCTGTAAGTGGGTCTGGTAGTTATTAAAATATCAAAAAAGTGGAGTGCCGCTCCCGCTTTCCCCGGTACCGCACGAATCCTTTCGTGTGGACACAATAAAAGTAAAGACTAAAATCTAAAAAACAACTATAAAATCGTTTTATAACTATAAAATTTACTTTAACAAAAAGCTACCACACGAAAGGGTTCGTGATGGCGGTGAAAACAAACAACAAAAAAATATGAAAACAAAAATTACATTGGTTTTGGCATTTATTTCGTGCTGGTACTCTTTTTCGCAAACAGTAGGAGCTACTTATACTGCGGGCGGTATTAATTATGTTGTTACCAAAGCTACAACGCCTTATGAAGTGGCGGTAAGTAGTAATAAAAGCTTTATTGGAGCGGCAACGATTCCAGCAACCGTTTCAAATTCTGGAAATTCATTTGCTGTAACAAGTATTGTGGATAGCGCCTTTTTTGGGAGTGGTTTAACATCGATTACTATCCCCAACTCGGTTTTGCTTATCGGCGAAAGTTCATTTTCTAATTGTGAAAGCTTAAATGCTGTTAGCATCCCAAGCTCAGTCACAAGTATTGGCAATTACGCTTTTTTTGGAAGTACTGATTTAACATCGGTAACAGTAAACTGGCCAATCCCTTTGAAGATCAGTGACAGATCCATCTTTGCTGATCTAGATCGTTCAACAATTGCTTTATTTGTTCCAACAGGTTCTGAAGCAGCTTATCAAACGGCATTAGTTTGGAAAGATTTCAGTCCAATAGCGGCTCCCGTGGTTGGCAAGATACAAGTAGGGCAGCAGTTTGTAGTAAATGGAATTAATTATGTAGTTAATAAAGAAACTATCCCTTATGAAGTAGTAGTAGGAAGCAATAAATTACTTGTAGGTGCAACCATAATTCCTCCTAGTGTTTCATATAACGGCAATTCATTTATTGTAACAGCAATCAGAAATTATGCTTTTGAATCTTGTAAAGGTTTAACATCTGTATCAATCCCAAACTCGGTAACAAGCATTGGTAAAAATGCGTTTGCCGCTTGTTATAGTTTAGCATCGGTTAGTATCCCAGACTCGGTAACAAGTATTGGCAAAAATGCGTTTTATTTTTGTTATGGTTTAGAATCGGTCACGATCCCAAACTCGGTAACTAATATTGAGGATAATACCTTTGATTGGTGTAGAGGTATGACATCAGTTACTATCCCCAATTCAGTAACTAGTATTGGTGCATCTGCATTTGCTGGTTGTTATGGTTTAACTTCGGTTACAATCCCCAATTCAGTAACTAGTATTGCTAGATCTGCATTTGCTTATTGTTACGGTTTAACTTCAGTTACTATCCCCAATTCGATAACTAGTATTGAGTTTGAAACTTTTGCTAGTTGTTCTGGTTTAACATCGGTTACAATTCCAAACTCGGTAACTACTATTGGGGATAGCTCCTTTAAGAATTGTCAAAAATTGTCATCTGTTACTGTACCCAATTCAGTAATTAGGATTGGTCATAGTGCATTCGCTGATTGTTACGGTTTAACATCGGTTACAATTCCTGAATCGGTAATGGTTATTGGTAATGAGGCATTTGTCAATTGCACAAGTCTAAAGGCAGTAAACGTGAATTGGATAACCCCATTAAATATTGATCGAAGTGTTTTTAGTAAAAAGGAGGAATACCTAGGAGCAAATGGTTCAACACAAGTGGAGTTTCATCCTTATGGTTTTGAAGCAATTCTTTATGTACCAGCGGGAACTGCGGCCAATTATAAAGTAGCAGCAGTATGGCAATATTTTGGCAGTATTTTAGAACCAGTTGCAACACCAACAATTACCACATTCCTGCCTTCTAAAGCAGCAAAAGGAGCAACAGTAACCTTTACTGGCACAGGCTTTACAGGTGCTACAGCAGTTAGTTTTGGCGGTACTGCGGCAACTTCATTCACTGTAGTAAATGACACAACCATCACCGCAGTAGTAGGTAGTGGTGCAAGTGGCAACGTAAGTGTTACAACTCCAGGAGGTACAGCCACTAAGGCAGGTTTTGTTATCAATAGTATACCCACCAATGGTTTAATAGCATGGTATCCATTTAACGGCAACACACTCGATAATAGTGGTAATAGCCATAACGGCGTAAACACTGGAGCAACGCTTACTAGCGATAGGTTTGGCAATGCTAATAGCGCTTATAATTTTAGTGGATCAGGACAATTTATTACCTGTCCAAACATTGCAGCTCTCAACGGTCTTGCAACTGCCACTTTCTCCTTGTGGGTAAAAGTAAATGGTAAAAATAGATGGGATAATGGTACAGATGTAAACAATGCAATGTACTTTCTTAGTAGAGAACGCGATAATGCTTCCGGATATATTGGAATGCAATTTAGTCCTAATACGCAAACTTTCGCAAGCGGTTTTAGGAACGGAACAGGGGTTGGGCTTGGAACTACCCTAAAATACCCAATACCCCAACCTGACTGGCATCATATATCCTTTACACTTGGTGGTGGTTTCTTTAAGTTTTATGTAGATGGGGAATTAGTGGGTACAACACCGTTTACTGCCCCTTTAGCCACCTCATCTGGTGCGATTAATCTAGGTAAATTACCTGCAGGTAGCTTTGAATACTATTTAAATGGTGTTTTAGATGATGTAGCTATTTACGGAAGAACGCTGGATAGTAATGAAATAAAGGCATTGTATGATTTAAAAGTAATCGCAACACCTGTAATTACATCCTTTTCTCCTACTACAGCAGCAAAAGGCGCAACTATAACTATCACTGGCACTAACTTTACAGGTGCTACAGCAATAAGTTTTGGCGGTACTGCCGCAACTTCATTCACAGTAGTAAATGACACAACCATCACCGCAGTAGTAGGTAGTGGCGCAAGTGGCAACGTAAGTGTTACAACTCCAGGAGGTACAGCCACTAAGGCAGGTTTTGTTATCAATAGTATACCCACCAATGGTTTAATAGCATGGTATCCATTTAACGGCAACACACTCGATAATAGTGGTAATAGCAATAACGGCGTAAACACTGGAGCAACGCTTACTACTGATAGGTTTGGCAATGCTAATAGTGCTTATAATTTTAGTGGGTCTAATCAGTTCATTACCTGCCCAAACATCGCAGCACTCAACGGTCTTGCTACTGCCACTTTCTCTCTTTGGGTAAAAGTTAACGGTAAAAATGCTTGGGGCAATAATTCTAACAGCAACGCAATGTTTATTCTTAGTAGAGATGGAGATTATGCACCTGGCTATATTGGTATGTGGTTTAGTCCTTCTATTCAAACCTTTGGTAGCGGTTTTAGGAGCGGAAAAGGAGTTGGGTTTGAAACTACACTAAAATATCCAGTGCCTCAACCTGAATGGCACCATATTTCCTTTACGCTTGGTGGTGGTTTCTTTAAGTTTTATGTAGATGGGGAATTAGTGGGTACAACACCGTTTACTGCCCCTTTAGCCACCTCATCTGGTGCGATTAATCTAGGTAAATTACCTGTTGGTAGCTTTGAATACTATTTAAACGGTGTTTTGGATGATGTAGCTATTTACGGAAGAACGCTAGATAGTACTGAAATAAAGGCGTTGTATGATTTATCAGGGTCATTAGTTGTTAATAAGTTTGATAACAAAGCTTTTGCCTACTATCCAAACCCAGTTAGTGATGAATTGAATTTGTCTTATTCTTATGGTTTGACAAGTGTTAAGGTAACTGACATCATGGGACGACAATTGTATTTCAAAAAATTGAATGAAAATGCAGTTAAAGTGGATATGTCAGGTATGAGTAAAGGTGTTTATTTTGTAGAAGTGACCTCAAACAACAGCTCAAAAACTATTAAAGTAATAAAAAAATAATGAATAAGTTTTAATTTTTAACTATAGAAAGGTCGTCATTATTGGCGGCCTTTTTAATTAATAAGTTCTGCGTTCAAAAAATCTTAAAACATTAGGTAGAATTTTAAAAAAAATCTGAAAACAAAATCACATAGGTATTAGCTATTTCTATGTAGCTTGTACTGGTTTGGGTAAACTGTGGAGTCTATCATCCTGTCGGGAGGGTTATATTTTAAAATTAACTCTTATTCTACAGTTGAAGTATCTGAGGGGAATCAAAATTTTGTAGGTGTCGCAAATATACCCAGTTCTGTTGTAGTTGCTGGCATTACCAATGAGGTAACTAGTATTGCGATTCATCTATAAGCAAAGTTCATAATTTACCTTCAGCAATTATTTCCAACTCGGTAATTAATACTAAAAGTGAAGCATTTGTATGTTGTATAAGTTTGAATTCGTTTACTATCAGCAACACGGTAACGAGTATTTGTTAACTAGCATTTCAGTATTGTTCAGGTTTAACTACTGTTATTATTGGCAGTTCGGTAATGTATCAAAAAAAAATCCAAACCCCAACTATAAATAATTGAAATTTGGAATTTAAAAAACTTAGAAATTATCTGAAATCTATTTAGCAATATTTACCGCTCTAGTTTCTCTAATTACAGTCACTTTTACTTGACCTGGATAGGTCATTTCGGTTTGAATTTTTTGTGAAATTTCAAAAGATAAAGTGGCCGCATTTTCATCAGAAACTTTTTCACTTTCTACAATCACACGAAGTTCTCTACCAGCCTGAATTGCATAAGCATTTTTTACGCCGCCAAAACCATAAGCTACTTCCTCAAGGTCTTTCAAACGTTGGATATAAGAATCCAAGACTTGTCTTCTTGCACCTGGTCTTGCACCAGAAATAGCATCACAAACCTGCACGATTGGAGACAACATTGATTTCATTTCGATTTCGTCATGGTGCGCTCCGATAGCATTGCAAACCTCTTCTTTTTCGCCATATTTCTCAGCCCATTGCATTCCTAATAATGCATGTGGTAAATCGCTTTCGGCATCTGGAACTTTACCAATGTCGTGCAATAGTCCAGCTCTTTTGGCGAGCTTTACATTCAATCCTAATTCGGCTGCCATAATTCCACAAAGCTTAGAAACTTCGCGAGAGTGTTGCAATAAATTTTGTCCGTAAGACGAACGGTATTTCATTCGCCCCACCACTTTAATCAATTCAGGGTGTAAACCGTGAATTCCTAAGTCAATAACGGTACGTTTTCCTACTTCAATAATTTCGTCGTCAATTTGTTTTGTGGTTTTTGCCACTACTTCTTCAATACGTGCTGGGTGAATACGTCCGTCAGTTACCAATTTGTGCAATGCTAAACGAGCAATTTCTCTACGTACTGGATCAAAACAAGAAAGAATAATAGCTTCTGGAGTGTCATCTACAATGATTTCAACGCCTGTTGCGGCCTCAATTGCTCTGATATTTCTTCCTTCACGACCAATAATTCTACCTTTTACATCATCCGATTCGATGTTAAAAACTGATACGCAGTTTTCTACAGCTTCTTCTGTACCAACTCTTTGAATGGTGTTGATGATGATTTTTTTAGCCTCTTGTTGTGCTGTTAATTTGGCTTCTTCGATAGTATCTTGAATATGCGACATCGCTTGAGTTTTGGCTTCTGCCCTCAAACCTTCAATCAGTTGACTTTTAGCATCTTCCGTAGATAAGCCCGCGATAACTTCCAATTGTTGAAGATGGCTTTTGTGCAATTTTTCAACTTCGGCTTGTTTTTTGTCTAAAGTTTCGATTTTAGAATTGTACTCTATTGTTCTCGCTTCATAATCGTCATTTACTTTTTTAGCTTTCGACAATTCATTCGAAACTTGCGATTCCTTGTCACGAATTCTTTTTTCCACTTCGGCCATCTTCTGATCACGCGATAGAATTACTTGTTCGTGTTCTGATTTCAATTCGATAAATTTCTCCTTTGCTTGAAGAATTTTATCTTTTTTGATGTTTTCGGCTTCAAGATTAGCATCTTTCAAAATAGAAGAAGCTTCTTTCTTTGCGCTTTTGATCAAATTTGAAATGTTACTTTTTTCAATTATTTTGGCGATACCAAAACCGCCCGCAACACCCGAAATACCTGAAATAATTATTGTTAAAATGTCCATAGTTGTTAAAATTTATATATAAAAAAGCCTACATTAGATTGCTTGAATAAACTCGGAAATGCAAGTTTTGAGCTAACTCGCTGTTCAAGCTTCCAAACTGAATTGGCTTGCTTTAGTAGCGATGATTTGCTCATTCTAATTGATTAGTGTTGAGTTTACCAAATGTGAACTAATGTAGGCAGTATCTTAGTTTCTGTAAAGAACGTGTTTAATCTTGGAGATATTGATCTAATTTCGAATTGATTTTTTTTATCCTTTCGATAGTAGCTGCACCATCTATGGCATTATCAATTTGTTTTTGTTCTGTTTGTGAGGCAAATTGTAAAGCACACATGGCTAATACATCTTGTTTGTCACGAACGGCATAATTTTCTTCAAATTGCTTTATCATAATATCAATTTTTTTTGAAGCACTTCTTAGCCCTTCTTCTTGAGAGAGTTCTACCGTCAATGGATAAACTCTGTCCGCAATCGATATCTTAATTTTAAGCTTTTCGTCCATATTTGTATTAATCTGCTAGCTGCGCTATGCAGTAATCAATTTCACGAATTAATGAATTTATTTTAGATTTTGTATCTCTTTTGTGATTTTCACTGCCAAGTAACGCGTTGGCTATTTTTAGTGTTTCATATTTTACTTTCAAGTCTTCAATTTCTTGAGACTGATTTTGTAAAATATGTGTAGATTTTGCTAATTCAATATTCAAATCTTGAGATTTTTTATCCAAGCTATTAATTTTCATTAATAGTTTATCAATTTTATTTTCAAGATTATCAATTATCCCTGCAATCTCACTCATAATGCGAACTAAGTATTACTTAATCTGACAAAGTTAATATTCCTTTTTATTATTACAATATTTTACTGGCTTTTTTATCCAAAAAAAAACAATTAGCGGTATTACAGATGATTATGATTTTTGGGATTTTAAAATAAATTGTTAGCTACTTTTATTTATCTTAGCAAAAATGAAATTTATGAAATGCTACTTATTTTTCATACTTTTTTGTGCTTCCTGTAGTGCACAAATTACCTATCCAAAAGATTATTTCAGACCTCCTTTGGATATTCCAATGCAATTATCTGGAAATTTCGGAGAGTTGAGACCCAATCATTTTCATGCTGGTTTTGATTTGAAAACGCAACAGAGAGAAGGATTAGCGGTTTATGCTGTTGCTGATGGTTATGTCTCGAGAGTTAAAATTTCTACTTTTGGAAACGGAAAAACCTTGTATATTACGCACCCAAATGGTTACACATCCGTTTATGGGCATTTGCAAAAAGCAACCGATTCGATTGATAAATATATTAAGAAGGCACATTATCAAGATCAAGCTTTTGAAATTGAAAGGTATCTCAAGCCTAATGAATTGGTTGTCAAAAAAGGACAAATCATTGGTTTGACTGGTAATAGTGGCGCTTCTGAAGGACCGCATTTGCATTTCGAGTTTAGAGATAATATCACAGAAAACATAATAAATCCAATGCTTTTTGGTTTTAATGAATTGTTGAAAGATACTAAAAAGCCAATTATTTACAATATATATGTCTATCCTCTTGACAACACAAGTACGGTAAATCAGTCCAAAAGACCATTGTTGTTGAGCCTTGTTTTGCAAAAAGATGGAACTTATTTGGCTGATAAAGTACTGGCAGATGGACAAATTGGCTTTGGCGTTAATACTTTCGATTATGACGATGTTTCATTTAATAAAAATGGAGTGTACAAAGTTCAAACATTTACGAATGGAGTTCCCAATTTTGGTTATCAATTTGACACTTATTCCTTTGACGAAATGCGATATGTCAATGCCTTAATTGATTATTCTATGTATAAGAAAACGTATCAAAGGGTGCAAAAATTATATATGAAAAGTCCTTATAAATTAAGCATTATCAAATCTGATGCTTCAAATGGAGTTATTAATGTTACACCTAATTTGACGACACAATATCGAGTTGAGATTTCAGATTTTTTTGGTAATTTAACTTCCGTTACTGTTCCAATTGCTCACGAGGTTTTGCCCGTTATTATCGAAAAGGAATCAGTTTCTAAATATTTTGTAAAGTCCAAAAAAGAGTCTAATTTTTCTATGGAAAATATGTCTGTTTTTTTTCCAGCTGATACTTTTTATGAAGATTTCA
>CAMCTL010000064.1 GCA_945878515.1 Flavobacterium psychrophilum | reverse complement strand
GGCGCATAGCCCTGATGGATAAGCAGCATTTTCTTGGTTAGAACCCAAAATTATTTTTCCATTGTCTAGTAATAAGGCAGTTCCGACTCTAAATTTGGAATATGGAGCATAAGCATTTTTTCTAACTTCGACCGCTTGAGACATTAGATCTTGAATGTCATTTGGTAATGTCTCCATGGATTCAAAAACTGAAAATCGAATTGAAATTAGTATGTCTTCCATAGTTTCTAATATAAAATAAATGCAAAATTGTTTGAAATGTCAATATTCAGTTTTTCGTTAATTGTCCTAATATTCATCGTACTGCTCGCCGAAATTAAATGTTAATGAGAATCGCAGCGTGTTTTCAAGTGGATTTCTAACTCTTGATGTCGAAAATAAATAGGAAACATCGACTTTTACAACATTGTATTTAAAGCCTGCTCCTAGTGAGAAAAATTTTCTTGCACCTTTGTCTTTATTTTCATTGAAATAGCCCAATCGCATAGCGAAAGAATCTTGGTATAAATATTCCGCTCCTAATGAATAGGTAAATTCTTTTAATTCTTCGGCAAAACCGCCAGAAGCATCTGAAAAAGATTGTATAGCTCCTGGAAACCAACCAATAGACTGATAATTTTGATTGTTGATTGCATTATCCGATGCGTTAATAACACCATCTGCGTTTAAATCTGTAAGCGTTTGTGGCGATGGAACAAGCAGTTTACCTAATTCTAAATTTACAGCTACTTTATTATAGTCATCTAGAATAAAATCGAAACCACTACCTATTTTCAAATTGGAAGGTAGAAAGTTACTGTTAAATTCGGTGTTGTCGTAACTTAATTTTGGACCTAGATTTTGAATATTAAATCCTGCTCTCCATCTCCCATTAAAATTATTATAAGCAACTTCTTCAGATTGGAAAAAACCCGCAATATCAACTGCAAATGAACTTGACGATGAGGCATCGCCAACATCTGATGCCACTTTTAAATTTGAATTGATAAATCGAGCGCCAACTGCCATAGAAAATTTTTCGCTCAACTTTAAGGAATAAGAACCATCAAACATTAATTCGTTTGGAGAAACTGTTCGGGGAACTTCGTTTGGGTCGCCTGTTTCTCGTAATTCAATATTACCAAGTCCAAATAACCTAAAACTAGTTGCAAAGGCACTTTTTTCGTTGATACGGTTGTAGTAATTAATTTGTCCGAGGGAAATATCATTTACCAAGTCAGTGAGGTAAGGAGTATAGCTAATCGAAACACCTGACTTATCTATTGCAAAGGCGTATTTTGCTGGATTCCATTGTTGCGAAAAACCATCGGCTGATGTCGCAACTCCCTGATCTCCCATACCCGCTGATCTTGCATCGGCAGCAACTAATAAAAATGGAACTGCTGTGGTTATTACATTTTCTTGGGCTTTTGCAAATATTGCAATAAATAAACATATAAAAAGTAGCGCTGTTTTTCTCATAAGAATTAAATAATAATGGAACAAATATAGTATTTTATTAAAGTATAACAAGTTTTTCAAATTTTTCAGTTTTCGAATTGGTTAGGTCCGATTGCACCGTAAGTTTATAAACATAAACCCCTTTTCCTATTTTATTACCAAAATCATCTTTGCCGTCCCAAGTAATTTCTCTGGACAAAAATCCTTCGGTAGTTATGATTTGGTTGCGGGTCCAAACGACTTTTCCGGTTATTGTAAACACTTGTACTTGAACTTTTAAAGGTTCGTAAGGGCGGTTGTGCGAAAACCAAAATTCAGTATAATTAACAAATGGATTAGGGTAATTTAAAACGTTTGTCAATGTTATCGACTCGTCTCCAACGACCACAAACTGAATTTCGGCGGTTATTGGATTGTTGTAAACGTCCCAAGCTTTAAAGGTTATTGTATGCAAACCAACTTTCAAATTCCGTAATGGAAATCTTAAGGTTCCTTTTGTAAAATCATTCAGAGTGGTTTGATAGTAATCGTTTAAAATATAAGGATTATCAACATCTCCATCTAAAATCGCTACAATATCATGTCCAATTCCGCTTGCTGTATTAATTCCGCTTTCGTCTTCGAGGTTTGCCACTATAAATGGTGATTCATTCGTTGTTCCGCCCGACACAAAAGTTTCATCGTTCATATATAACTTTACTCTTGGATTAATATTGTCTGCAACTGCATTTTCATTTATGCCACCTACTTTTATTTTTGTATCAAAGCCAGTTTGATTTTCTATCGATTGGTTTTTTTTGGCATAGAAGCTAATTTTTCCATTGGATAAAGGAATTCGAATGTCTCTTGGCACAATAAAACTAAATTCAAATTGCCCATTTTTTACAGTTGCATTTCCTCTAAAAATAGTTTCGCCTAATTCATTGAATGGCATTGATGGGCTGTTTCCATCATTGTTTAGTGTTGATCTTGTAATAAGTTTATCGAATATAGCTGTTGATAATTCGCCATCATAATTAGTTAAAAGAATATTATTTTCGTCGGTAATTTCACCTGTTAATTTCATTTTCGCCAATGATTTAAAATCATCTATAGGTTGCGATACAGGTATGTCATTGACTTTTGTTAGCTGTATTTTAGGTTTTGATATAGCCAACATCAAGGCAGGATCCCCGATATAAAAGACGACATTTGTTGAAGAATTGGGATTGCTATTTTTTGAAATGCGCAAAGATTCGGCTATAGAAGTGTACTCATTTGAACCATAAGAAAATAAATTTTTAGCCAACACATCATTAAAATTTTCTGCACTAAACTGCCCAATTTCTCGAATAGTACTAATCATAGAAATTGCACCGCCTTTTGGATTCCAGTAAGTAAATTCGCCAGCAGTTGGTCTCGAAGGATTGTCAAATCTAGAGAAGTCGCAAGTAATGGTGATAAATAAAGGATACCTATATTGATTGCTTAAATTTTCGCCATCCGATTTTTCCCAAAGCCTTTCGCTTGCAAGCCCATCTTCGCCACCGTGTCCTAAATAATTAACAACTAAAGACCCTTTTTCGAAAGCACTGAACAAATCGGCTCTAGCTTTTGGATACCTTGCGCCTCCCGCAGATGCATCTTGCACATAAGAATCTAAAAAGATTTTATTTGCATTTAGAAACGGTTTTTCAGATGTGATTTTATCAGCTAAGATATTATGTCGTCTTTGTAAGCTGGCATCCGAAGTTTTATCTGAATCGTCGCTTACCATTACATAATTATTTCTCCAATTTCCATAAGATTTCTCGTCGTGATATTCTATGACTTTGTTTACCATCTCATCTGCTTGGGAAACATTATCATTGATCATTCTGCCGACAGCAATATCAATTCCGCCAAAAAAACCCGTAATATTTCCCTCGTCAGGATCCATAAGGCCGAAGAAATCGTCGGATGCAAATGCGGATTCTCCTGTGGTGTTGCTGCTTAAAGAATGGTATATAGGTACAATATTAGTGTTGTTCCGAGTTCTATTTTTATAATCAAATGAAGCATCTCCAAAAAGATTTACATATTTTATTCTTTTTTCGGATGTCGAAGCATTATTATAAATGTACTTAATGCAGTTTCTAATGGCCGCAATGTCTTGTTTTCCAGATGAGAATTCCTGGTAGATGTTCTCTAATTGTATTACTTTAACATTAAGATTTGAATAGGAACGGTGAAAATTTGCTAATTTCTCGGCGGATGTAGCTAAAAATGCTGGCGTGATAATCACATAATCTATATCTTGAAATTGGCCTTGAGCATTTTTGAAAAGTGTACCTTTTAAGTTTTGATTGGCGATTTTTGTTTTGTTAGTTTTCAGAGGTGTATAGTAATCCGACGGATCGATAGCGATATATTTTTTAAGGTCTCCAAGTTTTGCCTTGAAAGAAAATGACACTTGATTGTTGTTTTCTACATTTGTAACGTTATATATATCGGTAATGTCCCAAATTTGTGAAATTCCATTTGCGTTACCGATAGTATAATTGACTGCACCAGAACTTGAACTAGACAAATCATATTGAAATGGAAATTGTTTGCCATAGCCTTGAAGTTTTCTTTTTGCATTAAGTATAATTTTATCCAAATAACCCTTGGAATCTGGCACTCCATTATTATTATAAGTCAATTTAATTTTTACAGTTTCAGTACTTGGAATTGTAGCATTACTTGGCAAAGCACTTTCATAAAATGCAATTCCAGAATATTGAACTAGCGAAGAAAATGACATTGTTCCAGCGTCTTGTCCGTTTGCCAAAACCTTAAAGTTAGTTGCCGTATAAGCTGCAGATGCGGTATTTATGCTCAATTTTATAGGTGTAGATGTATCAACATTTGGGAAATTAAATGAAAATTCTTGCTCTTGGTTAATGTCAAACGCTTCTCCAAACCATTTTCTGCCCAAACGCCCAATATTGGTTAAATCCACCTCATGAAATTGACGGTCGTCAAAAGTGTCTAGATTCAAAGTACTACTTCCGGTTGGTTGAGTCATAGTTTGGATTCTTTTTCCATCGTTTCCTTGAACGGTGATATAATAATACGACTTCGTATCGTACAAATTGAGATTAGTTTGGCTTTCTTCATTAAAAGTGTCTACACCTTCAGCATAAAACAATACGTAATCCTCATTATTAAAAACACCGTCATCTTCACCTATAATTTGAATGGCATTTTCAGCTAAATCTGTTGGATAATTGGTGCTATTAGATAACGGTAGCATTCGTCCTCCATTTCCATAGAGTTTTAATTTTTTTGGATTTACGCCATTTAAATTAAGCCCTAATTGTTGTAAAAAATTTCGGGAAATTTTATAAACACCTGATTTTTCCACATAAAATTGATACCAATCTCCTGTTGCTAAAATAGAGTTAGAGATTGTATTATTGTTTCTAGATTGAGAAATCCTTGATGAGTTGCTGTCAGTTATACCATAGGAGAAAGATTTAACTCGTTTGTATCCAAATTCATCTTGAATAATTGGAGACATAATAATAAATCCTTGTTTTAAATCCCGAGCTTCACTGATTTTTAAAGAGGCCTCTATGTTTTTTGGAATATTTGAAAGGTCTAAATCACCAAGTTCATCCTCAGATATAGATTCATATATTAAATTTGAAATTTCAAGTGTATTTCCTAATAAACCATTTGATTTGGGGACATCAAATATTAAAGTAATTGTCTTTCTAGTTGAATCATAATTGAAACCTTTGCCAATAAAACTAGGAATTTCAACTGTTTTTTGACCATGAAACATTTTAGTCTTTTGTAGCCATTCAATTTTTGCATCTCCTTTAATTTGTGAGAACGAAAGTAGTTGGCTAAAGAATAAAGCGGCTAGAAGTATTTTTTTCATAGTTTTTTAAAACGTGGAAATTACTAAAATAGTATTGGAAGTAAAATTATATCATTTTATGAAATATTAATAATAAAAAGTATAAATTTGCGTTCGAATTTCACAGAATATGCTTAATATTGAAAAGTGATTTTTTTTTAATAAATAATGTTGCTACAATTTAATTGATAATTATTATATTGCGGCACTAAATTCAATTACCTACTGAAAGTATGAAAGTAAACAAAATTATGACCTTGCGTGTAATATTATCTACCATTTTGATTGTTAGTTTTGCTAGTTGTAGTAAAAAATCTAACTCAAAAAACACGTCTCAAGGAACTGGTTGGAATGTTGATAGTAAAAAAGGGGTGTCAAATAAAAAGCAAGAAGCCGGGCCAGGATTAGTGCTTATTGAAGGTGGTACGTTTACTATGGGAAAGATTCAAGATGATGTGATGCATGATTGGAATAACACTGCAGTGCAACAACACGTTCAATCTTTTTATATGGATGAAACGGAAGTTACCAATGCAATGTACTTGGAATATTTAGAATGGACCAAAAAAGTAACGCCTCCAGACGATCCTCTTTATAAAGATGTTTACCCCGGAGCCTCTCCAGATACTTTGGTATGGAGAAATAGATTGGGTTATAACGAAACTATGACCAATAACTATTTAAGACATCCAGCTTATTCTCAATATCCAGTAGTTGGTGTGAATTGGGTTCAGGCTGTTGAATTCAGTAAGTGGAGAACAAATCGTGTCAACGAAGCTTTATTAGAAAAAAATGGATATTTAAAAAAGAATGCTAAAGTTAATGATGTTTCTGCCGAGGCTAATTTTGACACAGAAACTTATTTAGCTTCACCAACGTCATCTTTTGGCGGAAATGCTGATATCGTTATCGCAGGTGGAAGAAATGCTAAGAAAAGTAAAGGTAAAAAAGGAGCAGCACCCGCGCCAGCAGCGCCCGCAAAAAGTGCCAAAACTAATAAAAGCAACAAGGTTAATGTAATACAACCTAGTTATGCAACGCGATCATCAGGGATTATTTTGCCAGAATATAGGCTTCCAACAGAAGCTGAATGGGAATACGCGGCCGCAGCTGATATTGGTCAGAGAGAATATAATACATATAAAGGACAGAAAAAATATCCTTGGTCGGGTTCTTATACTCGCTCTGGAAAAAGAAAAATTAAGGGAGATCAGTTAGCCAATTTCAAGCAAGGTAATGGAGATTATGGTGGAATTGCAGGGTGGTCTGATGATGGTGCAGATATTACAAATGAAGTTAAAAAATACCCTGCAAATGATTTTGGATTATATGATATGGCAGGAAATGTAGCAGAATGGGTGATGGATGTATACCGACCTATTGTTGATAATGAGGCAAATGATTTTAATTATTTTAGAGGGAATCAGTACACGAAGAATAAAATTGGTAAGGACGGCAAGACCGAAATTGTTACTAAAGAGACAATGAAAAGCGATACTCTAAGTAACGGTCGTATTGTCACGAGAGCTTTTCCGGGTCAAATAGCTCAAGTTCCAGTAGATGAAAGTGATACTTATTTGAGACAAAATTTTGATAAAAGCGACAACATAAATTACAGAGATGGTGACAAGCAATCTACAAGATATTTTAATTTTGCAGATTCAGAGTCAGATACCGAGAAAGGAAAAGAAGGTAAATCCATGTACAATTCTCCAAAACACAATGTAAACAAAGACAGTTTAGGAAAATTGGTGAGAAAATATGATACCAACAGTAAAAGAACTACCTTGATAAATAACAGTGTAAGAGTTTATAAAGGTGGGTCGTGGAGAGACCGAGCTTACTGGTTAGATCCAGCGCAAAGAAGGTATTTTCCACAAGATATGTCTACAGATTACATTGGATTTAGATGCGCAATGTCTAAGGTAGGCGCTAAGTCTGATAAAGCGAAATCCGCGAGAAATTAAAATTATTTATTATTTTATAAAAGCCCTTTGATTAGGGCTTTTATTTTTTATATCGTAAAATATGGATATTGCGTACATTCATAGTTTGTTTTTAAATTGCAGTTCGGTTGCGACAGATACAAGAAAAATTGAGCCGAATTCTTTATTTGTTGCATTAAGAGGAGAGAACTTTGATGCCAATACTTTTGCGAAAGAAGCAATTGAAAAAGGAGCTTCTTATGTAATTATAGACGACGAAAAATATTTTATTGACCACAGAACCTTGCTAGTAGATAATAGTTTAACTGCCTTGCAATTGTTAGCTAAATATCATAGGCAATATTTAGAAATTCCAATAATCGCTCTCACAGGAAGTAACGGAAAAACTACAACGAAAGAATTGATAAATGTAGTACTTTCCAAAAAATTCAAAACAAAAGCTACTTTAGGAAATTTGAATAATCATATTGGAGTGCCTTTAACGTTGTTGTCATTTGATAATAATACTGAGCTGGGAATCGTAGAAATGGGTGCCAATCACCAAAAAGAAATTGAATTTTTATGCGAATTGGCTTTGCCAGATTATGGTTATATTACAAATTTTGGAAAAGCGCATTTAGAAGGTTTTGGTGGCGTTGAAGGCGTGATACAAGGAAAAAGTGAAATGTATAATTATATTTCAGCTAATGAAAAATTAGTATTTATTAATTTAGACGACACAATCCAAGCTGAAAAATCAAGTAATTTAGAAAAATTTTCCTTTGGTGTAAATAATGTAAATGCAGATGTAAATATTAGCTCAGTTGACGCAAATCCGTTTGTTAAAATCCGTTTTTCTGATTTGAATATTCAAACGCATTTGATTGGTCTATATAATGCCAATAATATAAATGCAGCAATTGCAATTGGGAAATATTTTGAAGTAGATGATTCAGACATAAAAGTAGCCTTAGAAAACTACATACCCGAAAACAATAGATCCCAGATAATTAACAAAGGAACAAATAAAATTATCCTTGATGCGTATAATGCAAATCCAAGCAGTATGGCTGTTGCAATCGAAAATTTTTTACAGTTAAATGATGCCGCAAAAATGATGATTTTAGGCGATATGTTTGAATTAGGAACAGAAAGCGCACAGGAGCATAAAACCATTGTTAATTTAGTTTCAAATAATAATGAAGTTACTTCTTACTTCATAGGAAAAGAGTTTTATTGTCAAAAAGCAAACCACATTAATATTCATTTTTTTGAAACTTTTGATTCTTTTTCTGAATATTTAAAAGGAATAAAGATTGAAAATAGTTCCGTTCTCATTAAGGGATCAAGAGGAATGGCTTTAGAGCGCACTTTAAATTTCTTCTAAATATATATCTGTCGGTTTAATGCCATCGCCCGCTAAATTGATATTAGAGGAATTAGTTTTGGCTTCCAAATTACTATTGAATTGTAGTTCTATTTTCAATTGTGTTACTTAAAGCAAAACGACTTCTGTTTAAAATTCGAATTCTTAGTGTTGTATTTTTTCAATATAACGCAAAACGAATCGATTCTTGCTTACTCATCGCAAGCATGATGTTTGTTTTCTAATACATTAAAATCTTATTTTACATTTTAAATTTTAAGTGTTTGTAAATTAAATCTTTAGTTGTTTAATGTTGTGTTTTTATATACGAAAGATACTCTTCAAAAAATGCTAATAACAAAAAAATAGCTTTACTTTTGTGTCATATTAACATTTAATCAACTAAATATTTAGAAAAATGAAATTTACAAAATTATTATTTTTTTGTTTATTATCTGTATTATTCTCAGTTTATGGTCAAGCACAAGATGTTTTAGTGACTGGGAAAGTTATAGATGAGGGAGGATTACCGATTCCTGGAGCTAATATTTTAATTAAAGGAACTCCAAAAGCAACTTCCACAGATATGGACGGTAATTATCAGATTAAAGTCCCGGCAAGTAGTGTTCTAGTTTTTACATTTGTGGGTTATACAAAATTAGAGGAGCCACTTAAAGGAAGATCTCAGGTAAACGTCAAACTTTCTCCCGAGGCTCAATCCTTGCAAGAAGTAGTTGTTGTTGGATATGGAACTCAAAAGAAACGGGAAGTTACAGGAGCTGTATCAGTTGTTGATAGTAAAGCACTTGACATTTTAAAGCCCGTTAGAATCGAACAAGCCCTTCAAGGAACTGTTTCTGGGGTTAATGTAACTTCAACATCAGGGTCTCCAGGAGCAAAATTGGACATTCGGATCAGGGGTATTGCAACCAACGGCAATGCCGACCCACTTACAATTATTGATGGATATATTGGGGAACTTGGATTGCTAAACCCAAATGATATTGAATCTTTGACCGTATTAAAAGATGCACAAGCTGCAATTTATGGATCGATTGGAGCAAATGGGGTTATTTTGGTCACAACTAAAACAGGTAAAAAGAACAGTAAAGGTAAGCTGTCATTCAACACTTATACTGGTTTTCAAGAAACTTCAAAAACCTTATCTACTTTAAATGCTACCCAGTACGGAGCTTTGCTGAATGAAAGTTATGCTAACGGAGGCAAGGCATTACCTTATCCTAATTTAAATTCGAATTTAGGAAAAGGAACCGATTGGCAGAAAGAAGTTTTTGGTACAGCTGTTCCTATTACCAGCCACGATTTGACTTTTTCAGGTGGATCTGACAAAATCACCTATTCTGTAAGTGGTTCACATTTGGATCAAGAGGGAATTATTGGTGGCGAAAAATCTGGATTTTTAAGAAATACAGCAAGAGTGTCTTTAAATGCTGAAGTTTCTGAAAAATTGAAATTAAGATCAAATGTTATTTACACGTATTTCAACAGAAGAACCTTATTAGAAAACGGAAATGCATCAATTCTTTTAAATGCTGTTAATGCGCCAACCGTTCTTACTCCTTACGACGCTAATGGCGCTTATACCATTTTTCCTGGTGGAAATTTAGGAAACGAAATGATTAATCCTTTAGCTCATATAGCTGATACTTACAATAACTATAATTTCAAACAAATTAGTGGAAATTTTGGATTGGATTACAAACTGTTTAAAGATTTTTTAATTACCACCAATTTGGGATTTAAATCGGCAAACAGCGAATCAAAAAGTTTTTTTAAATTGGTGAATTATGGTGGTGGAAAAGTTTTTAATCAAACCAGAAGTTCGGTAAATCAAAATGCAATCAATGACAATAATTATACTTTTGACCTGTATGGAACTTATACAAAAACCATTGCCAACAATCATAAAGTAACGGCTATGATTGGTAATACCATCAACAAAGAATATGGCAATGGACTGGGTGGTTCTGGTTATGATGTACCTAATAATTCTTGGGATTTTGCCGATATTGTTTTAGCTAGAGGTATCCCGCCAGTTGGTTTGAACCCTTCAAGTTCCTACATTTATGATGAAAGAAGGCTATCGTATTTTACAAGAGTTCAATACGATTACAAAGGCAAATATTTGCTTTCAGGAATGTACCGTTATGATTCTTCAACTAAATTTGGCAAGGAATTAAGAGGTGCTAGATTTCCTTCTTTAACAGCAGGTTGGGTGCTTTCTGACGAAAGCTTTTTTGGTAAATCAAAAGTCATCAATTTTATGAAATTAAGGGGTAGTTATGGTTTACTTGGAAACGATCAAATCGGCAACAATAGATACCTTTCGTTACTTGACGGCGAAGCAGAATATGTTTTTGATGGCTTGATTACCCCAGGTAGAACAATAGGGCAAATTTCGAACCCATTTGTAGCTTGGGAACAAGCTAGAAAAATTGACATTGGACTAGACCTTAACTTATTGAATAACAAAATCAATATTGTTGCCGATTATTTTATAGATACTAGAGAAGATTTGTTAATAGAAAGAATACCTGTTTCTGGAATTTTTGGGGGTGCAGCTCCTGCAGCGTCTAATCCTACTATCAATGCGGGAACGGTTAGAAATGCGGGTTTGGAATTTGCGGTTAATTATAAAGATAATTTTTCAGATGATTTCAGTATAAATTTGGGTTATAATATTACTTTAATTAAAAACAATGTTACTGAAATAAATGGTGCCAAATTTCTAGAAGACGGAGTATTTGGAATTAGTCAGCCAGCTCCATCAAGAATGGAAGTGGGTCATGCTATGGGTTATTTCTATGGTTTTAAAACAAATGGCTTGTATCAAAATCAAGCCGATATTGATGCCCAACCGTTTCAAAATGGGATTGCTGCCCAAGCTGGCGATATTCGATATGTGGATCAAAATGGCGATGGAAATATCACCTTCAAAGATGACAGAACTGATATTGGCGATCCAATTCCTGAAGCAACAATGGGTTTTAACGTGCAGCTAAATTATAAGGGATTAGATTTTTCTATGTACACTTTTGCATCTGTTGGAAACGATATGGTACGTAATTTTGAAAGTATTGCTGATGATGCAAATAGATTAACCTATGTTTTGGACAGATGGACTGGTGAAGGAACCAGTAACACAGTACCAAGAGTTACTACAGGAGCTAATACCAACAGATTATTTTCAGATTATTTTGTAGAAGATGCTTCTTACCTAAGAATTCAAAATTTACAATTGGGCTATACCTTAAACAATGATTTGATTCAGAAAAGTGGTATTTCAAAATTAAGATTATACGCCGCAGTAAACAATTTATACACTTTTACAAAATACAGAGGATTTGACCCAGGCGCATCTAACGGTAGACCAATTGGTGGTGGAATTGATGATGGATTTTACCCAATTCCACGAACCTATATGTTGGGTTTAAACATTAATTTTTAATTTTAATCAAGATGAAAAAGTACATATTTCTTACACTAGCAATCATCGGAATTTTATCAACTGTTGTTGTTTCTTGTAGCAATGAATTTGTTGACCGACCTGCAAAATATTCTATTGATGCTGAGAATTATTTTAATAACAAAACCGATTATGAACAAGCATTAATTGGCGCTTATGATTTATTGCAGTCTTCTTTTATAAATGTTTTAATGGGCGAAATTGCCTCTGATAATACGTTTGCAGGCGGAAATGGACCTAATGATGTTCCTGGATATCAATCTGTAGATGATATGATTCACAATCCGGTAAATGCGCAAATCAAACAATTGTGGGATTGGATGTTTGCAGGAGTTCAAAGAGCCAATTACATATTGGAATTCAAGGATAAAACCGATTTTGAAGGCAAAAATCAAATCATTGGACAAGCGCGATTTCTTAGGGCTTATTATCATTTTGAATTGGTTAAATGGTTTGGGGGAATTCCATTGAAAGGCGACAAGCGATTCGCTCCTGGAGATGAAAAATCCATTCCACGTTCAACTGTTCCTGAAGTGTATGCCTCAATCGAAGCCGATTTAATTTTCGCTTCGCAAAATTTAAGTGCAGTAGCTGCACAAAAAGGGCGTGCAACAAGTGGTGCAGCACTAGCATTATTGGGCAAAGCATATTTGTATCAAAAAAAATACGCCGAAGCTGCAACAACTTTAGAAACCTTAATTTCTACTGGTAATTACAAATTAATTACAAGCGCAGATTTAACACCACAGCAAATCACAGCTGGTTTGACTCCTTTCGGAAGTATTTTTGAAGAGGCTGGAGAAAATGGACGCGAATCCCTTTTTGAAATTCAATATACAGATGTTCAAGGAGGAGATTACGGCGGTATGCAAAGTATTGAAGGAAATGTAGCCGTTGGTTTTTCAGGCCCTTTTGGTTATGAAGGTCCTGTATTTGCAGATGGAAATAATTTTAATCTTCCTACTCCTAAAATTGTAAGCGCTTTTGAAGCTGGAGATACTAGAAAAGAGGTAACTATTTTAGACATGGCCACTTGGATTCCTGCTAATCCAGGAACAAAATACACCAAGCAACATGAGGACACTGGATTCTTCAATAGAAAATACATTCCAAGAACAAGAAGACCTGAGGCTGCGGGTGATGTTAAATTAACAAGCCCAAATAACTATAGAGCCATTCGATATGCTGATGTTTTACTAATGGCGGCGGAAGCCAATAACAAAAATGGTAATGACACAAAAGCGCAACAATATTTGAATTTGGTAAGAGACAGAGCCTTCGGAGACGCAAACCATAGAATTACAGCAACCGGAACAGCTTTGTATGATTTTATTTTAACAGAGAGAAGAATGGAATTGGTTGGAGAAGGACACCGTTTCTTTGATTTGGTTCGTACAGGTAAAGCAGCCCAAGAAATTCCTGGTTTTACGGCTGGAAAAAATGAATTATTCCCTATTCCTCTCGAAGAGATTCAATTTTCAGCTGGAAATTGGACACAAAACCCAATGTATTAAAAAGTATAAACATGAAAAATATAAAATTTATTCTCGGTTTCGTATTCTTTTTGGCACTAGCCATAAGTTGCACGGTAGATGGTATTGATGATGACACATCGTTTTTTAGTTCTGTTGGAGCTCCAACAAATGTAGTTGCGTTTTATAATATTACCCAAGACAATTCGGGTTTGGTTACTATTACGCCAAACGGTGAAGGCGCTGTATCCTATGAGATATTTTATGGCGATGGAACTGTGACGCCAGCAATCGTTGCGCCGGGAAAAAGCACTTCTCATATTTATAAGGAAGGAACTTATTCTGTAAAAATAGTTGCTACAAGTATTACAGGTATTAAATCAGAAACAACCCAAAGCTTAATAGTTTCTTTAAAAGCGCCTGAAGATTTGGTCGTTACTATTGTTAATGACCAGGCTATTTCTAAAAAAGTAAATGTTACGGTTAAAGCAAAATATGCAACAATGTTTGATGTGTATTTTGGTGAACCTGGAAAAAACACTCCCGTTTCAGCTAATATTGGAGAAACAGCTTCTTATGTTTATGCAAAAGCAGGAACATACTCGATTAAGGTGGTTTCTAAAAGTGCCGCAATTAAAACTACCGACTATACAACTAACTTTAATGTTACAGCCATTGTGCAACCTGTTTCATCGGCTCCAATCCCGCCAACTAGACAAGCTGCCAATGTAATTTCAATTTATGGTTCTAAATACACCAATGTTGCAGGCACCAATTATTTCCCAGATTGGGGACAAGGTGGTCAAGGAAGCAGTTGGAGCGAATTCGACCTTAATGGCGATAAAATGTTGAATTACATCAAATTGAGCTACCAAGGAATTGCATTAGCTGATAATGTAACAGTGGACGTCTCTGGTATGGAATTTATTCATTTAGATGTTTGGACTGCCGATGCACAAAAAATCGAAACCTCGCTAATCAGTAAATCAAACGGAGAGCGACCAGTTGTAAAAGATCTAGTTGCCAATGAATGGACTAGCATAGAAATTCCAATTTCGGCATTTACAAGTCAAAATGGGTTTAAAGTAACGGATATCTTTCAATTGAAATTTGTTGGAACACCTTTTGCAGGGGGAACTGTCTTTATAGACAATATCTACTTTTACAAATCAGCTGCCGCTTCAATAGGTTTGACAGGAACTTGGAAAATGGCACCTGAAGCGGGTTCATTAAAAGTTGGACCATCATCTGGAAGTGGCGCGTGGTGGTCGATTGATGCGGCTGGAGTTACTCAAAGGGAATGTTATTATAATGATACTTTTGTATTTTCTTCAAACGGCTCTTTTTCCAATGTTTTTGGTACTGAAACTTGGTTAGAGAAATGGCAAGGTGCTGCTGCCGACGGATGTGGTGCTCCAGTTGCACCTTATAATGGTCCAGCAGGCGCAACGTATTTGTATGATGCAGTTGCAAAAACATTAACCATAACAGGGGCAGGATCTTACATAGGAATTCCAAAAGCAAATAATGCTGGTGAGCTACCGAATGTTGCCGTGCCAAGTTCAATAGTTTACAACGTAACACTTACAGACAATAACAATACAATGAACGTTGTTATTGAATCAGGTCCTGGCGTATTTTGGTCTTATAAATTAGTAAGAATTTAATAAAAAAAATAAAAAATGAAAACTATAAAATATTTTTTAACTTTTCTTTTTGCGCTATTTATATTTAGTAGTTGTGAAACAGAGAATTATGAATTTGGCGAGATTATTGCTCCTACTAATTTAGTAATTACGCCAGAAATTGTTGGTAAAACTGCCAGCATGCCTTTTGGTGATGGAACAGGAAAAGTAAATTTTACTGCCAAGGCAGAAAATGCGGTATCCTATAAATTTATTCTTAATGGAGGAGAAAAGATACGAACATCAGGATACCTATCGGATAATTTTACAACAACAGGTGTCAATAAATATGCAATTACAGTTGTTGCCACAGGAAAAGCAGGTATAAGCACTAGTAGAACTATAGAAATTGAGGTGTTAACAGTATATGAGGCACCGCCAGCCTTAGTTACTAAATTGAATGGTAATGGTTCAAAAACTTGGAGAATAAAAGCAGAAGGCAATAACCATTTTGGTCTAGGACCTGTAGGCGGTCTCGTACCAACTGAATGGTATGGTGCACCGGCAAATGCAAAATCCAATTCAGGAATGTATGACGACCGTTTTACTTTTAAATCGGATATGAGTTTTACGCATAATACTGGTGCCGATGGAACCGTTTTTGGAAGAAAAGTTTTAATTGAACAATTAAATGGAGCAGGAGGCACGGCAGAAGGAGACGATATTCTACAATATCCTTTTGCAAGTTATTCTGCCCAGTATTCGTTTAGTGAAAATAACAGTTATGTAACTCTTACTATTGCAGATAAAGGATTCATTGGTTATTACACTGGTGGAAATCATCAGTATAGAATTTTTAAATGGAATGAAGGCAATGAAATTATTTTAAGTACCGTTGATGGTAATAATGGATTTGAATGGTGGTTTGTTTTAATTCCTGAATAGAATAACAAAATTTTTAAATTGAACGGAGTTAAATCATTTAACTCCGTTTTTATATAAATTATTCACAGTAAAAATAATAAAATGCAAAAATTAGTATTCAACAATAGTAAATTGCTGGTCATCTTGATGGCTTTAATTCTCTTTGCAGCTTGTAGTTCTTCGGGCGATGGCTCTGGTAATAATGCTGATATTACTCCTTCAAATCTTGTTGTAGGTACAAATATTGCCGGTAAAAGTGTAGCAAACCCAAATGGTGATGGAAGTGGGGTTGTTACATTAAATATTAGTGCTACAAATGCAACCTCATACAAAATTTCTTATGGAGACGGCACTGTGCTTGATGCAACAGCTGGAATAAATAGTTATACTTATAAAATCGGCGGAACCTTTAGTTACATTGTCACTATAACTGCGTTTAACGGCGTAAAATCAATTAGCAGTACCGTAACCGTTACCATAAGTGTGAGCACAGCACCAATTTGGTCTGATGAATTCAACACAAATGGTGCACCAGATATTTCAAAATGGAATTATGATATTGGCACCGGAAGCGGTGGTTGGGGAAATAATGAATCTCAAAATTACACCAATCGAACTGACAATGTTAAAGTGGAGAACGGTGTCTTAAAAATTATAGTAAAAAAAGAGAGCTATCAAGGCAGTAATTATACTTCTGCCAGACTAAAATCTCAGGGTAAATTTTCCGTTCAATATGGAAAAATAGAATTTAGAGCAAAACTACCTGTTGGCGGAGGAACTTGGCCAGCGCTATGGATGCTAGGAGACAATATTAGCTCTGCTGGCTGGCCTGCTTGCGGTGAAATAGACGTTATGGAACATAAAGGAAATGAGTTAAATAAAATACATGGAACACTTCATTTTCCTGGTCG
>CAMCTL010000063.1 GCA_945878515.1 Flavobacterium psychrophilum | reverse complement strand
ATTTTCGTCAATAAGACTATAATGGCCGTTAGTAATCTTTACTTTGGTGGCGGTTAATAAAAAATGTTTTGTAGAAGGTGGCGTTTTAGAATCAAATGCCGCTACGAATCGATCAAGATTGGATTCTTTTTCTTTTTTATAGGTTTTCATATTAAAATACAAACCATCGGCAGCAATATCACCAAAAATCAAATCTCCATCGGCAATTTTACTCCAATCTAAAATATTGGTTTTTATTCGATTAGCAGAAATTAAAGTGTCTTTATGATGGTCTAGAATCAAAACGTTTTTCAGTTTCATTCCACCGAAGACCGTCAAAGAAACCTCTTCAACATTAATGCTTATCTTGTATTTTTCGTTGAGTGTATTCGTTACATAATTTCCAATTTTAGTTTGAACAAATGGCAGTGTCAAAGCAATACCAAGTATTAAAACTAGCAAGATGACTGCAAGAATCGTACGCAATACTATTTTAATAATTTTTTTGATACCGATTTGCTCTTTTTAAATATTATGAAATTACATTTTGAATAACGAAAGAAAGCCGTTTTAGATAAAAATTCTTTAATTTTGGCTCGTCCGAAAAGTATATTTTACGGAATGTCAAATATAATTCAAAAATAGTGCCTTTTTATGCAAAATTCCGAGGTTTTTATACTTGCGATCGAAAGTTCTTGCGATGACACTGCTGCTGCAGTTTTACAAAACGATAAAGTTTTGTCGAATGTTGTAGCTAACCAATTGATTCACAATCAATACGGAGGTGTTGTTCCAGAATTGGCTTCTCGTGCACACCAACAAAACATTGTCCCTGTAATCGATGCAGCATTGCGCAAAGCAAATATAAAAAAAGACCAACTTTCTGCCATTTCATTTACGCAAGGTCCAGGATTGATGGGATCATTGCTAGTAGGAAGTTCCTTTGCCAAATCATTGTCGTTGGCATTAGATATTCCTCTAATCGCTGTCAATCACATGCAAGCCCATATTTTGGCACATTTTATAGACGAAGAAGGCTTTAACAAACCTACATTTCCATTTTTGGCTTTGACGATTTCTGGTGGACATACTCAAATTGTGAAAGTAAACAACTTTTTTGATATGGAAATTATTGGTGAAACCACCGACGATGCTGTGGGCGAAGCTTTCGATAAAAGTGCTAAAATACTAGGACTTCCCTATCCTGGCGGTCCACTAGTAGATAAATATGCGCAGCTCGGAAATCCGAAAGCTTACGCCTTCACCAAACCCAAAGTTCCCGGATTGGACTTCAGCTTTTCAGGATTGAAAACAGCCATTTTGTATTTTGTCCAAAAGAAAAAATTAGAAAATTCGAATTTTATAGATGAAAACCTTAATGATATTTGTGCTTCTATTCAATATACAATTATCGAAATTTTGATGGACAAATTGAAATTGGCTGTCGAAGCAACTGGAATCAACCAAATTGCCATTGGCGGCGGAGTTTCTGCCAATTCCGGAATTCGAGCCACAATAAAAGAAGCCGAAAACAAATACGGTTGGAAAACCTATATTCCAAAATTTGAATACACTACCGATAATGCTGCAATGATTGGAATTGTAGGTTATCAAAAGTATTTATCCCATAATTTCGAAACTTCGTCTGTGGTTTCAAAAGCACGAATTCAATTCTAAACTATGCAATTATTTTATAATCCAACGATTGACGAAAACACCGAAAATTTTTCTTTTGACAAAGAAGAAAGCAAACATATCATCAAGGTACTTCGCAAAAAAGACACTGATATTTTATTTGTTACCAATGGCTTAGGTTTATTATTTGAAACCGAAATTACTTTGGCTTCGGATAACAAATGCACGGTAAAAATTCTTGCTATAGAAAAGGCAGAACCTTCAAAATTTCATTTGCATTTAGCTGTTGCGCCAACTAAAATGAATGACCGTTACGAATGGTTTTTAGAAAAAGCTACCGAAATTGGTATTCACGAAATTACACCAATCATCTGTGATCGCTCGGAACGAAAGGTTGTAAATAAAGAACGTTTCGAAAAAATAATATTGACAGCGATGAAACAATCGAATGTTTTATTTCTTCCAAACCTGAATGAAGCAGTTACTTTCAAAGAATTTATTAGGTGCAAAAACGAAGGTTTGCAACTCATTGCACATTGCGAAGAAACCGACAAAAAAAAATTTAAATCAGTTTTGAAAACAAACGAAAATGTTACCTTGCTCATTGGTCCTGAAGGCGATTTCTCAGAAAAAGAAATAGCATTAGCAGTCGAAAACAATTTCATTCCCATATCTTTGGGAAACACAAGATTAAGAACTGAAACTGCAGCAATTGTGGCTTGCCATAGTGTTGTTTTTTTTAATGAAAGCCTCTTAACCCCCAAAGGAGGAATTACCGAATAATTTACAATTGCATGAAAAAAATTCTATATTTATTATCGCTAATTTCATTCGCTTCTTTTTCCCAAGAAATTGCTCTGGTAAAATACAGTGGAGGCGGCGATTGGTATGCCAATCCTACTTCTTTGCCTAATTTGATAAAATACTGCAATGCCAATATTAAAACTAGAATAAAATCAAAACCTGCAACGGTAGAACCAAGTAACCCTGATTTGTTTTCCTATCCGTTTGTACATTTAACTGGTCACGGCAATGTGGTTTTTAGTGATGCCGATGTCAGTAATCTAAGGAATTATTTGACTTCGGGTGGTTTTCTTCATATTGATGATAATTACGGATTGAACGAATACATCCGAAAAGAAATCAAGAAAATTTTTCCGAATAATGATTTAGTAGAAATTCCTGCCAACCATCCCATTTTTCAAAAACCCTATTTATTTGCCAGCGGTTTGCCAAAAATTCACGAACACGATGGCAAACGCCCACAGGCTTTTGGCGTTTTTGTCGAAAATAGATTGGTATTACTTTATACCTACGAATGTGATTTAGGCGATGGTTGGGAAGATCCCGAAGTAAACAATGATCCTTTAGAAGTTCGCGAAAAAGCCTTAAAAATGGGAGCTAATATAATCAGTTACATTTTCAATAATTGATTTGAAAAATGCAATTTAGAGTGTTTTTTTTAAACAACATTAAATAGGTAGTATAACTAACTTGAAAGCTGTAGTTGTACAACTGCTCAAGATTGAATTTGATACCTTGTAAGAAGAGGTTGTTGCTGTCAAACTGTACTAAATCCTCAAAGGTTTTGCCCTGAAAAATAACTTTTGTTTGCAGGTTGCCTAGTTCGTTTTTGGTCAATAAAATAAGCTATGCATTTATTGATACAGCTTTATTAAATTGTTTTATTTGCTCAACTTTTTAAGCACAGAATGCAATGCGCTATCCGTTCACAAGATATTTACTGCATTTTTGAACAATCGGGTTGCCATAAACACCTTAACTTCCATTGTTGGTTTGATTAATATTTACTTAAATATTCTTTATTACCATAATGAGGATTAGTTCTAATGTAATCTGGTATAGATGTTTTCCAATAATCTAAACCTTGGGTATTTAAATAGGCTACATGTTTCATTTTTTCTTGATACATTTTAGTATTAAGCTCAAAAGGCATGTCTCGTAAGTCATGTAATATTCGATACTCCCCCGGGTAAAATTTAGACCAATGTGGATTTTTTAATTTTCTAAAATCTACTTTTTGTTCAAAAATTAAATAATTTACGATATCAATTTGCTTGAACATTAATGCAGAAATAAGCGGTGAAAAATAATCGCTATAGCCACGATTATCTGAATATGCATTTTTTAAAAAATGAGCGTTTGCTCCGGCTTTTACCAGTACTTTTACATGCTCTAAATTATAACGTGCAGCTTCAACCAAAGCATAAGTATAGGATTGCTTGGAATTTCTATTAAAATCAATATTTTTTTTTATCATGTATTGCAGGGTTTTCACCGTATCAACAGAAGGTAAGTCAAGAGTTGAAGTAATTTCGGCAATAATTGCAACTCCCCTTTTATTCTCTAGGTTTGGATTTAGACCTTTATCTAATAGTAGCCGAATAGCTTTTAGATTTCTTGCATTTAAAGCAAAATGCCCAATTGTCATTCCATATTTTTCTTCTTGATAGTTAACGTATTCTGCTGGTAACTCACGTATAAGCCTCTCTATTTTATATTGATTCTTAAAAAACAAAAATCCAGACATGGCATCAGCTAGATCATACAACGGAGTTCCGTAAAACAAACTGGGATCATCACCCCTTAGGTTTCCGCCCCAAACTTCATTTTCTCTTTCATCAGAATACCTTAGAGCAGGCGCTTCTTGAAACCATTTGTCTTTTTGTGCTTTAGACCAATAGGAATACCCGAAATAAAGTATTACAGGGACTAACATCAACAATAAAAAAAAATACTTGTTTTTCATTTTAATATGTTTTAATCGCAATCTAAACCCGACCTATCAGCCAGCATTAAATGTAAATAAACGCCTAACGCAGAAACCCCGATGGCTTGGATATAAAATAAATTTTATCGCAAGAGGATAGCGCAAAATATTTACTGCATATACTAACCATCGGGTTATTTATAGTTTTATGATTTTTCGGGTTTCAACTTTATTTTTCGAAATTATTTTTACTACATAAATACCGTTAGAAATATTATTCATATCAATTTCTATTTCACTTGAATTTTTAGAAACAGATGTAATGATGCGTCCTTGGACATCGATAAGCTGAATTTGGGAAAATGGTTTGGTGGTTTTAATAGACAACCCATTGTTTGTCGGGTTTTGATAGATTTGAATGCTATTATTGGTTTCAAAATCCGGATTCGATAGTAAATTTGAATTAGTAGCTACCCAATTAGAAGCCAAATTATTATCTGAATTAACGTCAAGTAATTGAAGATAGTTTCCATTTCCATCGGCATTTGGCCAAGGTGCAACATCATAGTAATGCACTTTGTCAATGATGTTTCCAAAACCATCTGCTAAAACCAAATCTTGGTTGCTATTGGATAAATTTCGAGTGAATTCACCAAAAGGAGCAAAACCATATTTATTCGTGAAGGTGGTTGATTTACTCGCTAAAAAAACACTTGTATTGCTCGCCAAAGTTTGATTTGCAGGAAATTGATATACAAAACCTGTTCCTCTAAAATAGATTCCAGTCAAATTAACGGTTTGAGAACCAATATTCTTAATTTCGATGAATTCTTGATCATTACTATTGGTAAAAGTCATGTTGGTATTGGGATTATAATCTATTTTTGTAATTACTAATGGTGGCGTTATGACCGCATTACAATTAGAAAATCCACCTAGATTAGTGGTCATCCAAATAATTCTGTCCTTTAAAAATTTTTTAAGCGCATCGATCTGTGCAGTTTGATTTGGAACGGTTCCCCAAAGTGCATGTTCTCGAATACTAGCTTCTTTAATATAAGTTATCGTATTGTCTATAAAAGTATACAAATCCGTTAAATTCATTGGATTTCCAGGCATCGTCACTTCGTTAAAACGTTTTGACAAATAACATTTAAATTGTGGATTATTAAATAAATCTGTCCAGAATTTTGCACCTTCATTACCGCCGTCTGCAAACTGCCAAACATCGGTATGGCTTCTATCAAATCCCCATAAAAACAAATCGTTGCCGTAAGTAAGATTAAAATCCCATATCGGTCCAGCCCTTAATTTGCCGTTTCGGTCTTTATGAAAATAGGTACTCAATTGGTAGCCATCGGCATTACTCGCCAATTCATTTGACAACATAAAATCAACAAAACTCGGCACATCTATAACAGATGGATAGCCATTTATAAACGAAATATTGTTGTTGAAGGCTGTAGTTTTTAACGCATTAAATTGGTTAAAAATATAGGTGTTTTGTTGCGCTGTTACTTCTATTGGTTTTGGCAATTCATGAATAAAATCGGTAATTGATCCGTTATAACTGCTCATGGTCCAAGCTACAGGATCGCCACCTGTGGTTTTATCAGATTTAGTGATATAACCGCCTGATAAATTGGGTAACGTATTTTGTAATGTTGTAATTTTGGTCACATCTACTCTTCCAGAATCAGCTTTCACTTTTTCTTGTAAGACATATAAGCCTTTGTAAACACCATTTATAACTACTTCGCAATAAGCTGTTCTCGAAGCATAATTGCCCATGCGGCGAGAAATATTATAAGAAAGGTAATCGCGGATTAACGAAGGATCAAAAGCAAGACTATTTAAAATCCAATCATTTTCTTGTGTCATTCCTAAGAGGCTCACATTATTATTGGTGATGTTATCTGCCAATTTTGTTGAAAAACCATATTGCTTTTTGTCGAGTGCTTGCGAACTAGAACCGCGAATTTCGATGTCGATTCTGCCATCATAATTCAAGAATACGGGATTAGTCTGGTCAGAAAGATAATTCCTTACACCTTCACCTTTATAGATTATTTTCATTCTACCAAAAATTCTAGGGTCATCGGGAATTTCTTGCGCATTATCGGTGTTTATAATGACAATAGGCAAATTGCTATTCGTAAAAACCTGCGCGTGTAAAAAATTTTGATAAAAAAGAACAAATATTAATAAGGCAATAAGACTTGTTGTAGTTTTTTTTGGTAAAGAATTATTCATATTCTATTTTTTTGACGTTTTAAAAATTGCGAGTATCCAATTAAATTAAATATAAAAACCCGACCGTTAGCTATACATTTATTGGCAATTACAAAGTCTGACTATTATATTGCAGTTATTCTTACATACTTGCAAATCGCAGGATCTAAAATTAGACTTAAAATATACCTTTACAATATTTTTATACAACTTTTTTAATCTATAGTTGACAATCGTTAGATTTCTTTATCTTTAGCGTCAAAACAAAGAGATCATGATTACATCAAAAATTATTGCCAATGGCATTTTAAGAGCATTGGTCTTCACAGTTTTAGCCGTCGTAGCAGTATATTTTTTATATTTGATTCAATCCGTTTTAATCTATCTTGTAGTCGCCTTAATTCTAACTTTAATAGGAAATCCAATTCTTGAATTCCTCAAAAGAAGGCTAAAATTTAAACATATTCTGGCCACAATTGCAACATTAGCTATTTTTATCTTAATAATTGCTGGTTTTGTCCTCTTATTTATTCCTTTGATTTCTTCGCAAGGAGAAAATCTATCTTTGTTAAATACTTCCGAAATTGAGACTAAAATTACTCAATTAATTAATCAAGTCATAGTTTTTTTAGAAAATCACAATATTGATTCGAAACAAATGCTTAAAGAAGCCAATATATCTTCGAAACTGAATTTTAATTTTATTCCAACATTTTTAAATAGCCTTTTAGGAACAATTGGCAGTTTTGGAATGGGATTAGCCTCTGTATTATTCATCACTTTTTTCTTTCTTAAAGACCAACTGCTTTTTATTAGTGGTGCAAAAACGATGATTCCAGATGCCCAAGAGGAGCAAGTTATCAACTCTGTACACAAAATAAATCATTTGCTTTCTCGATATTTTATTGGTTTGTTATTACAGTTATCGATCGTTTTTATTTTATACACAATTGTACTTTCTATTTTTGGTATTCCAAACCTTCTAATCATCGCTTTCCTCTGCGCCGTTCTGAATATTATTCCTTATATTGGACCATTGATTGCCTCGGTTTTAGCCGCAGTTTTAACAATGTTGAGCAATTTAGGATCCGATTTTCAAACCGAAATATTGCCAACAACCATCTATGTTATGATAGGTTTTTGGATTGTTCAAGTTATAGATAACAATGTATCGACACCTATAATTTTTTCTAAAAGTGTTAGTTCGCATCCGCTAGAAATTTTCCTAGTTATCCTCATTGCTGGATTTTTATCTGGTATTTTAGGAATGATCATCGCCGTTCCGTTATACACCATTTTGAAAGTAATTGGGAAAGAATTTTTTCCAGAAAACAAGGTTATTCAGCTGATTACTAAAGACATTTAACTTTGAACTTAAAACTATTAAATCCAATAATTCAAGACTTTATTAATACTAATGTTGATAAAAACATTTCAAAATTAGCATTGCAAAAAAATCCTTTTCCTGAAATAGAATGGCTGACGATTTTGAATCAAATTGAAGGCAAAACCAAATCGAGAGACAAATTACCAAATTGGTTCGCTGCGCAAAAGATTATCTATCCCAGCAAAATTTCTATTGAACAAACCTCATCTGAAAAAACGGCTTCTTATAAATCGGAAATTGTTTCTGGCGAAAGACTAATCGATTTGACAGGTGGTTTTGGAATAGATGATTTTTATTTTGCAAAAAAGATAAAAAACGTTATTCATTGTGAAATAAACCCAGAACTTTCGCAGATTGTAAAACATAATTTTGAGCAACTAAATGTGGAAAACATAAGTTGTCAAGCGGGCGATAGTTTAGCAATTTTGTCTCAATTAAATTCTAAATTTGATTGGATTTATATCGATCCTTCCAGAAGAAATGATGCCAAAGGCAAAGTTTTTATGCTAAAAGATTGCGTACCCAATGTTCCAGAAAATCTTAATTTTTTATTCAAATATTCCGATAAGATTCTAATAAAAACAGCACCGCTACTGGATATTTCAGCTGGATTATCCGAACTTACACAGGTAAAATCGATACATATTGTAGCGGTTGAAAATGAAGTTAAAGAATTATTATGGGAAATACAAAAAGAACATACTGGAAAAACAATCCTAAAAACCACCAACATTTTAAACGATACGCAGGATACTTTTGAGTTCAATTTGGATGAAAATCTCGAAGTTTCTGAATATGGTTTGCCAGAGAAATATCTTTATGAACCCAATGCTGCCATTATGAAATCGGGCGGATTTGATGAAGTTGGCACATTTTATAAACTCAAAAAACTACATAAACATTCTCATTTATATACCAATGCTGAAATTATTAACTTTCCAGGAAGGATTTTTGAAATCGAAAAAACTTTTCATTATCACAAAAAAGAAATGAAAAGCTTACTTGAAGGCAAAAAATTCAATATCACGACCCGAAATTTTCCGGAAACGGTAGAAAGCATAAGAAAAAAATGGAAAATAAAAGAAGGTGGAAATCAATATTGTTTTTTCACAACTGATGAAAATGACAATAAAATAGTTTTAATTTGCAAAAAAATTAAGTTATGACCAAACATATATTTTTAGTTCTTTGGCTAATGATAAGCAGTCAAATATTTGCTCAAAAAAATTGCGAATATAGTACAAATGTGAACGATTCTATAGGCACTTATAAAACGACCAAAGAATATATGATTTATGAGAAAAATTTTGCAGGAAATAAAAATTATATCTTTTTTTCTTTGGCTTCGACCAATGGTACACCAACATTAACGGTACAATTAATTCAAAAAAGCAAAGATTTTATCAAAGCAAATTGTTTTAATAAAGATTCAAAATTATTCTTCCAGTTGAATAACGGAAAAATTGTGACCTTAATTCACACTGAAAATGAAAATTGTGCAACGTTGATTAGAGATAATGAAAATTTCGACAACAGACTTCTTGTTGGGAATTTCATGTTTTTAAAAGGTTCCATCGAAGATTTGAAAAGTTCTCCTGTCAATTTATTGCGCATAAAATACTTAACTGACTTAGAAAATTATGTTTTCCGAAAAGAATTTACAGCCGAAATGGACAATCAAATTTATAACCCTGAAAACTATTTCGTAAACTTTTTGCATTGTATAAATTAACGTTTGTAGTTTATCGTAAGTGGTCGATTGGCGTAATTTTATCCAATTACATTATGAATGCTATTTTGGATTTTTATAATATTCTGTATTTGATTCAGATGTCTAATATTATGATTTATTATAAATCTAAAGGTATCACCTAGTTTTAGTTTAATCCTCTTTGTTAAAGTAATATTCACTTTATTTTTATTCAAACTTACAGCTGTAGATTTGTTTAGCAGATCTATCATCGTAATTTGTTGATTTATAAATTCATCAATTACTTTTCTGTCTAAGCGGCTATTCAAAGGATTTTTGTCCTTAAAAGTTTTCATTTTGTTCAACTTCTGTTTCGGAAGCATACTTTCAGCAAAATAATTGCCTAATATTCCACTTTTGAATTCTACTTCATTAATATCTTTCGATTTTATTATTGTTTGTTTAATTTCTGGAATGTAAAAATATCCATATAAGTTTAGATGTTCTAAACATTCTAAAACGCTCCAACTTTCTGAATTTTCTTTCCAGTTTAATTCGGTTTCACTTTTTTGTTTTAGTAATTCTACATAATTTAGATTTTGTCTTGTTGTTTCGATCAAATCTAAAATCAAAATTTCGGATTGTGTTTGCATATCAATTATTTTTCACAAAGTTCCCCTATTAAAACTTAAAAAAACTTGATACAAATCAAGATTTTTTAAGTCTTGATAATGTCTCTGGACTCATTCTCAAATAATTGGCAATATGTTTGTTTGGTATTTCTTGAAACAATTTAGGACTTCGTTTCAAAACTCGTTCAAATCTGTCTTTTGGAGAACTAGTTAATATATCTCTTTCTCTTTCAAGTTGTTGTACAATTAAATCTTCCAACATTTTGGCCCAAATTTGCTTATTTTTTTCATTTAGATTTATGAATTCTACAAATTTATTTTTGGGAATTACTTTGACAAAAGATTTTTTAATTGCTTGAATATAAAAATCAGAAGGTTTTTCGGTTAAAAATGAATCTAAAGAAACAATTAAATCATTTTGATAACCAAATCGGATTATTTGTTCTTCATAATCATCTAAAACAAAAATTTTAAAACTTCCACTTTCTACAAAATAGATATTTGTATCAATACTTCCCTTGACTTTTAGAAATTCATTTCTTTCGATAGTTATAGTTTTTTCGAATAAATTTTTTATTTCTGTCATTGCAGTTTCGTTTTATCTACTAGCTGATAACTAATCGCATTTCCATTTAGTATTAGCAACTTTATCATTTAGTGCCGATTTCAAATTATAATGCCACCATTCTGAATCCATAGCATTAAAACCATTTTTAATCATTATGGATTTCAATAATGTTCTGTTGGATTTTATTGTCTGTGAAAGATTTTGATAATTATGGCTCGCTTCTACGCCAAAAAAATCGAAATCAGTTCCCATATCGAGTGTTACTCCATGTTCATCAACCAAAGTTATATCCACTGCTCCACCTCTATTATGGATCGAACCTGTACTTGGATTTGCTACATATTCTGGATTTGGCACAATTTTCCACATTTTTTTTTGAATATCCAAAGGGCGATAACAATCGAATATCTTGATTTTATAGCCTGCTTTCATAAATTCTGCATTTGCGTTTAGCATTGCTTTAACGGTTTTTAATCGCAAGAAACACTCAGCACAATCATAGACTTTGGCTTTCAAAAAATTATCTGAAGTGGCGTATTTCATATCATAAACAAAATCTTTGCTATAGTCTTTCAAATTGACAAATGAGCTGTCATTTACAACTGACTCATTTTGCACATTGTCCACAATTTGAGATTTACAAGAAAAAAAAATTAAAAAGGAACAAAAAAGAAAAGAAGATTTTACAAAAGAAGTCATAATTTTTATTTTTGTTAAAATAGAAATACAAAAATCACTAAACAAAAAAACCACTGAAAGCAGTGGGTTTATCTACGAAACCTACAGACTTATTCTCGTATCAAATATTAACTTTTGTAGAAAATTTAGTAGAAAAAATGCTAAAAAAAAGAGTGTATCTCCCTTGCTCTACATAATAAAATACATAAAATCAATTCTATAACGATCTAAATTAATTTCTCAACAGATAAACAATCAGCATAACAACCAAAAGGCTTTTGAATATTTTTTTTTGATTCGCTCTATAAAATTTATGGGCGAATTACTTCACGCACAAATCCAAAACCTAGCAATGTATATTCTAAATCATACGCTGAATTACAAATATATGAAGAATAAAACTATTGTGCTCATTTTGATTGAATGCTGTACTAAAAAGTGGGTAAAGAAATTTCTGTGTTTCAATATTACGAACAATTAAAATTTGCAATTATGTACTTTACACATTTTTTTACCCAGGATCAATTAAGGTCAAGATCTCAATGAATTTTTAGAAGATGCAGCGCAACAGTAACATTTTAATTGAGCAATTTAGTGAATGGAATATTTATAAAACTGGTATTTTCCTTATTTCAGATATTAGTTGTCCATCGGATGTGAAACCTTCTACCTGCACTTTTATCTCTTTTTGATTTCCTTTCGAAAACTTAACTTCAAAATTTGGATCGTCTTTTATTGTAATAGTTGGAGTCCAATTTAAAGTCCCAAAATAGTAAAACTCTTTTTGGGTTTCGAAATAAGAGTTCTTAAATTCTATGTTTGGCGCAAAGCCATTTGTTACAATCAACGAGCTGTATTTGATCTTGAAAAATTTGTTTTTAACACCTTTCTTTAGAAAAATTTTTATCGTGCCATTGGTTCTACTAGAAGTATCTGAAAGTCCAGATTTGTCAATATAAATTTCATCAACATCGCTGATTTCGAGATCGAATAAAAAATTAAAATCAGTCTGTTGAATATCGTCTATGTAGACAGCTGGAGCATTATTTGAACTACTTGAATAAGAGTTTCGGATATAGGCTTCATTTTCTTCTACGTCAATACCGGTTCTGTAGCCATTTCTACCTATAAAGTCTAAAACGCTTCCGTGTTGTCCCTCCTGAATTTTAAATCCTTGAGCATTCATACTCATTTCGGTTTCATGTACTAGAGTCGATTTTTTGAAATTGTTTTTAATTACAATTTCATTTAAATAAGTGACGGAGTTTTCAAGTTTTGGTGTGCTAAAAGTAAAATTGTTTTCAGTTTTCTTTATGGTCGGACAATTGGATTTTTCAAATGGTATCGATACATCTAATGGCGTGGTTTCTGAAGAAACCTTTGTTGTCATTTTAGTAGTTATGGCTAGGTTTTTTTCGTCCATCATTTGCAGGATGAAAACAGTTGAATCCTTGGCATAAAAGTTTTCGAACTTAAAATTACTTTTTTCATCAATAGTTGTTTCTTCAAAAACGTTGTTTTTTGGAGAAAAAAGGGAGACCTTAAATTTTGAATTTGGTTTCATTACTTTTTCCACAGTACCGCTAATGCTTACACCTTTATCAAAAGTATAACTCATTTTTGGCGGATTCGATTTAATGTTATTCCAAAGATATTTACTTCTATTTTGATTCAACATAAATAACTCCATCTCTGCTGTTCTATTTTTGTTTTCAGGATCAAAGTAGGAATAGTTATTAATTTCAGCAGTTTCCAAGTAAGCATTGAGATAAAAAGTGCCCATAATAGATCTTTTTTGGTCAATACACTTATTATCCGCAGGAAGTACACTTACACTTAAATTGGCTTGAGTCACGTCAGCTTTTCCAGTCAATGCTATGGTATCATTAGCAAGAGCTCTGGCTTCGAGTGTTGTGACTGGTTTTATGGTACTATAATTATATATTAATCGTTCTGTGATTTCATTTAGGTTTTCATCGATTATTCTAATACTATTTACACCATTTGAAAGGTACTTTTTTTCAAAATAAACTATTTGATCTGCTTGTTTATTATCAAAGGTTATTTCTTTTAGAATTGCATTTTTATTTTGATGGATCAAAAGATTATACTTTTTATTTTGGTATAATGCCACACCTTTATCATTTGTCTTAACATTAATTAAAAGATTTTGTCCACTAAAATTATTCTTGTAACTCACTATAAGACCTGTTTCTTGAATGCCAGGTAATGGTTTTGAAATATTTAATAGATCAGACTTTACCCTTAGCGTATAAGTTTCATTTAAATCCGGATTTAAATGAAAAACACCATTTCCTGCTTGGTTAGTGCGAAAATGTGCAATTTCATTTGATTTAGAATCCACAACAATACCATCATTTATTTGAATTCCTCTTTGATTACAATCCGTAATCTTCACCCCAACAGTATTGATGATGTCGCTAATTATAAATCCTCCCTCTGGAAATAAACTAATTTCAGCTGATTTATAATTGGGTTCCTCTGAGTCAAAATTATAAGTTTCCTTTTTATCGATAATTTCAATTGTTTGCACGAAAGAATCGTCTTCTATAAAATTGTGCATCCAATTGGTAAAAAAATGAAAATAGTATGCACCCGCTTTGAATTTATCATCTAAATGAATTCCTCCAACAAAGGTGCCTTTACTTGCAAAAAGTAATTTTTTTTGAATGATTTGCCTTTGGGCATCATAAACTATCAATTGCACATTAGTGGTGTTTTCAGCTAATATCGTATTGTTTTTACTGGTAATATACCCTTTGAAACCAATATCTTCACTATTCACATATCTATTTTTATTGAATTGAACGTGTATAATTTCTCTATCATATTGAAAATAACTCTCTAAGTAATTCTCTATTGATTTTTTATTATCAATGGTTTGAGAATTAGATTGGAAAAACAATAAACTACAAATGATAGTGATAGTTAATTTCATATATATAAAATTTGATTTTTTAGCGGTCATAAATGTTATCGCCTTTATTTATTGGTGTTAATCTCACAATATTTTATTTTCATCGGAATTCGATGATTATTCAATTGTTTGCAACAAACTCGTTGTTATTGGCGATTTCATATTATGAAATATTAAAGTTTGTTATTAAAGACTATTTAGTGGTAGAAAAATGATAAACAGTATAGGTTTCATATTTTTGGCCAGGTTTGAGAATAAGCGTTGAAAATGATTTTTGATTTGGAGAATTATAATCTTGGGTTTCTAGTGCAAACGATTCTCTAAAATTCAATGGTTTTCCCATTTTTCCAACATCGGTACCTTTAAAAAAATTAGCGCTAAAAAAATGCACTCCGAGATTATTGGTAAAAACTTCTAATTTCCGTCCGCTTTTTGGGTCTACTACTGTGGCTGCTATAACAATTTTAGCACTATGCATCTTCTTTAAAACATAACTTTGATCATATCCGCCAGCTATTTTCAACTGTTCATCTGAATTTTCCAAAACGATATCCTTTCCAATAGGTTTTGCTTTTCTAAAATCAAATGGAGTTCCTTCAACATCTAATATTTCACCTGTTTTAATTTTATCGGGATTTACAGCGCAAAAAGAATTAGACGGAATCGTTACAATGTGGTCTAAAATGTTGCCATTCCCTTCGCCTGCAAGGTTGAAAAAAGCATGATTGGTCAAGTTTACAGGAGTTGCTTCATCTGTAGTAGCACTTAACTTCAAAGTCAAATCATTGTTTGAAGTTAGCGTATAAGTAGCTTCCACTTTTAAATTACCTGGATAACCCATTTCTCCATCAACAGAAGTATAAGATAAAACAATACAACTTTGTGTGACGGATTTTACATCCCAGACTTGATTATGTAATCCATTAATACCTCCGTGTTGATGATTAGCACCATTATTTATCGGGAGGGAATATGTTTTTCCATTCATTTCAAAGATTCCTTTAGAAATTCTTCCTATCACCCTTCCTATAATTGCTCCGTGGTACACTCCAGTTGCTTTGAGATAATCGTCAATACTCTTAAATCCAAGTACTACGTCCGCCTTTTGACCGTTTTTATCAGGCGCGCAAAGACTAACAATACGACCACCATAATTAGTTATGGCGGCCGTAAGATTTCCGTTTTTAAGAAAAAACAAACCCACTTGCTTTCCATTTATTATAGTATTAAAATCTTCTGGGTTCAGTTGAGCACAGTCACTATTTTGCAAATTACTCTGACTTATAGCTTTAAAAGATATGAAAACTAAAAATAGAAAGGCTAAAAGGATTTGTTTTTTCATGGTTATTTCAACTCTATTTTTTCTACATTTTTATAATCATTACCTCTTATTTTTTCGAAATCTTTTACCATTGCGGTTAAAAGTTTTGGTTGCGATTTGGCAAGATTCTGTTTTTGACCAATGTCTTTTTTTAAATTATACAATTGAAAATCTTTGGAGTTACCTACTTCGATGTTGACTTCCGCTAAAATAGGATCACCTGGATAAGGAGGAATCATCATCCAATCACCTTGGCGGAAGGCAGTTTTAGTATTGGCTTCAATAATGAGATTTTTTCTTCCTTTATTGCTTTTACCCAAAAATACATTTAGTAAATCTTGACTGTCTGTCTTATTAACATCAATTGCAACCAACTTGGCAATAGATTCCATTAAATCGACTTGGCAAACCAATGCATCAGACACTTGGGGTGTAATAGTACCTTTCCAATACGTAAAAAAGGGTACTCGAGTGCCAGCTTCTAACAAACTGTATTTGCCACCTCTTAATGGGCCGTTGGGTTTATGATTGCCTAGTTTTTCTACTGCGTCATCGTAATAGCCATCGTTCAAAACTGGTCCGTTATCACTTGAAAACATTATTAAAGTGTTTTCTAAAACCCCTTGTTCTTTTAACGTTTTTACTATTTCACCTACGCAATAATCAGCTTCTAAAATAGCATCTCCTCGAGATCCCATTCCCGATTTACCTACAAATCTTGGATTAGGAGTACGAGGTACGTGCGGTTGATTTAAAGCATAATAGAGGAAAAATGGTTCCGTTTTGTGGCTTTTAACGTAGGTTTGTGCATTCGCCAAGAAATGATCTGCCAAATCGACATCGCTCCAATTTGCACTAGCACCACCTGATACAAAACCAATACGAGGAATCCCGTTTACGATAGAACCGTTGTGACCATGGTGCCATTTCATCGTAAGTAATTCTGGATTTTCCTTCCCTGTGGGTTGTCCTGGGAAATTTTTATCATAATTAACAGATATAGGATCCTTACTATCCAAATTAACTACTTTTCCATTATCAATGTAAATCGTTGGTACTCTATCTTGAGTAGCCGCCATAATATAAGAATAATCGAAACCAACATCATTTGGACCGGCATCTAATTGTTTATTCCAATCCACAATTCCAGTGCCTAAACCCAAATGCCATTTGCCCACAACAGCGGTTTGGTATCCCTTTTCTTTTAACATTTTTGGAATTGTCTGCTGATCTTTGCCTATTAATAAAGGCGCTGAACCCGGAAGAATTTTGGCGTCTTTATTTCGCCATGGATAAACA
>CAMCTL010000062.1 GCA_945878515.1 Flavobacterium psychrophilum | reverse complement strand
CAAAATGTGAAAGCAAGTATTGTAAATGCTGGCGATGGAGCACACGAACACCCAACTCAAGCTTTGCTGGATAGCTATTCTATTCGTGAAAAATTGGGAGATGTAGCGGGGAAAAAAGTAGTCATTGTGGGTGATATTTTGCATTCCAGAGTAGCACTATCCAATATTTATGCTTTGCAAATGCAAGGTGCAGAAGTCAAAGTTTGCGGTCCCAAAACGCTTATCCCAAGGCATATTGAATCACTTGGAGTTACCATTGAACCTAGTTTACGTAAAGCACTAGAATGGTGCGATGTAGCCAATATGCTCAGAGTGCAAAACGAAAGGATGGATGTGAATTTTTTCCCCTCCACGCGGGAATATGCACAACAATACGGATTGGATAAAACTTTGCTTGATTCGCTTAATAAAGAAATCGTAATTATGCACCCAGGTCCAATCAATCGCGGTGTAGAAATCACCTCAGATGTAGCCGACTCCAAACAATCTGTAATATTAAACCAAGTCGAAAATGGAGTTGCCATCCGAATGGCAGTGATCTATTTATTGGCATCGAAAATTCAATAATTATTATTCTCAACGCATGTTTTAAAGAATTAATTTTCTTTAATTAACAGTACTATAACTTTTATCATTATGAAAGTAGAACAAAAAGGGCATATTGTTATCTTAAAAGATACACAAGGCGATTTAGATTCATTTCGTTTTAAATTGACTAACGAATATAAAACGTTCCAAAAAAGCAACATTATTGTTGATATTAGAATGTATAAAACGCTTCCTGTAAAAGACATTGAAAGTTTTTTGCCACTCGCCAAAATCCATAAAAAAGCAAAAAAATCATTTGTTATTGTGACATCGGAACCCGATTTCAATGCCGTTTCTGACAAACTTGCAGTGGTTCGCTCGTTGCAAGAAGCACAAGATATTATCGAAATGGAGGAAATTGAGAGGGATTTGGGGTTTTAAATGTTTAAGAGTTTAAAGTGGTTTAAAAGTTTAAACTCTTAAAACTTTAAACCAATCAAACAATATTAAACCATCTTAAACAAACTAAAATGATTCTTACCGTACTCGGTTGTTACGCAGCCACACCACGAACTTTTACCAATCCCACTTCGCAAGTTTTAGAAATCAGAAACCGATTATTTTTAATCGATTGTGGTGAAGGAACTCAGGTGCAATTGCGCAAAAACAAAATCAAGTTTTCTAAAATCAATCAGGTATTTATTTCGCATTTGCACGGTGATCACTTTTTTGGATTGATAGGCTTGATTTCTACTTTTGCCTTGTTGGGCAGAACCACCGATTTGCATATTTATGGGCCAAAAGGAATCAAAGAAATTATCAATTTGCAATTGCGATTGTCTAATTCTTGGACCCAATACGGTTTGTTTTTCCACGAATTAGAATCCAAAGAAAGCGAAGTCATTTTTGAAGATGATAAAGTAATCGTGAAAACCATTCCCTTGAATCATCGGGTTTATACCAATGGATTTCTGTTTCAAGAGAAACTTAAAGAGCGAAAATTGAATTTGGATGCGGTTCAAAACTATGAAATCGAAAAATGTTATTACCAGAATATCAAAAATGGAAAAGACATTATTTTAGATGATGGTCGCGTGATTGAAAACCACAAACTGACATTTGACCCTGTTCCGCCTTTGAGTTATGCTTTTTGTTCGGATACAGTTTATAATGAAAATAGTATTCCAATTATTAATGGAGTTGATGTTTTGTATCACGAAGCTACTTTTTTGGATTCAGAAGATGCTTTGACGAGAAAAACAATGCACTGTACAGCAAAAGAGGCGGCAACAATTGCTTTAAAAGCCAACGTAAAACAATTGGTTTTGGGGCATTATTCTACTCGATATGAAAGCATTGCACTTTTTAAAGAACAAGCCGAAACCATTTTTCCCAATGTTCTTTTAGCCGATGATGGAAAATCTTTTGAGTTTTGATTGAATAACGATTCAACTACATTAAAACCACTTAGTTTGTCACGCTGTAAGGGCCTCAAAGCGCGAGAGCAAGATAATTGAGACGCTTACAGCGTGACAAATACCAAGAATAATACAGTTACAGTAAACGCTTAATGAGCATAAGTTTGCTTATTTTTGCAAATAAAGAAATTAAACAATGGAAGATTTAAGCAATTATAGAAAATCGTATGAAAAAAGTGAACTTTTGGAAACCAATATTCCCGAAGATCCTATCAATTTATTCAACAGATGGTTTCATGAAGTGGAAGATTTTGGAGGTATTGATGAAGTGAATGCCATGACGGTTTCGACTATTGGATTGGATGGTTTTCCAAAGTCGAGAGTAGTCCTTTTGAAACAATTAACTTATGAAGGATTTATTTTTTACACCAATTACAACTCTGAAAAAGGCAAGGCTATTGCCGATAATCCAAATGTTTGTTTGTCGTTTTTTTGGGCATCACTCGAACGCCAAGTAATCATTAAAGGAGTTGCTGAGAAAATTGCTGAAAATCTTTCCGATGGTTATTTCGATTCTCGACCAACAGGAAGCAAGTTGGGAGCGATAGTTTCGAATCAAAGTGAGATTATTGCTTCCCGAAGCGTTCTAGAAGATTCTTTAAAACAATTGGAAAACTATTTTGAAGGCAAGGAAATTCCAAGACCTGACTATTGGGGTGGTTTTTTAGTTCGTCCCTTAGTCGTTGAATTTTGGCAAGGACGGCCCAACCGTTTGCATGATAGAATTCGGTATCGATTGCAGGAAGATTATATTTGGGACATAGATAGACTTGCTCCTTGATTCATTAAATTTCTGTTCCCAACAATTCTAACTTACTTCAATAATCAATATTTGTAAGTTAATTACATACTAACACGTAAATAACATGTATTTCATCGATTTTATTTGTTGTTTAAACGATTATTTACGTATATTCGTATCAAGAAATATGTGAAAGCGCATTAATTTAGGATTAATATTTTTTGCTCTTAATCTACTTTAAAAACTTAACCTACTATTTTTATAAACCCATAATTGAGATGTTTTTGTTGTTGTTAATTAGTTAGAAAAACAGCTTTTTCCAAAAGCTGTTTTTTTATGTAAAAGAATTCTAGTTTTTTATTTGAATTTCTTAAATAATCCTTAGATTTACCACTTTTCCAATGATTTATTCAACTAAATGATGATGATTATGAATATTAAGAATAGGCTCACTCTCATGAGTTTTCTACAATTTTTTGTTTGGGGCGCTTGGCTGATAACTGTTGGTAATTATTGGTTTGCAACAAAACAATGGAGTGGATCTGAATTTGGGGCCATATTTTCAACATTAGGTCTTTCTTCTATTCTAATGCCAGCGTTAACAGGTATCATCGCCGATAGATTTGTAAATGCTGAAAAGTTATACGGAATTTTGCATATTCTAGGAGGATTGGCAATTTGCTATTTGCCTCAAGTTGACAATCCAACTGCGTTTTATTGGTTTATTTTCGGCGCTATGCTGTGTTATATGCCTACAATTTCTTTATCTAATTCTGTGGCTTATAATATATTGAAAGACAATAATTACGATGTTGTAAAAGTTTTTCCACCTATTCGAGTTTGGGGAACCATTGGTTTTATAGCCGCTATGTGGTTGACCAATTTAACTGGAAATAAAGCCTCTGCGAATATGTTTTATATTTCGGCTTTTGCTTCGATTGTATTGGGGATTTACGCTTTCACGTTACCAAAATGTCCTCCACAAAAATTGATTGATAAAAACGCCTCTTTTGCAAAAAAATTAGGACTGGATGCTTTCAAATTATTTGGAACCTATAAAATGGCTATTTTTTTCATTTTCTCTATGTTTTTGGGAGCTGCTTTGCAATTGACCAATATGTATGGTGATGTCTATCTGTCTGAATTTGGAAATGTTCCAGAATATGCAAATAGTTTTATAGTACAAAAATCTACTTTAATCATGTCGATTTCACAATTTTCTGAAACCGCTTTTATATTGGCGATTCCGTTTTTTTTGAAACGATTTGGAATAAAACAAGTTATGTTAATTTCGATGTTGGCTTGGGTATTGCGTTTTGGATTTTTTGCTTATGGCGATCCTTCGTTTGGAGGCACTTTTTTAATCATTATGTCGTGTATCGTATATGGAATGGCATTTGATTTCTTTAATATTTCAGGTTCGTTGTTTATCGAAACTACCACGGATTCTTCTATTCGCTCCAGCGCGCAAGGATTATTTATGATGATGTCCAATGGCTTTGGGGCATTCTTCGGAGGAATCATTAGCGGACAAGTTATTGATACTTTTTTCACCCACGATGGTGTGAGAGATTGGCATAACATCTGGTTGGCTTTTTCAGCTTATGCTTTAATTATTGCTGTTGCGTTTTCAGTACTTTTCAAACACAAACACAACCCTGAGGAAGTGGCTAAAGTAAGCCATTAACTAATATATCCTTAGAAATCAATTGATAAAAACTCCTAAAAAGAATAAAAATAATAATAATTTAAAATAATTTTTATATAGCACCATCGTTATTTTTCAAAGATCAATTCTTTCTTTTTACCATTATTCTTTGCATATTGGTAAATTTATTCTAAAATTTACTCAAATTTTGTAAAGTTTCCTCACTTGCTAATTCCAAGCAAAGGTTGTTCTAGAATAGTGCTTATTTCAACTTGCAAAAAGTAGTATAAGCAATTGGGCAACAATGATTCTACTGATGGTAACCAAAGGATAAACGGTTGCGTACGATTGATTTGGAATGTCAGAATCCAAATATTTAGTACTAAAAGCTAATGCTGCCGGATCTGTATATGATCCGCTCATAATTCCCACCATTTGATAAAAATTAAGTTTAAACACAAATCTACTGATCACAACTAAAAGTGTGAGTGGAATGAAGGTTATGAAGCATCCGTAATAAATCCACATCCAGCCGTTATTTTCTACAAAACTATCTGCAAAACCGTGACCTGCTTTAATACCAACTGCCGCAAAAAATAAACAAATACCAAAATCCTTCATAAAGTGAATGGCACCATTATTTATGTAAGAATGAATTACACCAACTCCACCATACCTACTAATAAATAAAGCGGCTAAAAGTGGTCCTGCAGCCAATCCTAATTTAAGAGGAACTGGCAAGGATGGAATAAAAAACGGAATAGAGCCAATAACAACTCCAAAAATTAATCCTCCAAAAAGAGAAAGAAAATCAGGTTCTAAAAGTATTTTTTTAGAATTTCCAATAATTTTTTCAGCTTCCTCAATAGCTTGTCTGTTTCCAACCACCATCAAAGTATCTCCGTAAAACAATTCTAGTGATGGTTGTGCCAAAAGTTCTAATCCTGAACGAATAACTCGTGTAACTCTCACGTCAAATTGATTGTATAAATCCAATTGAGCCAATGTTTTATGCGTTGCTGTTTTTTGAGTAACACTGATGATTTTTGTTGTAACATCATCCTCGGATTCAATAAATAAATCGGTAGAAACTTTACCTACAATTTCTATAAAATTTGTGATGTCTTTTTGTTTGGCAACTAACATTAAAACATCTTTTTTATTGATAATTGTATCTAGTGATGGAGAGTAAACTACTGTTGTTCCGCTGTGTTTTTGTCTAGAAATAATAACTTCGTCAATTTTGTATTCTTTCAATACTTGCTTGATTGTTTTCCCAAAAACATCAGGATTTGTAACCCTACATTTTTGATGAACAATTTTATTTTCGGAGTCTCTATTTTTTTCTTTAAGAAGAGTAACTTCTTTTTTCAAATCAATTTTCAAAAAGCTTTTTGATAATATAATAAGAAAAATAATTCCAAAAACTCCAACAGGATAAGTGATTGCATAAGCAATAGCTGGATCCGAGAAGTGATCAGCGGGAAGATTCAATTGCTTTTGTATTTCGATAAGGGTCGATTTTGCAGCGCCTAATCCTGGAGTATTGGTTACCGAACCTGACATTAATCCAACGGCATTTTCTACTTTTATATTTGCAAATATATGAATGAGATAAGTGATAATTCCACCCAAAAAGACAGTTCCAACTCCTAATGCATTAAAAACCAATCCTTCTTTTTTAAAGGACGAAAAGAAAGTTGGTCCAACCTGTATTCCAATTCCGTAAACAAACAATATCAATCCAAATTCACGAACAAATTGGAGTAATTCAGCATTCATCGTAAAACCGAGATGACCTAAGAAAAGACCAACAAACATGACCGCAGAAACCCCTAAAGAAATATTTCCAAACTTTATTTTTCCAACAAAAAAACCAACACTTATTGCCAAAAACAATACAATTAAAGACTGTGTCATTTCCGGCTCATCAGTCGGAGTAAATAAAAATCTAAGCCATTCGAACATAATATATCTATTTAAAAATTAGTTTCATTTTTGAGCCAACTCGTTATTTCTTTCAAATAACTTTTTAATCGTCACTTTCAAATCATTTCCTTTCATAGTAACGGATTTGAAAAAAACAACAGAAAAAGCTATACCGAATACAAGTGCAAAAATAATAAATATGGTAGAAATTCCATAGGAAAAAGTTTAAATAATATCTTCGACTGCAGGTTTCTGACCGGAGTTTACAATAATCCAATCAATTATTCCCATCATAAAATATTGACTAATCATTCAAGAAATCATATTTCTTGCAACTTGATTATTAAAAAAAATTGAGCTGCATAAATCCTAATAAAAAAGTAACTAAAATCTTCGAAGACAAAGCTTGTATTGATTTTGAATTTATAAAATTGAGACAGGAAAGAGGAGATAATGCATAATAATGATTAAGTAAAATTTGGTTTACAAAACGAAATCTGAGCTTGATTTGACTATGAATGTAAACCTAGACCTTTACCTGCTCTAATTTAGTTACATAATGTATGCAAATCCCTACTTTTTTGTAGTGCTTCAAAATTAGTGGAACTGTCAAAGGTTGAAGGAAATAGAATAATTGTTTGATAAGATTTTTATTCTATTCTGGAACCATAAATGACTAAATATTTAAAATTAGATATAATTATGGTCATATTATAGCCCAATTTTAACATTAAAAACAATTATCAAAATTAATACGTTATATTTTCGGTTTGCATAAAAAAAGTAGGAACTAAAAAAACTTTGTATTTAAAATAATTTTATATTTGTTACCAAGCTTGGGTTCATACTTCGAAAAAAAACTATTTCATCAAGCCAAAAATAAATTATTACAAAAATGATGAAAATTCCTAAACCAGTTAACGAAAGAGATAGACTTAAAGCCTTGGAGAGTTATTCAGTAATGGACTCCTTAAGTGAAAAAGAATATGATTCAATAACGCAACTGGCCGCATATATATGTGAAACCCCAATAGCTTTAGTGAGTTTGGTCGATCAAGATCGACAATGGTTTAAATCAAAAGTAGGACTTGATGTTACAGAAACGCCAAGAGATATCTCTTTTTGCCAATACACAATTATGAATAATGAATTATTTGAAGTTAGTAATGCTTTAGATAATGCAACTTTTGTTAATAATCCTTTGGTAACTGGAAATCCCAACATTAGATTTTATGCCGGTGCACCACTCAAGGACGGTAACGGATATAATTTGGGTACACTTTGCGTTATTGATACCAAGGCAAAAACACTTAGCCAGGAGCAAAGAAAAGCACTTAGAATATTAGGAGACCAAGTTGTTGTATTGTTGCAGATGCGAAAAAACAATTTCGATCTAGCTGCAACCCAAAAAGAATACTATAATTTTATAGAATTTTCAGTTGATTTGGTATGTATAATAAGTAGTACTCTTTTTTTTCTTAAAGTTAATCCAGCAATTACTCGTGCCCTTGGATATCTTATTGGGGAGTTGGAAGGTAAAGCAATTGCAGATTACATACATCCAGATGACTTGGATAAAACATTTTTTGAAGTTGATAAGCTCTCAGAAGGGGAAATTTCTATTAGTTTCGAAAATCGTTTTAGGTGTAAAAACGGAGAATATATAATTTTAAGCTGGAATGCATCAAATGATTTTGAAACTGGAAATTTATATTGTATTGCACGTGATGTTACAACTGATAAGCAACAACAACAGAAACTCATTACTGCATTATTTGAATTAAAAAAAAATAATGAAGAGTTAGACCAGTTTGCCTATGTAGTTTCGCATGATCTAAAAGCACCGCTTCGAGCTATTAATAATCTTGCCGAATGGATTTTAGAAGATATGCCCGAGATGTCGGAAGAAGTCAGTAAAAATTTCACCATTTTAAGAGGGCGTGTTCAGCGTATGGAAAACCTTATTAACGGCGTACTCGACTATTCCCGCATAGGCAGAACTAAAATTGAAAAGGAAACTGTTGACATACAAGATACATTAAAAAATGTCCTAGAGACAATTGTTCCATCTACAGGATTTCAAGTTCATATTGATGAAAATATGCCTAAAATTCATATTGAAAAAATATTGCTCCACCAGATTTTTAGCAATTTAATTAGCAATGCTGTAAAATACAATGACAAGACAGTAGGAAAAATAAACTGTGTGTACAAATCCATACCTAAGTTCCATCAATTTTCTATTTCTGATAATGGTCCTGGAATTGCACCACAATATCATGAAAAAGTATTTGGAATTTTTCAAACTATAGAAGCTCGTGATAAAAAAGAAAGCACAGGGATAGGACTATCTATTGTAAAAAAGATAATTGAAGAAAAAGGAGGAAAAATCAACGTAGAGTCAGAAGAAAACAAAGGAGCAAATTTTGTTTTTACAATTCCAAAATAATAAAACATGGATGAAATACAAATCGATTTTAAAACTGAACTAGAAGAACTTAAAAAAGAATATGCCGATTTTATATATATAGTTTCCCATGATATTAAAGCTCCGTTACGAGCTATTTCAAATTTAACTAGCTGGATAGAAGAAGATTTGGGGAGCAACGCAAGTGAAGACGTGCAAAACAACTTTAAATTATTAAAAAACAGGGTCAGTCGCCTTGAAAGTATGATGAATGCCTTGCTGGAAGTTTCCAGAGTTAGTTCAATAGAAATGGAGCTATACGAAGTGAACCTTCCTAAATTGGTAAATGATAGCATCCGCATCATCAAAGAGCAACAAAATGTAGAATTTCACCTTAACTTTTACCTTAAAAAGGAAAGTTTTGAAACCTTGGGAAAAAAACTTCAAAAAGTTTTGTTTAACTTGTTTGACAATGCCGTTAGATTTCATGACAAAGAAAAAGGAAATGTATATGTCGAAATAACTGAAAAAGAAACAGAATATGAAATAAAAATTAGTGATGACGGTCCAGGGATAAGCGATCAGGTTACGGATAAAATTTTTAATATATTTTACACCGCTAATTCAAAGGATGTGCTAGAAACCATAGGTGCGGGACTTACAATTAGTAAAAAAATAGTAAAAATGGTAGGAGGAAAAATAGAATATTTTCCTGCGAAAAATAGAGGATCACTATTTATAGTAAATTGGCCTAAAATAATAAAATTAATAATTTAAAAAATTACGAAATGACAAAACTAGTGAACATACTTTTAGTAGAAGATGACGAGGTGGACGTAATGAATGTAAAAAGAGCCTTCTCGAAAAACAACATTCAGAATCCAATTTTTATTGCTAACAATGGGGTCGAAGCCCTAGAAATGTTAAATGATAAAACGATTCCTTTACCCAGAATCATTATTCTTGATTTAAATATGCCAAAAATGAATGGAATTGAATTTCTTACTATAATTAGAAAAGATGATAGATTAAAACATATTTCTGTATTTGTGATGACTACATCAAATGAGGACAGCGACAAAATTAACGCCTATAATCTTAATGTTGCTGGATACATTTTAAAACCGTTGTCATTCGAGAAGTTTCTAACTTCGGTTGCTACACTCAAAAATTTTTGGCAGTTGTGCGAAATGTAAAATTAGAGGGTAAATTTTGTCTTTATAAACATCGATATGTTATTAGTAGATAATAAATAATTGCAAGATTATTTTTATAAAGCTGGTAATGATAGTGGTTTTAAATTTGACATCAAGAGAAAGTAGCATTTTCTATTTTGATTGCTGTAAAAAAGAGGTGCTTGTGCATAAAATAATATTGATAGATAGCCCAGTGCGAGAATGAACGAGATTTTTTCAGTGATTTAAAGCTTTGGAGTATCAATGAACTTATAAAACAAAATATGGCTGTTCCTTTAAAAATATTGTCTATTGATGACGACGAAATCGATTCTATGGCGTTAAAAAGATCCATTTCTCAGTCGGGCATCATTGCCGATGTAGAAAGTGCCTATTCAGCCAAGGAAGGTTTGGAGAAAATTTTATCATCACAATACAACCTGATTTTTTTAGACTACATGATGCCAGACGCCAATGGTATAAGTTTTTTAAAAAAACTTAGGGATAATGGTGTTGATACTCCTGTGATTTTTATTACATCGCACGGAGATGAAAAAATTGCCAGTCAAGCCATTTTAGGTGGCGCATCAGACTATATTCCAAAGACACTTTTGACCCCAGACGGTATATCGCAAAGCATAAGAAATGCCATGAAACTCTACGAAAGTCTCGTGCAACGCAGCAAATCGGAACAGGAACTAAAAATCAACGCAGAAAGACTTTCTGAAGCCCAAAAACTGGCGAAAATTGGAAGTTGGGAAATCAACTTAACTGATGAAGAGGACTTTTATTATTCAGAAGAACTGTTAAACATACTCGAAGTAGACAAAAAAGAAACCTTGTTTTTTGATTATTTCAAATCCTGTATTCAACCAGAAGATATAAGCATATTTAAAAAAAATATTAATAAAGTTAAGTCCTCTAATAGTGAGGTCCAGTTTGTTCACAGAATTACGGCAAAAAGAGGCACTATAAAATATGTGAAAGAATATTTAAAGTGTTTGAAAGACGAAAATAACAATCCCTTGAAGATTCTTGGTACAATACAAGATATTACAGAGCAAAGAGAAATTGAGCTTGAATTAATTCAGGCCAAGGATTTAGCAGAACAATCCGTTAGAATCAAAGAGCAGTTTCTGGCCAACATGAGTCACGAAATACGTACGCCAATGAACGGAATAATTGGGTTTGCTAATATTCTGGAGGATACTAAACTCGATTCAAAACAAAAACAAAGTGTTAACTCCATAAAAGTGGCTGGCGAAAACTTAATGGTCATCATAAACGACATCTTAGATTTTTCTAAAATTGAAGCCAACAAAATGACTTTTGAAGCTGTGAATTTTTCTTTATCTAATGCAGTGCATTCCGTAGTTGAATTGTTAGAACTTACAGCAAAAGAAAAAAAAATCAAATTATTGTGCAAAATAGATTCAAATATTAATAATTTCTTGATAGGAGATCCTACAAGGTTATCTCAAATATTGATAAATCTAGTAGGAAATGCAATAAAATTTACAGAAAAAGGGTATGTAGAAATCTTGGTTTCACAAGTAAACGAAACCGAGTCCGAAACGATTCTTGAATTTTCGGTAATTGACACGGGTATCGGCATCGCGTCAAACAAGTTGCACTCCATATTTGAAAGTTTTAATCAGGCTTCAAATGAGACTACCAGAAAATACGGAGGTACAGGTTTAGGACTTACCATCACTAAAAAACTCATTGACTTGCAGGGAGGTAATCTTAAGGTAAAAAGTGAACTTTTAAAAGGAAGTGAATTTTCATTTAGTATTAAATATAAAAAGGGAGCAGAGGCTGGTACAGTTAATAAAGCAAAAGAATCAGAACAATTATCACCTGATTTCTTACAAAATCTGAACATTTTATTGGCCGAGGATAACTACTTAAACCAGCTGCTTGCTAGCTGTATTTTTGAAAACTGGAACAAAAAAATTGATATTGCAGAGAATGGTAAAATTGCGCTTGAAAAAATCATGGAAAACGATTACGACATTGTTTTAATGGACATTCAAATGCCCGAAATGGACGGACACGATGTTACCCGTTACATCAGGGAAAATTATGGGGTCAAGGCTAACGTACCAATTATTGCCTTGACGGCACATGCCACTTTAGGAGAAGAAAAGAAGTGTTTGGATGCTGGAATGAATGGCTATATCTCTAAACCATTTGATCCTTATAAATTGCTTGAAAAAATACACCAAAATCTTCAAGAGAAATCAAAATCTGAAACATCATTTCAAACATATGAAAATGAAAAACTTTTTGATTTAAAATATTTGAATGAGTTTTTAGAAAATGATCAGAATTATATTAACGACATGATTACGCTCTTTATAGAAAAAACCCCTGAGGTATTAAAGGCGATAGAAAAATCTAATAATTGTGACGACACAATCAAATTAAAAGAAGGACTACATAAATTAAGGTCATCATTAAGTTTAATGGGAATTGCAAAAGGGATTGAAATAGCAACAAGGATTGAAAACGAAATTAATAAAAATCCCAAGAGTTTTATCTGGAAAAACGAAGTTGCAACCTTTATTTCAATTTGTCAAAGAGCAATAGAGGAACTTAGTGCTAAGGATAATATGTCTTAAAAAAAATCTTAATCTAAAAAAATATTTATTTTTAGCTTATGCGAACCTAATGACGGTGGATTTGGGACTGAACGGTTTTGCGATAACAAACATTCATAAAGTTTATTATTGAAAGAAGTAAATTTCAATATTATTAACAACGGAATTAAATAATAATTTAGTTGCTATTTGTAATAGGATGCATGCCTGTTTTTTTTAAGAAATAAGGTAAAACAATGATTGAAAAAGCTAGTTTCTTTGGAACATTTTTTTAATCATAACATTCAAATCTTTATCTTTTACGGTGTAGGATTTGAATACTACAACTGGAAAAGCAACGCCAAAAGCCAAAGCAAAAAGAATAAATACTGTAGAAATTCCATAGGAAAAAGTTTGAATAATATCTTCGACTGCAGGTTTTTGACCAGAATTTCCACTAATCCAATCAATCATTCCCATCATAAATTCGTAACTTAACAAACCCGGAATCATATTAATTACCGCCGGAATCATAAATATAATTGGTGGCGTATGCGCTCTGTGGGCAAAATACATTCCTGAAATTCCCACAAAACTAGAGGCTACAAAAATGGAAAAGGTAAGGTTCAAATCAAATTCTGATACCAAAATAAATTTTATCAAATAACCCAAAGATCCGAGCAAAAACACGGTCCATAAAGCTCTTTTTGGGGTGTTGAAAACAAGTGCAAAACCAAGAGAGGTTATGCCTCCGAAAATAAATTTTGAAATCACAATCCAAAAACCTTGAGGTGTAAATGTTTCTTTTAATACCAATTGAAAACCTGACAAATCAAATACATTCAAAGCATTTACAAAAGACAAATTAAAGAATACCGATGATGAAAGAAAACCAAAGGAAATCATCAAAACCAGCATTAGGCTATATATTAAGCGCGCGGTCCCAGACTCAAAATAACCTTCTAGATAATCTATAAATGAGTTTATCATCACCGCTCCAGGAATAAGATATAAAACAGAAACCACCAATGCCTCCTTAACTTCAATATTACAAAAAACGCCTATAAAGTGAATGAAGAATGTGGAAATCGTTGCTCCAATATAAAATGAAACCATGTGACTGTGATGTTTTAACATCATAGATCTCCTTACATAATAACCTAATAATGTCGAAAAATAAACAATAAAAGATTGCAACAAATCGCCGTCGAATAAAACGCAAAGTGCCACACTTGCAAGAGGAACTAATGCGTACAATTGCAAATCAGAATAGACTTTTTTATCTTTGATTTGTTTTAATATGGATCTAATTTCGTGAATGGAGATTTTGTTTATGAGCACATCCCAAGACAAAATACTAATTTCCGAAATGGTTTCAAAATTCAGTCCTTTTGCTTTAATAGTCCTTGCTAAAGTGTGTGTTTTAAATTTATTTTGTTTGTAAACCGAAATTACAATTCCAGTATAAGTCAAAACCAATTCACAATTATAACCTAAACCCTTAGCTATTCGTTCTAAATTTCTAACAATTCTAGCCGAATGCGATCCACTAGTAATCATCATTTCTCCAATCTCTGTCAATAAATTTAGTACGGATTGTGCTTTTCTTTCTTCGATTATTTTTTGAGAATCGTCTAACATAATAAAGTAAATAGGAGCTTATATTTCCTATTTTTTCTTGTGGCAAAATTAGTGATAATTAACTCACTTTGTATGATAATAATCATATAAAAACCTTATTAAATCCTTGTAAATACAGAAATCGTTTTCGTAAATTTATTGGAAATATGACAATTATCAGGTTTACTGGATGAGAATTTCGTAAATTTGGAAAAGAATTTAACGATTAAATTAAATATAAAATTAAGATTATGAAAAACATTAGAATTATTCAGGAATTACACAATTTAGGAATTACAGGGTATCATGAAGTAGCTTACAATTCCTCTTATGAAGAACTATATCAAGCAGAGGTATCGCACAAAAGAAAAGGCTTCGAAAAAGGTGCTTTGACTGATACTGGTTGCGTGGCCGTTAAAACTGGAATTTTTACAGGACGTTCTCCTAAAGACCGATACATTGTAAAAGATGATATCACTAAAGATACCATTTGCTGGGACAAAGAATCGGGAATTAGTTCTCCAAATTATCCAACTACAAAAGCAATTTGGGACGAATTAAAGGAATTAACTTTGGAACAACTTTCTACTTCTCCCAAGTTGTATGTTGTCGATGCTTTTTGCGGAACAAACGTTGACACTAGACTTAAAGTTCGTTTCGTAATGGAAGTAGCTTGGCAAGCACACTTTGTTACCAATATGTTCATCAGACCTTCTATATACGAATTAGAAAATTTTGGTGAGCCAGATTTCATCGTAATGAATGCCTCAAAAGCAACCAATCCAAATTGGAAAGCACAAGGTTTAAATTCAGAAAACTATGTATTATTTAATCTTACCGAGAAAATTCAAATCATAGGTGGAACTTGGTACGGTGGCGAAATGAAAAAAGGAATGTTCGCTATGATGAACTACTATTTACCACTAAAAGGTATGGCTTCTATGCACTGTTCTGCTAACGTAGGCCCAGAGGGTGATGTTGCTGTTTTCTTTGGACTTTCAGGAACAGGAAAAACAACTTTATCTGCCGATCCAAAAAGATATTTAATTGGTGATGACGAACACGGTTGGGATGATAATGGTGTATTTAATTATGAAGGTGGTTGTTACGCAAAAGTAATTGACTTGAGCGAAAATAATGAACCTGACATTTGGAGAGCCATCAAAAGAGACGCTTTATTAGAAAATGTTATCGTTGATGAATACGGAGAAATCGATTATTACGATCATTCAATTACCGAAAACTCTAGAGTTTCATATCCAATTTATCACATTAGCAAGATTGTATTGCCTTCAAAAGCTGGACACGCTAGCAAAATTATTTATCTTTCTGCTGATGCTTTTGGTGTATTGCCCCCAGTATCAATCTTAACCGAAGATCAAGCTGCATATCACTTCCTTTGTGGATATACTTCTAAACTGGCTGGAACTGAAAGAGGAATTACTGCCCCAGAACCATCTTTCTCACCTGCCTTTGGCGAAGCTTTCTTAACATTACACCCAACTATGTATTCAAAAACATTAATTGGTAAAATGAAAGAACACAAAGCAACAGCCTATCTTGTAAATACAGGATGGAACGGAACTGGAAAAAGAATTTCTTTAAAAAACACCAGAGCCATTATTGATGCGATAATCAATGGCGATATCAACAAAGCCGAAACTAATACTATTCCTTTCTTGAATTTAACTTTCCCAACCGCTTTACCAAATGTAAGTCAAGGAATTCTAGATCCAAGAGACACTTATGCTGATAAAGCCGAATGGGATGAGAAAGCAAAAGATTTAGCTTCTCGTTACATCAAATATTTTGAGCAATATACAGGAAATGAAGAAGGAAAACGTTTAGTTGCTGCTGGACCTTCACTAGAAGCTGTTGCTGTTGAAGTATAATAACATTTGACCGTTTTTAATGTAAAATCATCTGTTGGTGTCGTTTTTGAAAAGAAACAATACAAAACAGATGATTTTTAACAATTAATTTTTACTTAGTTAAATTAAAAATTGCTTTGTAAATATATTTTCTACTATATTTGCAACCGAATAAAAGGATTACCAAATTAAAAAATATGTTATCAATTCAATTGCATCACCATCATTTTCATTATTGCTCTCAGGCGATGTGTTAATGATATGGTATGTAAAAATCATATTCTAAAACCCGTTTGAGTGCATCAAACGGGTTTTTTATTTTATAAATCGTTGTATTTATGACTTGAATCCGCCAACCATAAACAACAAACCACAAACAAAAAACTAACAATGAATACTTTAAAAATTGCCATTCAAAAATCAGGTCGCTTAAACGAAGAGAGTATCCAAATCCTAAAAGATGCAGGAATTTCAATCGACAATGGAATAGATCAATTAAAAGCGGAAGCATCTAACTTTCCACTAGAGGTTTTGTATCTACGAAATTCAGATATTCCTCAATATTTAATAGACGGAGTAGTGGATATCGCTATCGTTGGTGATAATCTTTTGGTCGAAAAAGGAAAAAATATCGAAGTAATTCAGAAATTAGGTTTTTCTAAATGCAAAGTTTCTGTTGCTGTTCCAAAAGCATTCGAATACAATTCAGTCAATGATTTAGAAGGAATGCGTATTGCGACTTCTTATCCTAATACGGTACTTGATTTTTTTAACTCTAAAGGCGTAAAAGTTGATCTTCACCAAATTTCAGGCTCAGTAGAAATTGCTCCAAACATCGGTCTTGCCGATGCAATTGTTGATATTGTTTCTAGCGGAAGCACTTTGTTTAAAAACAATTTAAAAGAGGTTGAAGTAATTTTCAAAAGTGAAGCGGTTTTAGCGGTTTCTCCAAAAGTGACTACAGAATCTCAAAAAATTATTGATACATTAAAATTCCGAATTGAATCGGTATTACGAGCTCGAAAATCAAAATATATTTTGATGAATGTTCCTAACGATAAGATTGAAGCTATTGGCAAAATTTTACCCGTTTTAAAAAGTCTGACTGTTATGCCCTTGGCACAGG
>CAMCTL010000061.1 GCA_945878515.1 Flavobacterium psychrophilum | reverse complement strand
CCTACAATTTGTGCATTGACATTAAACGATTTTGCCATGCTAATAATGTCTTGGGCAACGGCTTCAGGAACGTAAACTTCCATGCGATGACCACAGTTGAACACTTGGTACATTTCTTTCCAATCGGTTTTGGATTGCTCTTGAATGAGCTTAAACAAAGGTGGAATCGGGAATAAATTGTCTTTTATAATATGTAAATTTTGTACGAAATGTAAAATCTTGGTTTGCGCTCCACCGCTGCAATGCACCATTCCATGAATTTCATTGGAACTATATTTATCTAAAATTTTTTTGATAATTGGCGCATAAGTTCTAGTTGGCGAAAGCACTAATTGTCCCGCATCGATTGGGGAATTTTCGACAGCATCGGTCAATTTTACTTGACCTGAATAAATCAACTCTTCGGGAACAGCAGCATCGTAACTTTCCGGATATTTACTGGCCAAATATTTTCCAAAAACATCGTGACGCGCTGATGTCAATCCGTTGCTACCCATTCCGCCGTTATAGCTTTTTTCGTAAGTCGCCTGACCGAAAGATTCCAATCCTACGATGACATCACCAGCTTTTATGTTGGCATTATCAATAACTTTAGAACGTTTCATTCTGGCGGTAACTGTTGAATCTACTATAATCGTTCGAACGATGTCGCCTACATCGGCCGTTTCTCCACCTGTCGAATGAATGGTCACACCAAAAGAATCCAATTCTTTGATCAATTCCTCAGTTCCGTTGATGATGGCAGAAATTACTTCGGCAGTGATTAGGTTTTTATTTCTTCCAATAGTTGATGAAAGTAAGATATTATCTGTTGCACCTACACACAATAAATCGTCGATATTCATAATCAGAGCGTCCTGCGCAATGCCTTTCCAAACCGAAATATCGCCAGTTTCTTTCCAGTACATATATGCCAATGACGATTTGGTTCCAGCGCCATCGGCGTGCATAATTAAACAATAATCTTCATCATTTGTCAAATAATCAGGTACAATTTTGCAAAAAGCCTGCGGAAATAATCCTTTGTCAATATTTTTTATGGCGTTGTGCACATCTTCTTTAGATGCTGAAACTCCTCTTTGTGCGTAACGTTTGCTAGAATCTGAACTCATTTTAGGGTGTAATTGTAGCGCAAATATAAATGTTTTATTTGGGTTTGCCTATTGGGTTTTTAAGCGTCGCTTCACTTTTGAAAGTCAGCAACAGTTTAACACATTAATAAAATAGTAATCATCAAAAAAAAAAAATGCCTATTCAAAAATTAAAAGACATCATGATAGAAAAAATGCTGTCTTATTTCGTAAGCAACAATTCCCGATATTTGGTTAAAGTCCAAGATTCGTCATCGACCAATAATTCTAGTTTATCACAGTGATTTCTGATTTCTTCAAAGTAGGGTTTCACTTTGTGGCAATAGGCTTCCGCCATTTCTTGAGCCGATTCCAAATGATTGGCAATTTTTCGTTCGTTGGTCATCGCTTCCACTTTCGAATTGATACCTTCGATATGACCCGAAATTTCTCTGATGAGAATAATTTGTTCTTTTGCCAAAGCTTTAAATTCATCGCCAAAAATATCCTTTAAGCCTTTTACGTTTTCAATCAAAGTGTTTTGATACCGAATTGCTGTTGGAATAACATGATTGATAGAAAGGTCGCCTAAAACTCTACCTTCAATTTGGATTTTCTTGGTATATTCCTCCAACTCAATTTCGTAACGAGCGTCCATTTCTACGTGATTCAGGATTCCCATTTCTGAAAATAAATCCAAAGCCTGTTTAGAAACTCTGGCTTTCAAAGCCTCTGGAGTAGTTTTGAAGTTACTTAAACCTCTTTTTGCAGCTTCTTTTTCCCAAGCATCGCTGTAACCATCGCCTTCGAAAAGTATTTTTTTAGAAACTTTAATGTATTCTCTTAAAACATTAAAAATAGCTTCGTCTTTTTTCAACCCTTTATTTTCAATCAAAGCATCGACTTCAATTTTGAAATCTTTCAATTGTTTGGCAACGATAGTATTCAAAGTCGTCATGGCATTCGAACAGTTTGCCGAAGAACCTACTGCTCTAAACTCAAATTTGTTTCCAGTGAAAGCAAAAGGCGAAGTTCTATTTCTGTCGGTATTATCCAAAATTACTTCTGGGATTTTCCCAACAACATTCAATTTTAAATCGGTTTTTTCTTCTGGCGATAACTTGCCGTCGGTTACGCCTTCTAATTCGGCCAGAACTTTAGTCAATTGTTCTCCAATAAATACTGATATAATAGCTGGCGGAGCTTCATTAGCTCCCAATCTATGATCGTTACTGGCCGTTGCAATCGCCGCTCGCAAAAGCGTCTCATAATCATTTACCGCTTTGATAGTATTGATAAAGAAAGCCAAAAATTGCAAATTGCTCATCGGCGTTTTACTAGGGCTCAACAAGTTAACTCCAGTATCAGTAGCTAACGACCAGTTGTTGTGTTTTCCTGAACCGTTTACTCCTTTGAATGGTTTTTCGTGTAATAATACTTTTAAATCATGACGCTCGGCCACTTTTTGCATTACATCCATCAACAAACAATTGTGATCGACAGCCAGATTCGTTTCTTCGAAAATCGGCGCCAACTCAAACTGATTGGGTGCAACTTCATTATGACGCGTTTTTACTGGAATGCCGAGCAACATACATTCTTGCTCTAAATCCCTCATATAAGTTAAAGCACGAGTCGGAATGGAACCAAAATAATGATCGTCTAATTGTTGTCCTTTGGCAGAAGTGTGACCTAATAACGTTCGGCCAGTCATCAAAATATCTGGGCGAGAATTGGCTAAAGCACTGTCAACCAAAAAATATTCTTGTTCCCAGCCAAGCGTTGCAGTAACTTTTTTGACATTTTTGTCAAAATATTTACAAATATCTGTAGCAGCTTCATCAATGGCCGATAAGGCTCTCAATAAAGGAATTTTATTATCCAATGCTTCGCCAGTGTACGAAATAAAAACCGTTGGAATGCACAAAGTTGTGCCGTAAATAAATGCAGGAGATGTTGGATCCCAAGCCGTATAACCCCTTGCTTCGAAAGTATTTCTAATGCCTCCATTAGGAAAACTAGATGCATCAGGTTCTTGTTGTACCAATTGTCCGCCACCAAATTTTTCGACTGCATCGCTACCATCATAAGAAGTTTCAAAGAAAGCGTCGTGTTTTTCGGCCGTAGTTCCTGTTAAAGGCTGAAACCAATGCGTATAATGCGTTACACCTTTTGACAAAGCCCACTCTTTCATACCCATTGCAATATAATCGGCTAATTTTCTTTCTATTTTAGTACCATTCAAAACAGCACCTTGAACGGCTTTCAACGCATCCGAAGTCAAATATTGCTTCATTGCCTTTTCATTAAAAACATTGGAACCAAAAATAATTGATTTTCTACCGGACTCCTCAAAATGGATTGATTCTCTGCTAGAAGCTTCCTTTAAAGCTTGAAAACGTAAAGTTGCCATAATTTTGATAATTTTTAACAAAGGTAATTATTAATTTTAGCATATAAAAAATTTTAAATTTACAATATTACCCATACAATTATAGGGTATTCATAAAAATAAGAGCTGATAAATTAATTTATACCCCTTTGTTTTACACAAACAATACTTTTAATTTATATTTGCATAATAATAAAACAACACTTAATTAATTTATATTGTTATGGCAAAAATTAAACTAGAGTACCTTTGGTTGGACGGATACGAACCAACTCAAAATCTTAGAAGCAAAACCAAAGTAGAAGAGCACGAAAACTTTCAAGGAACTTTAGAAGAACTTGGAAACTGGTCTTTTGATGGTTCATCAACTAGACAAGCATCTGGAGGTTCGTCTGATTGTTCGTTAGTTCCTGTTGCTATTTACCCTGATCCAACGCGTGTAAATGGTTACTTAGTAATGTCAGAAGTTATGAATGCAGATGGAACACCACATCCTTCTAACGGCAGAGCAACTATTGACGATGAAGATGATGATTTTTGGTTTGGTTTTGAGCAAGAGTATTTCATTATGGATACAAAAACACAACTTCCTTTAGGTTTCCCTGTAGGTGGTTATCCTGCGCCACAAGGTATGTACTACTGCTCTGTTGGTGGAAAAAATACTCACGGACGTAATCTGGTTGAAGAGCACGCTGATTTATGTATTGCTGCTGGAATCAATTTTGAAGGAATTAATCAAGAAGTAGCTTGTGGACAGTGGGAATTTCAATTGTTTGCTAAAGGTGCTAAAAAAGCTGGAGACGAGATTTGGGTAGCACGTTATTTATTAGACCGATTAACTGAAAAATACGGCTATTATATTGAATATCACCCTAAACCACTAGGAAAAGATATGGATTGGAATGGTTCTGGTATGCACGCTAATTTCTCGAATACTGCACTTAGAACTTCAGGAGACAAAGAAGTATATGCAAAAATTTGTGAAGCTTTCCGTCCTGTAACTGCTGAGCACATCGCTGTTTACGGAGCTTACAACGACCAACGTTTAACTGGTTTACACGAAACTGCATCTATCCACGATTTCTCTTGGGGAGTTTCAGATAGAGGATGTTCAATCCGTATTCCATTAATCGCTGTACAAAAAGGATATAAAGGATGGTTGGAAGATAGAAGACCAGCATCTAACGGTGATCCATACAAAATTGCTGCAAGAATTATTAAAACTGTAAAATCAGCAATATAATTTTTAGGTAGCTTACTATAAAATGCTTTCAGAAATGGAAGCATTTTTTTTATGAACTAAAACAATTGTCTTCTCTTTATTGCGACCTCACAAGATATCATTTCATAATGATAAAATAAAATTGTACAAAATAACCTTCTTGCATTGTTTTTAGCTTCGATTTAAAAATGAGCGAGGAAGTTTTTCGGAATACAGCACAAAAAAAGGAAACCTCTCGATTTCCTTCCTTTTCTTACTAATTACTAATTCAAAACCTTAATATACCTATCATCTATCTTATACTTTTTAATAACCGCATTATAATCTGAAAAATCGTCTTTGTTTGCAAATTTTGCCGAGCCTGATTTAGATCCTGGAACTATAACGATTCTAAATGTTTGATTATTTATATATTGTGAAGTTAATCTCAAATCATAATTACCTTTTGCATAAATTATAAAATGTTCATTACTAAAATCAAAATCGTAATCTAATTCCATACCATTTTCGAGGTATATAGTTCTAGGTATCAATTGCCAGATTGGTGCATTTGTAGCATTTATATTGCCTATTTTTCGGTAAATTAAAACAACATCTTCGTCATACAGCAAAGGATTTAACTCTTCATAAATGTTAAACCCATCGTTTAAATTATAATTAAAACCTACATTTTGAAGTTCAAAAACCTCTGCTATAGTATCGTTGTCAACAGAATCAGGAACGTTTTCTATTGTACATCCCTGCAAAATAAACATTCCGGTAACGGCAAAAAGTGTAATTATTTTTTTCATGATTTCTATTTATTTATTGGTTCGAAATGTTGAAACCAAAAATCAAACCAAACTATTTTTTTTTAATGTATTTAATGAAAATAAATTGAATTAAATTTGTAAAAATGGAATAAGCCAAGCAAAAATGTGCTTTGAGCAGTATCAAATATTTTAAAAATTATTGCTTTACAATAAAAAAACAAAACATGAAAGACAAACTCAAATTATATATGATACTATTGGGTTGTAGACCCGCAGGCCGATTCACAGAACAACATGATATATTTTTCGGAATTGCCAAATCATTAAAAGATATGATTCCACAAATGAAAGCTTTTTGGCCGGAAGCCAAAGGACGAATTCATATTGATACTTGGCGGGAAGTAACGATAGTGGATAATTTTTCCATTGAAATTGTACCAAAAAAGGCAATTGAAAATTCTTGTTCAGACAATTTATTTTTTATCAATCTTGGTGGCTACAAAGAGAACGAATTTGAAGAATACCATTATAAAATGCTCACTATTGCCGAAAATATAAGCATTGCTTCTAAAAATGCCAAGGCAACCACATTCTACAAACACTGCGGTTTCAAAGGTGCTACTTCGCACATTGATGACAAATACGGTATTGATGTAGATGATATTTACAATGTTACCGACATTTTATCCGAAAAGTATATAGAAAAATATTCTTTGAAAATCACGAAAGTAAGCAGCATTTTTGAAGAAGACACTTTACACATTGGCTATTTAAAATTGGATAAAATATCAGATTAAAACATAAAATTATGGTATTGTTATTGAATGTAGTATTTTTGACCCGAGCGTCTTGAAGATAACCTTGGGCTAACTCATAAAAAAATTAAAATGAAAACAATAATAGTTTTAGTATTTGCATTTTCCATTTCTAGCTGTGCCGAAATGCAACAGGTACTGAATCAATTTCCGAATACGCAAGGTTTGGGCGTCGATATTTCCGGAGGATTGAAAGAAGCTTTAAACAATGGAATTTCAAAACAAGTGACAAAATTAACTGCTACTGACGGCTTTTATAAAAACGAACTGGTTAAAATTTTGCTACCCGAAGAATTGAAAAAAGTGGATGCTGGTCTAAGAAAAATAGGTCTAGGTTCATTGGCCGATGAAGGATTGAAAGCAATCAATCATGCGGCAGAAGATGCTGTAAAAGAAGCCGCTCCTATTTTTGTTAGTGCTGTTGTTAATATGTCTTTTACTGATGCCAAAACTATTTTGTTAGGAAATGAAAACGCCGCCACAAACTATTTGCAAAATAGCACATCAACAGCTTTGTACAGCAAATTTAATCCTGTAATTAAAACTTCTTTCTCAAAAGTTGGAGCTGATAAGATTTGGGCAAACATTATAAACAAATACAATACAATTCCATTGGTAAAAAAAGTAAATCCAGATTTAACTGATTACGTTACAAATCAGGCAATGCAAGGCGTATTTACCATGATTGCCATTGAAGAAAAAAACATCAGAACCAATTTGAATGCTAGAACTTCACTCTTACTAAAACAGGTTTTTGCAATGCAGGACAAAAAATAGGTTAGATAATTACAATAGAAACACTAATTTCAGCAAATATATTTTGTTGACAAACTAAATAATATGCAAAAAATTATAATACTCATTCACTGCGAAGATCAAAAGGGAATCATTGCTGCCGTGACAGATTTTATCGTTAAAGTAGAAGGTAATATCACGTATATTGACCAACATGTAGATTTTGAACAAAACGTTTTTTTCATGCGTTTAGAATGTGAACTTACTAATCCTAATAGTAATCTTACCGCTATAAAAGATGTTTTTGAACAGTCAATTGCCAAAGATTTTAACATGGCTTGGGAAATTCATCCTAAAGAAAAAAAACTAAAAATGGCTTTGTTTGTATCGAAATACGACCATTGTTTGTTCGATGTTTTGGGACGTTATAGTGCAGGCGAGTTTAATATTGAAATCCCATTAATCGTAAGTAATCACGAGGATTTACGGGCAGTTGCAAACCGTTTTGACATTCCGTTTCACTATATTCCTTTTACAAAAGACATTAAAGAAGAAGGTGAAAAACAACAAATTGAATTACTCCAAAAGTACGATGTAGATTTTGTGGTTTTAGCGCGTTATATGCAAATTATTACACCCAATTTGATTGCTCTATACAAAAACAAAATTATAAACATCCATCATTCTTTTTTACCGGCTTTTCCTGGTGCAAAACCATATCATTCTGCTTTTAAAAGAGGAGTGAAAATTATTGGAGCAACAAGTCATTATGTTACCGAGCAACTAGATGAGGGGCCGATTCTTGAGCAAGACATCACTCGTGTTTCGCACATTAACTCTATAGATGACTTTATTATGAAAGGACGCGATTTAGAACGTATCGTTTTAGCGAGAGCCATAAAATTACATTCAGAGAGTAAAACCATGGTCTATGACAATAAAACAATAGTTTTCTACTAAATTTATTTTTGATTTAATATTTTGAAAAGAAATCGAAGCTATTTTTAACAAAATAAATATTTTTTATATAGCATTAATTAATTCAATAAGAGGGTTTTAAAAATTAATTTTAGTGTGATTTCAAAATTGCACCTTTCTACAACATAAAACTTAACTTATATTCAACAAAGTAATAACATATCATTAACACCAAAAAATTAAAAAGTATAAGACCTTTGTATTGTAATAAACTGGTTATTTATTATTTTGGTTTTGGTTAGTAATGAAAATGTCTCACAAGTTGTGAGACATTTTTTATTTTAATGAACTAATAAACGATAAAACTTGATTATTGAAAACCAGTGGTTTTTCTACGTTGACTACGTGGCCACATTGTTCAATTACAAATAATTTTGAAGATTTATAATGCTTTTCCACCACCAATTTCACCGAAGGTAAAAACATATAGTCTTCATCTCCCATTACGTAAAGCGTTGGTATATCCAATTCTACTTGACGAAACCACTTGAGAATTGGATTGATTTCGGCGGTAAGTTTGAACCATTTTATGAATTCTTTTTGGTATAACTTTTTGGCTTCATTAATAAAAAGTAACCGTGATTGTTTGTTGCTTTTTTTAGGCATAATCACAAAAGCAAAAAACTTATACAAAACCAAGTATGGCAAAACATATTTAAAAGTATTTCCTAATCTCATCAAAATTTGAGATCGAAAATTCATTTTCAGAATTGCACCACCTAAAATCATGCTTTGTACTCGTTCTGGGTGCATTTCAGCCAATTGTCTGATAAGAATCGTTCCAAGAGAAATGCCAACAAAATGTGATTTTTCTATTTTTAGATGGTCAATAACTTCGAGAACATCGTTAGCAATAGAAACAAAAGTATATTTCTGTTTAAAGGAATTCTTAATTTGTGTGTTGGAATTTCCGTGTCCGCGCAAGTCCAGCAACAGGACATTGTATTTGTTTTTGAAATCCCGAATTTGCTTGAACCATATAGACGAACTTCCGCCAGCACCGTGAACAAACGTCACCCACTGGTCAGTATTTTCGTTTTTATATATGATGTAGTTGATCATAGGATTTGCGATTTAAGAAGAACCCTTGTAAATATTATCGGACATAGTCTTAGATAATAATTTCGTATATATTAGGTTTCTTAAGTTTTGACCAGCGAAAAATACAAAAAATTAATCAAAAATCTTAAATATTTTTTAAAACCTCTTCCATTTCCAATTGCATTTTCAGTGCTTCTTCCCTAGCCTTCAAAGAAAAATCAGTTCCACCCGAAGCATAAATAATCGCTCTCGAAGAATTGACTAGCAATCCAATATTGGCATTCATACCATATTTACTAACTTCTTGAAGATTTCCGCCTTGTGCACCAACACCAGGAACTAGTAAGAAACTATCAGGTACCATTTTACGAATTTCAGTGAAATATTCCGCTTTAGTAGCACCAACAACATACATTAAATTTTCGGAATTCTTCCAAGTTTTAGAGACTTCCAAAACGTGTTTGTACAATTCTTTAGATTCGCCCAGATTGTTTTCATTGCGAGTCCCGTTAAAATTCAATGTTTGAAAATCAAAGGCTCCCTCGTTTGAAGTCAAAGCCAACAATATAGTATGTTTATTTTTGAAAGCCAAAAAAGGTTCAACAGAATCTTTTCCCATGTATGGTGCAACCGTTACACTGTCAAAATTCAAGTCTTCTAAAAAAGCTTTGGCGTACATTGACGAAGTGTTTCCAATATCTCCACGTTTAGCATCGGCTATAGTGAAAATTTCAGGATATTTTTTGTTGATGTAATTTATAGTTTTTTGCAAAGAAATCCAACCTTTTACTCCATTGGCTTCATAAAAAGCGGTATTGAGTTTATAAGAAACCGTTAAATCGTGGGTGTCATCAATGATAGCGCGGTTGAATTCAAACATTGGATCTTCACATTCAAGCACATGCTTTGGAATTTTACTCAAATCAACATCCAATCCAACGCAAAGGAATGATTTTTTGATTTTGATTTGGTCTATAAGTTGTTGTGTAGTCAAAACGGTTTATGGTTTGTAATTATAGTTTGCTTTTGGGCAAAGTTAGTTTAAAGTTTTTAACCACGAATATACAAACAAGGGACAATGTTCAAAAATAAAAGAAATCAAAATTAATTAAAATCGAAAATCCTAATTATATATTTTACAGACTTTTCCACTTTTTGAATAAAGAAATTAAAGTGATTTTAACGTAAATTAATTTTGTATAAAAAATTCCACTTTACAACACTGTAAATTTACATTGAAATTAGCTTCTCATTAATTTGTATTCTTCCTGCTATAAAAATCGTTTAATAAATACTAAAAGTAGTTCCTTCTTTCCCGTCCTTCAACTGAATTCCCAAAGCAATCAACTGATTTCTTATTTGATCTGACATTGCAAAATCTTTATTGGCTCTAGCCTCATTTCGCATTCCTATTAGCATATTGACAACACCATCCAGTTTTTCGTTATTGTTTTCAACGCCTTTTTCGTCTTTAAGTCCCAAAACATCAAAGATAAATGTACTTATCGCATGACTGAATAATTTCAAATCATCGGCAGTCAAGCTGGCGGAATTATCATTTAATAAATTGATGTACCGAATTCCTTCAAATAAATTAGCGATTAAAATTGGGGTATTAAAATCGTCATTCATTGCGTCATAACAATTTTGAATCCAATCAGTTACAGAAAAAGAAGAAGTTGTATTGGGTTGAATTGTGGAAATCAATTTTACACCTTCAAGCAATCGATTCAATCCTTTTTCGCTGGCTAGCATTGCTTCGTTCGAAATATCCAATACACTTCGATAATGCGCCTGCAAAAAGCAAAAACGAACGACATTCGGTTGGAATTTCTTTTCGAAAAAAGTATTTTCACCCGAAAGCAACTCCATTGGTAAAATATAATTTCCTGTTGATTTACTCATTCGCAAACCATTCATTGTAAGCATATTGGTGTGCATCCAAATATTAACAGGAGTGACTCCATTACACGCTTTTCCTTGAGCCACTTCACATTCATGATGAGGAAATTTTAAATCCATGCCGCCACCATGAATATCAAAATGTTCTCCTAAATATTTGGTGCTCATTGCTGTACACTCTAAATGCCAACCTGGAAAACCTTCGCCCCACGGGGAATTCCAACGCATGATATGCGCAGGTGAAGCATTTTTCCACAAGGCAAAATCTTGAGGGTTTTTCTTTTCGTTTTGACCGTCTAAATCTCTAGTGTTGGCAAACAATTCATCTATATTTCGATTGCTCAATTCACCATAATTCAAACCTTTTTTATTGTATGCAAAAACATCAAAATATACAGAACCTTGAGTTTCATAAGCGAAACCGTCGGCAATCAGTTTTTGAATGAGTTCTATTTGTTCAATGATATGGCCTGTTGCTGTAGGCTCAATTGTGGGAGCTAAAAAATTAAATTTTTCTAAAACCTGATGAAAATCGACAGTATATTTTTGCACCACTTCCATGGGTTCCAATTTTTCAAGTCGAGACTGTTTTACAAAACGGTCGTTGTCTACATTTCCATCATCGGTTAGATGTCCAGCATCAGTAATATTTCTAACATAGCGCGTTTTGTAGCCCAAGTGTAAAAAATAACGAAAAATCACATCAAACGACATAAACGTTCTTACATTTCCAAGGTGTACATTGCTGTACACTGTTGGTCCACAAACGTACATTCCAACATTTCCTTCATGAATGGGCACAAAAATTTCTTTTTCTCCAGAAAGCGTATTGTATATTTTTAAAGTTTGGGATTTGTGCATTTGATTTATGGTTTATTGTTTATTGTTTGTGGTTTCTACATCTTGGTTTACATAACAACAAACAATAAACCACAAACTATAAACTTTTAAAATTTCGTTTCTAACTTGATATATTCCAAAAGTTCTCTGCGAGTTTGTTCTTCTTTAAATTGTCCGCCAAATTCTGAGGTTACTGTGCTGCTTTCGATGTCTTTTATTCCTCGTGAATTAACGCAAAGATGTTTAGCATCAATAATACAAGCTACATCATCTGTGCCTAATGCTATTTGAAGCTCTTGTACAATTTGCATCGTTAAGCGCTCCTGAACTTGGGGTCTTTTGGCGTAAAACTCAACTATTCTGTTTATTTTTGACAAACCAATAACGCGTCCTTTTGAGATGTACGCCACATGAGCTCTACCAATTATGGGTAGCAAATGGTGCTCGCAAGTAGAATAGACAGTAATGTTTTTTTCTACGAGCATTTCGCCATACTTGTAGTTGTTTTCGAATGTCGATGCGCTCGGTTTTTTTGTTGGATTTAATCCTCCAAAAATTTCTTTGACAAACATTTTTGCTACACGATTGGGTGTTCCTTTGATGCTATCGTCTGTCAAATCCATGCCTAAAGTAAATAGTATACTTTCGACATCTTTTTTTATTCTGATGATTTTTTCGTCATCAGAAATATCGAAAGCATCGTCTCTTAAGGGATTTTTTGCTGAAGAACTAATATGATTGTCTCCTATTTCGTCCTGAAATTCTTCGTTGTTTATCATTAAATGTTACAATTATTGTAATAATATATTTGAGTGTAAAGATAATTAATTATGAATAAGTGTTGTTAAAGCTTTTAAAAATTCATATTGAATAAGAATCTATAAAATGTCCTATTTCGAATTGTATATATAAATAGCTTCTTTTAAGATTTGAACTGCTCTAACTAAATCTTCTTTTTTCAAAACATAAGCAATACGCACTTGATTCAAACCAACACCAGGACTAGAATAAAATCCCGCCGCAGGAGCTACCATTACTGTTTCTCCATTCAAATTATAGCTTTCAAGCAACCATTGTGCGAAATCATCGGTATTGTCAACTGGAAGTTGCGCAATACAATAAAACGCCGCTTTAGGAGTGGTTACAATAACACCTTCAATTTTGTTTAATTCTGTAATTAATGCATTTCTACGCTCTTTATATTCAGAAATTACTTCGTCAAAATAGCTTTGAGGTGTATCTATTGCAGCTTCGCAAGCGATTTGTTCAATCGTTGGTGGGCATAATCGAGCCTGAGCAAATTTCATTGAGGCGGAAATAACTTCTCTATTTTTGGTGATCATGCAACCAATTCGAGCGCCACACATGCTGTATCTTTTGGAAACAGAATCAATCATAATCACGTTTTGCTCAATTCCCTTCAGATTCATCACTGAAAAATGTTTGTCTTTTTCATCGTATATGAATTCGCGATAAACTTCATCAGCAATTAGAAATAGGTCGTGTTTCCTAACTAATTCTCCCAATTGATTAATTTCGGATTCTGAATACAAATAGCCTGTTGGATTATTGGGATTGCAGATTAAAATCGCCTTGGTTTTTGGCGTAATTGCTTTTTCAAATTCTGCTATCGTAGGCAAGGTAAAACCGCTTTCGATATTTGAAATAACAGGTACAACTCTTGCACTTGATTCTGCTGAAAACGCACTATAATTTGCGTAAAAAGGCTCGGGAATAATCACTTCGTCTTCCGGATCCATAATACTGCCAAGCGCAAACAAAAGCGCCTCAGATCCACCTGTTGTAATCATTATGTCTTCAAACGAAACTCGCACATTTTGATTGGCGTAAAATAAGGATAATTTTTTTCGGTAACTTTCATAACCTGCCGAAGGTCCATATTCAATGATATCTAAATCAATATTTTTTATGGCTTTAATGGCGAGATCTGGACTTTTTATATCGGGTTGACCAATATTTAAATGATATACTTTATGACCTTTCAGCTTAGCCAAGTCAGCATACGGAGCCAACTTTCGGATTGGCGATTCGGGCATTTTTTGGCCTCTAATTGAAATACTAGGCATGTTAAAAAAAATTTGGTGCAAATTTGCGATTTTTTTTCGAAATAAACGGCTTCAAAACTATTAATTTGTGAATAAAATGGCTTTAATTTTCAATATTTTACTAACTTTATAAAAACTTTTAGGATGAAACGACTAATCATTTTATACTTATTTATTGTTTCTTCATTGACTGTATTTGGGCAGGACGAATTTCAATTTGAAAAAGGAACAGATAAAGTTGTTGTTCATTTCAAATTTATCAATAATTTGATATTCATTCCCATAAAAGTAAATCAAGTTGAGTTGAACTTCCTCCTTGATTCTGGCGTAGAAGAAACCATTCTTTTTAGTATGGAAGATAAGAAAGAGTTGAACTTTTTTAATGTTGAAAAAATAGCATTGAGAGGTTTGGGAAGCGAGACATCAATTGAAGGTTTAAAATCTACCAATAAGACTTTAGAAATTAAGGGTTTGCGATATCCTAATCATTTGTTATATATCGTTCTAGATCAAAGTTTTAACTTATCTTCACACATTGGAATTCCTGTAAATGGTATTATTGGTTATAACTTTTTGAAATCGAACTTGGTTGAAATTAATTATGAAAGAAAGCGAATTACTATATATAAAGACACTGAAAAAAACCGAAAGCGAATTGCAAAAAAATATCAGACCGTTCCTATAACCGTCGAAAAATCAAAACCATATATTAATGGTTCTGCCATAATTGATTCAACTAAAATTAGCACAAAACTGCTACTTGATATTGGCAATTGTGATGCCATTTGGCTTTTCGAAAATAAACAAAACTCAATCAACATACCATCAAGAAATTTTGAGGACTACTTAGGAAAAGGATTTAGTGGAGATGTTGACGGAAAAAGAGCTCAAATTAAAAAATTTACTTTTTCAAAATTTGAATTTAATAATCCAGTAATTGCTTTTCCAGATTTGACTTCTATAAAAAATGTAAAAATGGTAAAAGATCGGGCTGGATCAGTAGGTTCCGAAATTTTAAAAAGATTCAATTTAGTTTTTGACTATTCAAATCAACAACTTTTTTTAAAGAAAAACAGTAATTACAGAACACCATTTAATTATAACAGAAGTGGTATTGAAGTTCAACATTTTGGATTACAGTGGGTTCAAGAAACCCTCCGACTCGAAACAGTTCCGAAAATTAATGTAGGTGCATTAGATGCAAGTGGCAATGATCTAAGGAACAATTTTAAATATAAATTCGTATTAAAACCAATTTATATCATTGGAAATATTCGAAAAAAGTCGCCAGCTGAATTATGCGGACTGCAGAGCGGCGATGTCATTGTGAGCATAAATGGTAAACTTGGTTATTATTTAACGCTTGAAAAAATTAATTCTTTATTAAAATCGGATGAGGAAAACTGGATAACTTTTGAAGTTGAAAGAGAAAGCCAAATTCTAAAGTTCAAATTTCAATTGCTAAATGTATTATAAATAAAAAACGCTTCTCAAAGTTAATTAAGAAGCGTTTCGATATGATTTGAAAAGATTTTAATCAGAAATCACATCACCTTTTATCTTTAGCGGAACTCTACCACCTTCGTAATTCACAGCATTGGATTCAACAGTAATGGTTTTTCTTATCGGACCGGGAATCATACTGTATTTAACTTCAATTTTTCCTGTTTTTCCTGGCATAATTGGCGCCTCGGGTTTCGTAGGTACTGTACATCCGCAAGTCGAAAGCACATTGCTAATAATCAAAGGCGCGTTTCCAGTATTTGTAAATTCAAAAGAGCGAACTCCATTGTCATTCTTCTTGGAGACTGTTCCATAATCAATCGTATTATCTTTTGCCTTAAACTCAATTTTAGCCGCTTTTTGGGCAAAACCAACGCTACTAACTAAAACTACTATTATTAATGTTGCTATATTTTTCATTTTCTTATCTTTTAAATATTGTTAAGTAAATTTACTTTTTTTAATTAAGCTTACAATTATTTATTTCGCTTTTTATACTGTGCTTTATTATTTACTTTTGCTGTCAATTTTAATTACAAATATCAGACCAAACTATAAGGTTTATTTGCTTAATCGGTTAATTGCTTAATCGATTAAATAATTAACCGATTAAATAAATAAACAATAAAATGACAATCCCTACACAATTTGATGCCAAAACTATTGAAAGTAAATGGTATGACTACTGGATGAAAAACAATTATTTCCATTCGGAACCCGACCACAGAACACCATATACCATAGTAATTCCGCCTCCAAACGTTACAGGAGTTTTGCACATGGGCCACATGTTGAACAATACTATTCAAGATGTTTTGATTAGAAGAGCTCGTCTAAAGGGATTCAACGCTTGTTGGGTTCCTGGAACGGATCACGCTTCGATTGCTACTGAAGCAAAAGTGGTTGCAAAATTAAAATCAGAAGGAATTAATAAATCCGATTTGAGTCGTGAGGAGTTTTTGAAGCATGCTTACGATTGGACTGACAAATATGGCGGAACTATTCTCGAACAATTGAAACAATTGGGCTGCTCCTGTGATTGGGACAGAACAAAATTCACAATGGATCCTGACATGTCGGCATCGGTAATTAAATCTTTTGTGGATTTGTACAACAAAGGATTGATTTATCGCGGTTATCGAATGGTAAACTGGGATCCGGAAGCCAAAACTACTTTGTCTGACGAAGAGGTGATTTATGAAGAGCAACAAGGAAAATTGTATTTCCTAAAATATAGCCCCCCAACCCCCGAAGGGGGAGTTCCAAACAGTGACGAAGGAATTATTGTAGCCACTACTAGACCCGAAACTATTTTTGGTGATACCGCGATTTGTGTTAATCCTAATGATAAAAGATATTCTCATTTAATAGGAAAAACAGTTATTGTGCCAATCTGTGGAAGAGAAATTCCAGTAATTGCAGATGAATATGTTGATATCGAATTTGGAACAGGTTGCTTGAAAGTGACTCCGGCGCACGATACTAATGATAAAACTTTAGGTGAAAAGCATAATCTAGAAATTATTGATATTTTCAATGATGATGCGACTTTAAATAGTTTTGGCTTGCATTATCAAGGCAAAGACCGTTTTGTGGTTCGTACAGAAATTGAAGCTGAACTTAAAGACTTAGGAGCTTTGGAGAAATCCGAAATCCACTTGAATAAAGTAGGAACTTCGGAAAGAACAAAAGCCGTAATCGAACCTCGTTTGTCGGATCAATGGTTCTTGAAAATGGAAGATTTGGTGAAACCTGCAATTCAATCTGTTTTGGTTGATGGTGAGATCAAATTGCATCCAACTCGTTTTAATAATACTTATGCACATTGGTTGAATAATATCCGTGATTGGAATATTTCGCGTCAATTGTGGTGGGGACAACAAATTCCAGCTTATTTCTACGGCGATGGAAAAGAAGATTTCGTGGTTGCCGAGAATATTGAAGAAGCTCTAAAATTAGCGCAAACTAAAACTTCTAACTTCAAACTTCAAACTTCCGACTTAAAACAAGATGTTGACGCTCTCGATACTTGGTTTTCTTCTTGGTTGTGGCC
>CAMCTL010000060.1 GCA_945878515.1 Flavobacterium psychrophilum | reverse complement strand
GGCAACATAAACTTATAAATTTGACTGTAAATTTCCGGCTCGTTTTCTTTGACCCATTTCAGTTTTGAAGCAGTGAAATTTCCAGGAGAATTTAGTAAATATTCATTGCATTTTTCTGTTCCAATAGTTGCGAAGGCATTGTTTCCAATTTCAACTGCGCGGCTATCACACCAAATTATCGATTGACGTAATGGCCGGCCTTGTTTATCCACCAAAACCAATCCGTGCATTTGATAGGAAATTCCTATTCCTTTTATTTGTTCGCTCGAAATATTGAGTTGCTGCTTTATTTTGGCCACAGCCTTGCAGCAATGTTGCCACCATTCGTGGGGGTTTTGTTCAGCCCAGCCATTTTTAACGGCAAGCATGCCCATTTCGGTTTCTGGCTCTTGCACTACGCCAATGCTTTTTCCGGTTGCCATTTCTACTACAGCCACTTTTACGGAAGAACTACCTATATCAAAACCAATGTAATACATATATTTTATTTGAGAATTTATGCTTTAGCTTATAATGTCAATGTGTTAAAAGAATTTGCAGGTAAGTTTACCTCAAACTGCTTTGTTCCGATTTTAACTTTCAAGGTTTTTGCTTTGTAAGAGGAGTTTATGGTTACCAAAACCGTTTTACCTTCGGGCGTTACAAACGCTAGTGAATCATGAGACAATCCTGTGGTTTCCAATTTAGTTGAGCCAGGAGTTACAAAATAACTCAAGTGTTTGAAAATATAAAATTCTGGTGTGTAGGTTACTTTTTTAGTCATTTTATTGATCACAACCTGCGCATTTTGTTTCCAACCCCAAGAGCTTTCGCCTGTTTGATCTAAAATCATATTCCAATACATATAGGACTTTACGCCTTTATCCAAATAGGATTTGATAGTTCCAAAAGTACTCTCGGCATCATTCCAACTAAAATTTCCATCTCCACAAGGAGTTTCGGTTTGCATCAAATTGAGTTCAGGATATTTTTTACCAATTTGTTCTACAACATCCAATCCTTCGTATTGCACACCAACGCCCGAGATGTATTTTCTCACTTTTGGGTTAGACAAAACCGTTTCGAAAACTTCTAAATCTCTACTGTTGATAGTACTAAACCAAATCTGTGCAGGATTTTTATCTTTCGCAAATTTTGGTCCTAAATAGTCTGAAACAAAATCACGCATTGCGGGAGCTGTCCAACTGCAGTTGGGCCATTGGTTGTAGGTGTAAGGTTCGTTTTGAAAATGAACCGCAAAAACATTAATTCCTTCCTTTTGGTAAGCCTGAACAAATTTCGAAAGGTAAAGCGCATAAGCCGATAAATATTCTTTCTTTTGAATGAATTGATCGACCGTTTTTACGGCTCTATCTTCGGTTAAGTCATTGAAAGTATTGGGTTTGTTTGCATAATGCTTGTTGGTCTTCATCCAAGTTGGCGGACTCCAAGGCGATGCCCAGATTTTCAAATCAGGTCTGTATTTCATTGCCGCTTTAATATAAGGTATAAGTAGCGTTTTGTCTCTTTCGATGTTGAAGTTTTTCATCTCAAAATCGCCATCAGTTTCATTGAGAGAATACCAGTTTACAGCGTAATCATTTGCCCCAATTGGCATCCTGCAAAGATTGTATTTCAGCCCTTCGTTGGGATCAAAAAGTTGCTTGATTACATTATCTCGCTCCTTAAAAGGCAGAAGGTTCAAAGCCTGCCAACCCAATTCGTTGAAACAACCGCCCCAACCATCAATGGTTTGTTGTTTTTTGTCGGTTAGTATTTCAATGTCAACCGCTGTGGCTGCATTGGCATCAGTGACTTTGATGGCTTCTTTGGTTTTCCAAGGTTGCTTTTCGGTGCTGGAAATCCAGTTTACATTTTGCGCAAATCCATTTACGGCAGTTAAAAAAATCACTGCTAGTTTTACTATTGTTCTTTTATTTTTCATATTCATCCTTTTTTTAATTATCAATCTTAAATCTTGTGTTTAGTTTCTATTTCTTTATTTCAATTCAATTTTTATTTTTTTTCCTTTATAGTTAATTTTCTTGAATGTTGCGGTTTCTGTTGTACCAATTCCGGTTGATTCATTAACAACTACTATGTTAAAAACCCTTTCATTTAAAAATCCATTATAAGCACCTTGTCTTTTGTTTATGGTTAGCGTTTGATTTTCTTCGTTCCAATCAAACGGAATAACAGTATATTTTCCTTTTTCGTAATTGTAATTGTTGCCTTCGTCTTCATATAATTTAAACGTTCCGTTGCCCCCTTTATAAATTCGAATTTCAATAGTATCGGCTGGTTTCTCGTTGTTGTACTGCATTAATTTTCCCATCGGAATGATAGAACCAGCTTTTACATAAACTGGTGTGCTATTGATAGGTGCATCGGTTTTGATAGTTTGTCCGCCGTCAAAACGTTTGCCTGTTTTGAAATTATACCATTGAACTCCTGTGGGTAAATAAACGTCCCAATTGGTCACACTGGGTTGAATAACTGGTGCAATTAAAAACGAGGAGCCAAACATATATTGATAGGATTGCTTGATTGCTGTTGCATCGTCTTTGAAATCCATTACCAACGGACGCATCATTGTTGAACCATTTTTGGAAACCTGCCAAGCCGACGAATAAATGTAGGGCAACAAGCGATACCTTAAATCAAGTAACTCCCTGATATTTGCCTCAACAACAGGGCCGTTTTTCCACGTCTCGGTTTCAGTTTGATAGCCGTGAATCCTGAAAATAGGATTGAAAACGCCAAATTGATACCAACGCATCAAAAGTTCGTTGTAGTTTTCGTTGGTATATTGTGTTGCACCGGGACGGAAAAAACCACCAATATCCGTTGTCCAATAAGGCATTCCGGTCATCGAAAAATTCAGTCCAGCAACAATTTGTCTTGTAAAACCATCCCAAGTTCCGTTGACATCTCCCGACCAGTTGATAGTGCCATAACGCTGCTGACCCGCGAATGCGGAACGAGTTAAAATACAGACACGTTTGTCTTCGGTGGTTTTTCTTTGACCTTCATAAACAGCTTGTGAAACAAATAGTGGATAAGTTAATCTGTAAAAATCACCAGCACCAATATGCAATTTTTTATCGTGCAAGGCGTCGTTTTCTGGTTCGGTTGCGTCTAACCACCACGAATCGACACCGATAGAAAAAAGCCCTTGGTTCATAGCATCCCAATGCGCTTGTCGCGCCGCAGGGTTCGTTACATCCAACCACGGACTGTCTGGAATGAAGTAATTATTGGCAGTATAGCTTTTCCCAACGGCTGATTTTTTGTCTACATTTTCCCAAACCGAGATGCTCAAGCGGGCGTTTAAATCGTGTAATTCTTTCAATAAAGCGACAGGATCTGGATAGTCTTTTTCGTCGAATTTCATTGCCGACCAACCGTATTTTCCCCAATATTGCCAGTCTTGCACAATAACATCCATTGGTAATTTTCGTTTGCGAAATTCTTTTACCGTTTTTAGTAAATGGTTGCTGGATGAATATCTTTCTCGACATTGCCAAAATCCGAAAGACCATTGTGGCAACATTGGAACATTTCCTGAAAGATTGCGGTAGGAGGCAATCACTTCGTCTGCATTTGGACCATAAAAAACCACATAATCCAACATTTTTGCCTGCGGAGAACGAAATGTAGTTAAACCGTCAATTAATTTAAAAGTAATTTGAGGGTTATTAGTCGATTTGCATAATACTCTGATTTTATGTTCGCCAGCTTTCAACATTACTTTGGCACTTGCCGTTGGTGGCAACCAATAATTACTTTGATCGATGAAAGCAACATCGTCAATTGCAACAAAATGACGATTGCCCATACCGCCTAAATTGAGCATTATAGAATGCATTCCATCCGCCGCAATTGTGAAAGTTCCGGTGTAAGTATCTTGGGCTTGTTCTACTTTTCTGGTTCCCGAAGCGGTTGTTGCATCGACTAAAGTTGTTTTACTTTCGGCAGTAGGTAATTGTTTTTCTATCACTATTTTTTCATCAGCTGGGTTAAAATCGGTTAATCCATATTGATGCCATAACAAACCATAGCCTTTGGTGGAATATATAAAAGGAATAGCAATTTGGGTATTGACTTGGGTTAATTCTCTAGTAACATCTTTAATATTGAAATGTCCGTCTTGAAATTGCCCCAATCCTAGCATCACCTCATCAGTTGCCGACTCAAAACTTTGTTGTACAGAAAAACAGGGTTCACCCATTACCGAGCCTGAAATTAAAGATCTACTATTTGGTTTTTCACTCAAAAAGACTTTACCACTAAAATCACTATAAACAATAGCACCAGTCTCTTTATCCAAAACTACTTTTATTTTTTTGGTGCTTATTTCTAAAGCTTTCGCAGTTTCTTTTACCAAAAATGTCGGAGTAGCCATTTTGGATGTTAAGATAAGTTCTGGAATTTCGGGAAATACTTCTTTGGTAAATTGCACTCGAATGGCATTTTCTGTCAATGGTCGAATGCTCAGTATTCCTTCATTGAGCGTAATATTGACCTTGTCGGACAATTGATTATAGCTCTTGAAGGATTGCCCATGAGAAATTGTTGAAAAGAGAAGCACAAAAAAGAGTAGTAATGATTTCATATTTAAAGTGATTGTCTTAGTATTAACTCGGTTGGCACATAAAGCTGCATAGTTTCGCCTTTGGTAATAAATTCGGCTGCTTTTAACCCTAATGCTTTAAAATCAGTTGAAATGACAGAAATTCCTTTGTAAATAAATTTTTTCATAGGAGTTTCGTTATAGGATAAAAACCCAACATCTTTTCCAAGTTCTAAGTTTGTATCTTGACAATGCTCTAGAAATTGCCCTAGGATTCGATCGCTTACACTAATATAAGCTATATTTTTTTTTACATTGAACTCTTTGGGATTAGTAATGATTTTATAATTGAATTTGAATTCTTTGCAGTATTTCTCAAAAAACTGAACCGTTTCTATCGGATGATTGGTATAATTGGGGTAAACAAAATGAATGGATTCATATTTCCTGAAGTATGCAACAGCACCAATCAATGCTTCATAAAATGATTGTCCAAAATCTTGAAAAACATAATTATTTGCAGCTGTTGTATTGATATTCCAATCAATTAATAGCAACTTTTCATTTGAAATTACTGACAACAATTTATCCTCGCCATGATTAAAGTCCATTACCACATATTTGTAATATTTTCCGATACTACTATTAATAATATTTTTGAAATTATCTAAATGATAATGATGAAACTGCACATCTACAATGCAATTGTTTGGTAAATTATTGATAAACGAATGGTACAAAACCTCTTTATAAGCTTTGAAAGTATCTAAAACCAAAAGAATTTTTTTGGTTTCGCCAACAACGTAGTATCCTTTATTAGGTACAGATTCAATAATTCCTTGATTTTTTAAAATCGAATAAGCCTTGAAAACAGTGTCTTTAGAAAGGTTGTTTTCCTTACAAATAGAGTTTACGGAGGGTAACAATTCGCCTTTAAGGATTAGTTGTTCCGCAATAGCATCATTTATTGCATTAACCAATTGCTGGTACTTTGGGGTATCACTCTCAGGTAAGATAGTAAATTCAAAATTTTTTTTAATCATAAAAAGTGTACTGTACTGTTCTGTTATGCTAAATTAATAATTATTTTTAATATACAGTACATTTGATAAAAAAAAATATCATTTTCGTTCAAATGATATGGACTGAAACGATTTTACAGATAATTATGACATTAAAATAAATAAGTTTAGTGTCGGAACTACTTGAATAGATGTTCTAAAAGGTGCTTTTTTGTATGTTTTTTGAAGCTACTCTTGGGATATCACGTGCTCTTACTCTTAATATTTCAATAATCTTTTATAAGCTTTGAAGAATTAATGAAATCAAAAACTCATAAAAAACAGGAAAGCTACTCATTTCTGAATAGCTTTTTTTTATTACTTCCCATTCCGAAAGGGAGCACACAATTTGTTTGAAGAAGCATTGCTTCGCAACTTTTTCATGATTACTAACTTCTTGAGTCTCTGAAATACTTTCACATCCAATTAGCAAAGACAATATCTTGAAAATTAGTTTATTTCATCTCCAATTCCCGAATCTCCACCTTTGAACCAAATGGCTTGATATTTATGAAAACCGCCATGCTTCCAGATAATCCTCCCAAATTTTTAAGCTCAGACCTCTTATTTACATCTTTAACTGAAAGTTTATAGTCTTCAAAAATATCCTTTCCTTTGCTTGAAGGCATCAGCTCTTGTTCGGCAATCAATATCCTCTTCGACTCGCCGTTAGGCATCACTTCAATTTTTATATTGAACTTGTTTGATGCTTGAGCATTGAGAATAAAAGTCAAATTCTTTAATTTCACTTTTCCAAAGTTGAAATACTTGTAGCCTAATGTAGCACCCGCTGAATCAACGACTACTGGATTGTATCCATCTTTTACCCTTCGTTTACCATCAACAAATGCTTTCCCCTCGACATGGCACACAATCCCTGCATAATGCCTTTTTGAGAATGGCAAACCATCTTTAAAAACACCTTGAGACGTCATTTCCACTTCGGGTATTACTACTTTATCCCCTTCTATTTTTAAATCAATGGGTTCAATCATAGCCTGACGGTTGAAGGAGTTAGGTGACTGTCTATGATACACCACATACCACTGGTCCTTTACTTTTACGATGCTTCCATGATTATTACCACCACTCCAATACTTACTGTTATTAACAATTACCCCACCATACATCCACGGACCTTCTGGCGAATTGCTATGGCAATAAGACAATGCATTTATTTTTCCGTTGGGCGAAAAAATAAAAACAAACTTGTTATTAGCCACCTGCTTTATGGATGAGGCCTCAAATAAAGTTGCATTATTGTTGACAGTGGGGTTATTAAGTGTTTTATAAGTTGATTTTCTATCTGGTTTGCGAGTAAAAGAATTAATTACCGTATGCATATCAATTGGATCTATTTCTGCCCAACGGTCTCCTCTTCTCATGCCCCAAAAAGCCCACACTCTTATAGTTCCGTCAGGTTGGTTGACTACTATTACAGAAGGATCGAATGTGCCTGCTGCGTTGTCTACTTCCCAATCGCACATAACAGGGCTAGTAAATGGCCCCAAAGGGTAATCGCTTTGTGCCATAACACATTTGGGTCCGAAATCTCCGAAGGTTTCCGAAAAATTAACACTATCTTTCTTTGGACCTTGAATACCGTCAAATTTATAGGAAGCACCTAAAAAGGTGTAGAAATAATACTTTTTTGTAACTGGATTGTATACACAATCTGGAGCTCCAAAATGTTGGTTTTTTACTTTGCCATAGCCAAAGTCCTGCACCTGTTTTATATTAAAAATCTCACCATGGTTAGTCCATTTTGTAAGGTCATTAACTGGTGCAGACCATAAGTCATGCCCTTCGCCACAATAAGCTGTAACTCTGTCATCTCTAGATCCATAAATAAAAAGGCGTTCTTCACCATTTACATTAAACACATGTGGTTCACCATCTGGTATAAAGGCATAAGGTGGCAAAAAAGGATTTTGTGCTTGGCCAATGCCAATAGAAAGTAAGAGAAAAAGCAGTTTAAGAATCTGTTTCATAATGTTTATTTATTAGCTTTTATTTTTTACCTAAAGCCTCTTTATTTCTTTTTCAATGCTTCCAAATAGTAGTAATCACTATAATTAATTAAAAGCATCAATCTCACCGCTACTGCTGAAAATAATATTTATTAACCTAATAATTAATACTATGAAATCATCAATAAAACGAATTTGCGCAAGCAAATACCAATTAGCAAGGATTATCTCTTGTAAATTAATTTATTTCACGTCGATTCCCATTAATTTTTGTTTATAATAACCGCCGCAATAGCTCTTGGGGGTAAAGTTACTTTTAGTTTTTCCTTATTTAATTTTATCGTGCAAACCCCAACTTTATCCAATTCATTTTGTATAATAAGCTTTATTCTTCCTTGTTTATCTATTACAGAAATAATTGCTTTACTCCCTCCTGTTGAAGCGATGCGCAGATCGCCCGGTTTTAAATATTTACTGACGAGACACATTACATTATAATCGGGATTGTATTGTATCTTTTTTGTACTTCTATCAATACTAATTAATGAATTTTGTTTCCATTTCCAACCGCTCTCGGTGGTTTCGTTTAATATTATATTCCAGTAACAATAATTGGTGCAGTTTGCATTTATATACCCACTAATTTCTTCCAATCTGCTTTGTGCTTGTTCAACACTGTTTTTTCCGTTAAAACATTTTCCCTCAGTATGCATAAATTTATATCCAGGATATTTTACCTGAACATCTAGCAATTGTTTTGAATCGGTGTATTGAACTCCAATTCCATCTAATGTATTGGCTTTTTTCAATAATAGATATTTATGCATTTGTAAATCACCCGCAATTCTAAAAGTACCTGCATAAATTTCTGCATTTACTTTTTCTTTCTTAAATTCTGGTCTAATATATTGGTTAGCAAGGTCTAATAGTTGTTCTGGAGGCATTATACAATTGGGATAATTTGTAGTGATATCAGTTTCATTTTGTACACAAATTCTACTGATGTTAATCCCGTTTGATTTGTAATCTTGTATGTATTTTGAAAAATATTTAGCATAAGCCTGATACACTTTTACTTCTTCTTTTAGTCTACTGCCTTCATAATCAACACCAATCATTTGCCCGTTCTTTTTCATCCAAGCTGGCGGACTCCAAGGGGAAGCAAAAATTTTCAATGCCGGATTTGCATTTAGTGCCTGTTTGATATAGGGAATAACGAACTTTTGGTCCCTTGCAACAGAAAAATTTTTCATTTCATAATCATTTGCAACCTCACTATAACTATAAGCATCTAAGCCAAAATCACTGGCGCCAATGGCAGTGCGACAAAAGGAGAAACCTGCGTTTTCAGAAGCAAATAAATTCTTCATCAATTCTATTTGCTGTTTTTCATCTAGACTTAACAAGGCTTCACCACCAATTTCATTAAAAGCTCCACCAATTCCCTCTAAGGTTTGAAATGTAAAATGGGGTAAAACCTCAATTTCTACCCTTTTTCCTTTTATGGTGTCCATCTTATTAAAGTATTCTTTCACAGGATTGGCAGAAGTACTATCCAATGAGGCATAAAACACTTGAATTTTGCTACTGCTTTGGGCATTAACTACAAATAGACAGATTAGACTACAAACTAAACATATAATAAATTTCATTTTCAATTTTTATAGTTTCAATTATTGATCAATTTTACATTCTTGAACATAAAGGTATTATCACTAATTCTTAAAGTCTTGCCACTAGAAGATTTCACATTTTTTAGGATGACCTCTTTGGTTTTACTATAGGGGAATTTCTCCAAATAGGAGTCGTCAATAATTTTTGGGTTGAAATTCTCAAATAGGACAAGCCCTTTATAACCATCTTGATAACTAATGTCGTTTATATAAAGATTTTCAATTGTGATTCGTTCTGGCATATAACAGGGATAACCAAAATCATGTTGACCAGAATTAAATCCATTGAATAGAATAACGCTGGTTTCTTCTTTACTTCTATCGGGTACAAAAGTGCAGTTACGGATAACAAATTCTCCCTGCCATGTACTGCCGTAGTCTTGACGAAGGTTAATAAAATTTTTGCTATAAATAGTAGAATTCTCTAGAGTTAAGGTTCCGAAACCAATTGCATTAATTCCCCCATGACCCAGAGTTGAATTGCGAATGGAGGCATTGGCAACACCCGAGTGAGCATCAAATCGGGACAAACTGCAATTATCGTATGAAAGATTTTTACTGTAATTGGATGCCATAATACCCCAGTAGGTTCTGTCTTTGATGTCATTTGTTTGCTTACAGTTGACAAATGAGACATTAAGAACACGAGTTGTCTGAATGTCATAAGAGCCCATACTGACTGTGACTCCTGCATTGCCAATAGTTTGATAAGTTTTATGTCCAGTCAGGATGGTATTTTTAACCGTTACATTAGCACAATCGATAATTCTAAGAAAGCCGCCATAAGGAGCCCCGTGTTCGCCCTCGCCAGTGATATCGTGTTTCAACCCATCCACAATAACATTGGAACGTTTAATCATAATGTTTCGATTGTAATAAGTGTACTTAGATTCTGCTTTATTGGCAATGGTGGTAAAATGTCCACCAGTAATTGTTAGGGTATTCTCATCAATTGGAAGAGCTTCTATATCCGTATATTGATCGAATTCCCAGAGAATTGGAGTATTTATATCTACTTTGCCATTCTTATCAACAATAAACATATCTATTTGTGAATTCCCTTTATCTTGGTTATTCCCAAAGCGTATGTATTGCTTTATATTGGAATTTGTGATAGTTACAATGCAGCTTCCGGGAAAAGACACATTGATATTTTCCTGATTTTTTTTGAGAGAACTGACCCCATTAGGTTTGAATTTTTTCAAAGCGGAACTAACGATAAAAACAGATGACCTGATATTTTGAACATTTGTATCGTTAATAATAAAGTTGGCCGTTCCGAAATCGGTGTCGGTTTCAATAATTGCGGTGCGGTCTTTTCCACTAATATAATATGTAGCTCCTTTATCTGCCTGAACCATAAGATGGTGTTGATTTGCAAAAGCATGGGTTGCAGCAATGGCATCAATATCATCGGTTATCCCATCTCCTTTAGCGCCAAAATCACTATAACGAACCAATCTATTTGTCTTAAATTTAACTACATTCTTAGGGGATACATTAATATTTAATTTCCCATTTTCGTCTGAATAAACCTTTGTTTTACTCTTATTAGCAGTAATCACAACATTCTCAAGTGGGCTTGTGGTCTGCGCCTGAGCTATTTCTATTAAACTAATAAAAAATAGGAAAAGTAAATAAGTACTTTTCATGTTCAATTTACTTTGTGGTATAATTAGGAAACTAAGACAGGAATGCATAATTTTTTATTTAAATTGTGTCACCTTTGGAAAAAAAGGTTCGTTAATACCTATATTTTTTTACCATTTAAAACGTGGTAATAACATAAAGATTCTAATTCTTATATATTGCTTGAATCGTTACTGACCCCAATAATCCTGATGGAATGAGCTCCTCTTCTGGTGTAATTTTATCGACTAATACCCAAGTAGTTTTGTTGGCGTCAGGAAGCGATTTGTCTCCGGTCATGCGATTTCGCCAAACGTTGACAACCTCAATTTCTATAGTATTTTGTCCTTCTTTTACAGAGCCGTTTACATTTAGTTTGAAAGGTGCTATCCAAGTAGTTCCAATATTTATTCCGTTAATTTTCACGGTAGCCATAACACCAACTTTGCCTAGGTCTATAAATAGGTCTTGTGCGTTCTTACTCTTTGAAAATTTAAAAGTTGATTTGTAAACAGCTGTCCCCGAATAATATTTGATTTTTTCATTATCGTTTGCTATCCAGTCCGTAAGTTTTGGAAATAATACAGGTTCCTTTGGTCCGATTTGTTTGTTTATAAAATCGACTGTCCAAGGCATTTCAAGTGTTTGAACAACAGTTGTCTCTGGAAAGTTTTTGTTATAGGTAGTACTGTTTTCAATTTTTGAATCAGAAAATACTACAAACCAACTTTGATTGGCTTTCATATTTATTGGCACTATTGTTCTGCCCTCTTTTTCAGTAAATTCAATAAGTTGTCTAACAGTTCCTGTCATCGCATCCCACAATTGTGGCTGCATTCCTTTTACTCTAAAAGAAGGCGAAAGGTTAATTTCTTGCTCACTTTGATTGGTCAAGAAATAAATTTCCATTCCGGGCATGGTTCGATGTGTCCACAATACTGGATGCTTTCCTTGAAGGTCAACGTCTTTAGAAACATTTAGTTGAGTTAAGGCTTCCTGTAATTCAAGCCCGTCAACAATAAATCCTTCACCATATTTTTTTACTTTATCCGAACTGGAGTCCCACATTTTTGAAGCCAAAGCTTGTACTTGTTTATCACTTTCTGGGTAGTTTTGTAAACTGGGTGATTTTTCAGGTGCTCCGCCAAATATCTTGCCTCCTTGTTTGACCAATTCTTCAATTTTAGCAAGTAACTCTGGTCGCATCGTTTTAAAAGGTGGCAAAACCATCAAACTATAGGTCATACCATCTGGCAAAACAAATTTTCCATTTTTGACAGTCATTCTATTTAAAATAACTTCGGCATTGATGTAATCATAAGAATAGCCATTGGGCAATTCCGGATTTCGTACTCCAGTCATAATTGGGGTATTTTCACCTATAAAATAACATACATCAGCGGCATAAGTTCCTTGTTGCAAAAGATGCTGAGAACGTCTTAAATATTCAAAATAAGTTTTCGATTTTTTAAACCAAGTGTTGTGGCGGTTAAATTCGGTGCTGAACCAAGCATTTACTCCAGGCACTCTGTTGTCGTCTGGTTGATGAACGTATAAATGCAACACGAAATGATTAATTCCTTCGGTAAATGACCAGTCGCCCCGTTTTTTTAGCAGGGCTGGATGCCTAACATAAGATCGATCTCCCGCTGTAAAAGCTTCGGCCGACACCCTTGATTTTCCGTAAATGTGTGCTGCAGAGGAGGCTGATTTACATTCAATATTACCTAAAGTTCCTTCATTCCAAAATTCCCCACTTACCAAATTGGATTGTCCACCGTACATTAAAAATTCAGATGGGAATCCCCAATGCCCATAGTTTTCTAACCAAAGTTGTAAATTGTCTTTATTGCTAGCTTCTTTCAGTCCGCCCACATATTCATAAGCTACTGCATCGGCAACCGAGCGACGCAAATCCCATAAAAACCGTTCCGATTCTTCTACGCTGCCCACGATTCTTCCGGAGAAAACAGGTAAATATTTTTTTGGATTATACCCAAATTTAGATTCAAATTTTTGCTCATAACCATCGGTCCAGTTTTGCGAACCCATTTCATAACTGTCTGCAATCACATATTTAAAAGCACTTTTATTCTCTTGGGGAACTCTTCTTAATAGCTCTCCAACGAATTGATTGTAATGAAATTGAACCAATTCCTTGTTGGCTTTGTCTATTTCATAGCCTTTGCCTTGTGGTGCTGAGGGCGAGTTTTTGGTTCCTGTTGGTGTCATTCCATAACGTTGTATGGTCCAATTCCCTGCTGGAGCATTCCAAACCAAATTCCCTTCGGCATCCATTTTATCGCTAATATCCAAAACAGCAGTTGTGGCTATTTTTTGTTTTGGATTGGTTACTTCTTTTTGTTGGTTCCAAAGATAACTATCCCAAGCAGGGAAAGGCGTTGGATGCATTTTACTTAAATTTTTATCGGCGTAATTTTCTAAACCAGTAGCTTCAGAAAAAATAATATCATTGATACTCCAATCGGTTTCCATTTTAGCATATTCTCCAAATTCTAACTTTTCAAACTTTAGCTTAAAACTATTCGATTTTATGTTGGGTATGTCAATTAAAAAGGGGGCATAGGTGTCGGCACCCACATTGGGGTCTAATTTTCTTCTATCTATTTTGAATGATTTTATAGATTTATAGGCACCATTAACGTTAGCAAATAATTCACATTGAAGCAATATTGGGTGCTTTCCTGGGATTATTTGTAAACTATTAGCATTAATAGTGTTTTCTAAAGTAATTTCAACTTCATAATTTTCTGTGGCACTTAAAAAACTGCTAGTTGTTAAGGCATCGCCATCAATTAAATTTTGAGGATTTTTAATATTAGGTAATACCAATACTTTTGAAGTTTTAGAAACACTCGTTACCTTTTCGGAGGCAATGGTAGGAAAAGCTAGTACGTAAGTATCCTGAAATTCAGCAGTTGGTTTAACCAATTGAAGCTTCACTTTTTTGCCTCCACTGATAGAAGTTTCTGAATAAGTCATATACCGCATTGCCATTTCTGATTTTACCCACGGACCACCAGACTGGCTCCATCCTGGACAATTGAAAATGCCAATATCAACCCCAATACGCTTGCCTTCATTTACAGCATGAACCATGTGACTCCACCATTCTTCACTAAGCATGGGCACCTTTCCGTCAGTTTCATTTGGGTTAATATTCCCTATCAAAGCACCACCAATTCCCGCTTCTTTCATGGCTTGAAGGTCTTTTGTAATTCCTTCTTTAGAAATATCATCGCCTATCCAATACCAGTAGCACCATAGCGTATTTTCAGCAGTTGGCGTTGCAAATTCGGATTGCATTTTTGCAAAGTTGGGAGTCGATTGTGCTGCGATAGTTCCACATTTAATAAACGTGCTAATTGCCAGAACCAAAAATGCTGTTTGTTTTAAGCTGTTTGTTATAGACATCTTTTTAATTATTTTTTTAAAACATTACGAGTTATCGCTAGCTATTCGGGTATAATTATTAACAACTAATATTTGTCGAAAGAAATTATTTTTGAAATTCAGTTTCCAGCTAGATTATTACAATATTGAAGTCAGAAATTCAATTCTTAGCTAACATATTATAATATTGAGGTCAGAAATTCACTTTCCAGCTAAAATAGTATAGAATTGAGGTCAGAGTTTCAGTTTCCAAATATAATATTATAGTTTTGAGGTTAGAAATTCACTTTCCAGCTAAAATTGTATAGTATTGAGGTCAGAAATTCACTTTCCAGCTAAAATCTTATGTTGTTGAGGATAGAAATTTACTTTCCAGCTAAAATAGTATAGTATTGAGGCCATAAATTTACTTTGCAGCTAAAATAGTATAGTATTTAGGTCAGAAACTAAATTTCTATATCGAAAACTTTTTTGTTAAACTATTATTTCAAATTTACTAATAATAAAGGGGACAAAAAAATCCCCTTTAAACTTATTGTTTCTTTGCCTGTTGTTCTTTTCGATAATCAGACCACATTTTCATCCTATCTGCTCCTACAACTTTACGCATATCTGCAAAAGCGGCTTTGTTTAGCTCCGTTACTTTTTCTTTAATCACAGGCTGATTACCTGCATTTTCTTTTCGAAATTCCGCCATTTTTATCCTTTTGGCCAAATCGATGTCATAGATTTGTTTTTGTTCTGATTCCGACAAAGTTAATACTTGATTCATCTCGGCAACCCATTTGGTAGCCTCGGCTACAAATTTTTCGTTTGGATTTGCTTCTTGCGCTTTGATGCTTAGTGAAACCAACATCACAAATAGAAGTACTGTAAATTTTTTCATTGTTTTAATTTTAAATTAATAATTTTTTTTACTATTCAAATGTAATGATAGTTATTTACAATTATATCCTGTACTATCCTGCTACTCAAAAACGTTTGTTGCATTACAAAACTCCGGCTTCTTTTATTTTGTCTTTATTTTCTTAAAATTAAAAAAAAACCATAAACAAAAAAAATATTTAAAAATTTTATTGATAATCTATTAGAAGGTTGTAAACCCAATAAAATAAGGAAAGAATCAAGTGCAAGACCTAATTTTTGCCGGTCGAAGGAGTGAGAGAAAAGCCCAACTTCATTCGGCTCAGGATTGTACAGGATAGCTGAAGTTCTGATTTTTTTATTTTTGTACATTCTGTAAAACCAAAAAACACACTATATTATGAAAAACAATTATTTTACTAAAAAACCGAAAAGGTTTTTCATTGCCTTCTTAGTCCTTTTTTGCGGACTGTTTGCCAATGTAGCAATGGCGCAAGCTACCTATACTTGGAACGGTACTGTTAATGGAACCGGCAATTGGACTGATACTGCTAACTGGTCTACATCACCATCTACTCCTGGTACTTTTCCCGGAAACAATGTTGCAGACATTGTTATAATCAGTAATGGTGCAAATGTAACTTTATCAAGCGGTACACGCACAATAGGTCGAATTACCATAAGCAATGCGACAGGGGCAATAACAGGCTCAACTTTGACAATCAGCTCGGGTGCTACTCTTACTGCGAGCACAGGAGGAACTAATGTTCCTGTTACCTTAAACGGAGGTAATATTGTGAATAACGGAGTTCTAAATGTTACTCAAATAGCAACTACTGGAACAACTCAGGGTCTCATCTGTGGCGATCCAGCTAATCCGCCTACAAGTGGTTCGAACAACTATGGCTACACAGGTAGTGCAAGCTCTGATTTAAATGTTTCTATTGCCAGCAACAACGGTAATGCTGCGGGTATTCAAATAAATAGTACGAATACTTTTTCTAGTTATAATTTTGTTTTAAATGGGAGCGGCAATTCTATTAATTTTAGTCATGCATCAAATAATCAAAGTTTTGCTATTAGAGCTCCAACTTCAGCATCTCCTGTAACTATAAGTGGTACAGGTTTTTCTACAAACCGTGCGTTATTACTTATGTCGCCTGGAACAAATGTAACCGTTGAGAGCGGAACAACGCTCACTTCAAATTTTCCATACTTAATTCAGCACGCAATTATTTTGCAAAGTACTGGTACTTCTGTAACAACGACGTTCCTCAATAAAGGAACAATTAGTATCAAGGGTCCAGGAACTGCACACGGTATACAAATGGTTGTTGCTACTACTAACACTTTGAACTTTGAAAACCGCGGGACAATAAATGTAGAAGTATCTACAGATGCGACTAGAGGTGCTTTAGGAATACAAAATTCGGGCACCGTCAGTAGAGGTACTGTAAATATAACCAATACCGCTACGGGTATAATGAATTTGAAAAACACACGGCCAAATAATGGAGCAAATGTCGGATCAGCATTTTTTGTTATTACAAATGCTGGCACTCCTACTGTTACTTTTACTAACGATGGTAGTCTTATTTTGTCTGGTACCAGTGGTAGTTTTGGAGGGCAAGCAGCAACTTCCATAATTAATAATGGTTCAATAACTTCAAATAATGATTTAAACACTATGACAATAACAAATAATGGTGCTATTTCTTATAATTTTACCGGTAGTACAGCATTATTTACAGTGCCAGCAGCCGTTGCTGGAAGTTTTGGGACTACTTATTTAGATGTTAATAATAATGTATATACTGTAGGCATTAATAAAGTTACATTAGTTGGGACTTCGTTAAATACTACAGTAAATCCGATTGCAGCAATTCCAGCATCAGGAACTCTTACGAAGACAGGAGCTGGCGCAGGTGATGCCACAATAAGTTTTAGCGCGGTTGCTTATACTAACTTACCAAACGCAATGTTAGCAACTACAACAAACAATGGTGTTATAAATACGGGAACGGGGTCTACCAATTTAAATGTTATTTCGGGTGTAACAACTTCTTCGACCAGTGAAATTGCTCCAGGAGGTTCAACAGGAAAAGGAATTGCTTCATTTTCTGCGGCTACCTATACTATTTTAGGAACATTAAAGATGCAAGTAGCGGGCAACACCACTGCAGGAACAGATTATGATCAAGTGAACAACGTTTTAACGAATGGTGGTTTTGCTATTGGTTCAGGAGCAATACTAGATGTTACTGGGATTTCAGGAACTGCTACCCCAGTAGATATTATTGCAGCTAATGGCACCGGTACAATTACAGGGACTTTTGCTTCTGTAATTGGTTTAACCACAGGATGGTCTGTAAATTATGGTGCTGCGGGGAAAGTACAATTGGTTTACACTGGCACCACTTGGAATGGTTCGGCTTGGTCTAATGGCACTCCAGATGATACAAAAGACGCAATTATTAACGGTACTTATACTACAGCTGATCACGGGACAATTAATGCAAAAAGTTTAACGGTAAATGCTACAAGGGCATTAACTATTAATTCAGGAACTAATGTAACAGTACAAAACGCAGTTACAAACAATGGTACATTAACCATCCAAAACAATGCGAACTTGATTCAAGTTAACAATGTTACAAACTCAGGATCTGTTACTGTAAACCGCAATGGTAGTACTTTGAAACGTTTGGAT
>CAMCTL010000059.1 GCA_945878515.1 Flavobacterium psychrophilum | reverse complement strand
CTTCCAACTTTACCGATAACACTTCCTTGCGTCACTCTTTGACCTCTTCGAACCAAAATTCGAGACATGTGTAAGTATTGAGTCGAATAAGTTCTGTCGTGTTTTACTTTTACAAAATTCCCGTTTCCAGCGGTATAACCCGTTTGCTCCACAATTCCTGATGCTGTTGTCATAATAGGTGTTCCAGTTGGCGCTGCATAATCGGTTCCTTTGTGGGCTTTCCACATTAATTGTACGGGATGAAATCGGCTTCGGGAGAAACGCGAAGTAATATTGGCGTATTTTAGCGGAGATTTTAGGAAAAAATTCTTGAGTGCTTTTCCGTTTTCGTCATAATAATCTATTTTGCCAGAGTTTTCGTTTTGAGCAAAAGGGAAAGCATAAATCATTTTGCCCTTGTATTCAAAAAAAGCAGCTCTCAAACTATCCACTCCATCATATATGGTATCATCAACATATCTTTCGGTAAAAATAACGCCAAATTGATCCCCCTTTTTTAATTTGAAAAAATCGATAGACCATGCGTAAACTTTGATTAATTTATTAGCCAAAGCTGGATCAACTTTTTGCCTTTGCAATTCTTCTGAAAAAGAACCGTTTAATTCTCCGGCAATAGTTCGCTTTTTGATGCGAATCGGCCGAGTTACTTTTGTAACACCAACCGAATCTCTTAAATCTATAACATAATAACTCGCTCTGTCAGGTTGATAAATCGCATATTGAAGTTTTTTGAAGCGATCTTTTGAGCGCAATAAGGTATAGGTTTTGCCAATTCTGATGCTTCTTACATCAAAACTGTCTTTAATTTTTTCTGTAAGATCATATACTTGTTTGTCTCCCAGATTTTGATTTTCTATGATACTCCCAAAAGTATCTCCACTTTTTATAGTGTCCTGAAGCACATTAAAATCGTTGAAATCAAACCCAAATTGTTCTATTCTTCGTGGCGTTTCTTTTGCGATATTGATCTTTTCAGGTTCGTTTTTTTTACAAGAAAGTATTGATAAAAAAACAATAATTAATAGAAATACTTTTTTCAAATTATTTAGAGTAAAAATTTAATTCTGACATTTATTGCCCCTCTGACCATAAATTAATTGTCCCTCATATTTTTTTTCACCTTAAAAGGGTACTTCAACCCTTTGAAGCTGTCCAAATCTGCTTTTAAAGAACCTACAAGCAAGCTTGCCTTTATGCGAATTGGTAATTTGTTAGCATCATCAGTTATCCAAACAGTTACACTTTCTTCTTCTTTAAAAATACGTCCACTTAACACCAACGGTCTAAAAATCATTGTTGAAACAAATCCAAATTTAGTTCTAATATCTTCACGTCCTATAAACTTTAACTTAAATTTTGTTGTTTTCTCATCAAAAAACATATCAATTGCTACAGATTCTCCTACTTTCATTTTTTCAATATTGGGAAAATTTCGCAAATAATAAAAAGACGATAAAATATCTTGGGTGTTTTCTGGAATTAAAAATGCCTTTTCGGTATTGTGTTTATAATCCTTGACTAAAATTTTATTCTCAGTTTGATTGAAAAATCCTTCCTCATTTTGGGTGTATCCGCCTTCGTCAACTTTTCTTACGTATTGATATGGATTTCCCGTTTCTTTGTCTATATAACTTTCATAGTTATCATTGACTTTAAAAAAAAGCCGAGACATACCTGTAGTATATCCTTTTCCTATAACGTGGTACATGCTTTTATTATTTAGTTTAGCTTCTTTTACTTCTAAAGTAGCATAACCAGCATTTAAAAAACCATAACTAACCTTGAATACAAATCGTTCCCCTGAATTAAATGCAGAATCATTTTTGGTTGTAAACCCTACAGTAGCAATAAAAATAAATAATAGAATTAGCTTTTTCATTTTTTGATTTTACAATTATTTTACCGTTACTGCAATTTTTGTTCCAAATGTATTATAACAAAAAAACTCAGCCAAACTAATGGCTGAGAATTAATGCTATTAATAAACCAAAAAATATAAACTATGAAATTTAAATGAATAAAAAGGTAACCACTCCTTTTCAATTTCATGATGCAAAAGTAAAGCAAGATTTTAATAATAAAATAAAAAAACAAAGTTTAACATATAGATTGAATACACATAATTTGAATGTGATTTATTTTTTAAATATGATAAAAAAAACCTGCTTTTTTTATCTATTTGTTTCAATACTTAGTTATGGGATTTAGTGATTAAAACCAAAATCCGACACTAAACCAAGTATATCCTCTTCCTGTTTCAGGCGACCAAGAATATTTTACTTCTGCGGGACCAATAATAGTTTCTAAACCGTAACCAATTGCATATCCAGAATATTTTGGTATTGAAATCCAATCTAATGAATTAAAAAGATTGTTTTGGATATTGGCATAATTTGCCGAAAAGTTCAAATGGTTTTTCTTGATAATTTCATAATCTATTGTAATTGAAGATTTTATGTAGCTATCTCCTGCAATACTCAAAAAGTCATACCCATAAAAAGGCCTGAAATTATTTACCGAAATATAACCAAAACCACCTAAAAAAAAATCAAAATACGGCACACTATTCCCACCAACAGAGAAACCACCTTCGGTTTTAATTTTTACAGTAGTTTTTTTCTCTACTTTAAATGCAATTCCTGTATCTGCCTTAGCTATCGATAATGGATTAAAAGCATTATTATAGTCCGAGGATAACAAATAAGTATGAACTGTACCTGAAAAATACCATCCCTTTGTTGGAAAGTATTGATTGTTGAACGAATCGTATTTTAAATACGCAAAAGCACTGCCATAGTTACTTCTATCAATTATTGGGTTAGAATTAGCAATAGTTTCGGAATTTATTATCAAATATTTATGTTCTAAACCGAAACCTATAAGGAATTTTTGTGCAAATATAGATTGAAAATAAAACTGATTGGTTAAGTCGGAAAAATTGATGCCAATCGCATTTATTGTTGGATTTGGGATTATAGCGCTAATTTCCTTTGCAATAGTTTTATCAAATTGATTCAATTGGGACTTAAATCCAAAACTTAAATTGTACCCATTGTCTATATAATAATCTAAATTATAACGAACATTGTCTCCAATGATTAAGTCAAAAGACGCTACGTCGTTCCTAAAAAGATTGCTTTTTCTGGTAATGTTAGTTAATAAACCACTTTTGTAAAGACCGTCATAATGCAAACCAAATTTTAAATAAGTGTTTATTGGGTTTTCTATTAAGTTCAAGATCAAGTCATCTTCGTCTCCGTTGGGTTCTAACGAGTAAATTACCGTTGCAAAATTATGAGTAGCGTCTATATTATTGATACCCGTTTCTAAATCTTGATACTTAATTTTAGCTCCCGACTTGAATTTTAATTTCCCTTCGATGTACGCCTTTGAATAATGAACTAAATTGCGACATATTATATTCTTGATGTACAAACTGTCTGAAACTATTTTTAATTTAGGCTTTTGATAGGGGTTTAATTTGTCGGCCAATTTATTCAAATCCTCGCAAACCATAAATGTTGCTTCTTCCCCTTTTAGAATTATTTCTTTGGCTTTTTCAAAAGATACCGCTCCAATATTTTTAACATCGGGTTTTATGTAAATATCCGTGTTTTTTACATTAGCATCCATTTTTTCAATCATTTGAAAATTGGTGATTTGAAACAAAATTTTAGTAGCATCTTGAAGTTCTTCTTGATCTCTCAATCCGCTTTGTACATCTACACCAATAATGATATCGGCACCTAATTTTCTAATCTCTTCAATAGGATAATTATTGATTACACCACCATCTACTAATAATTTTCCATCAAGTATGACGGGAGAAAACACTGATGGTAATGAGGAACTAGCCATTAACGCTTGCGCAAAAACGCCTTTATCAAGCACTACTTGTTTTCCGATTGCAATGTCTGTTGCTATGCACAGGAAAGGAATTGGAAATTCATTAAAATTCCGAACATGTCTGGCATGTAAAGTAAGCCGATTGAAAAAATTGTAGTTAAACATTCCTTTAGAAAGCGATTGAGGAACACCTATTTTGAGCTTATTAAATGGTAACACCAACGCATACAATTCATCATTTCTTTTTTCGTAAAAACTTTTAGAAGATCGCGGTACATAATCAATTAGTAAATTTTCAAAATTGGTGAAAGTTACAATAGAATCTAGTTGTGCAGCATTGTAACCCGAAGCATAAAGTCCGCCAACAATGGCGCCCATACTTGTTCCGCCGATATAATCTATTTTAATTCCTATGCGCTCTAGGACTTTTAGCACACCAACGTGAGCAAATCCTTTTGCACCGCCACCACTTAAAACCAATCCAATTTTAGGCTTTTTTATGGTGTCTTGAGAATAGGACAAAATAGAAAAAAGAGCAAAGAATATAGATAGAAAACTGACCGCTAATTTATGATTCCAGATTGCTGTTTTTTGCATGTTTTTAATCTGTAATTTGCAATCTGCAATCTGTTTTGTTTTTTGTAAGCCCCAGATTGAAGTGGAAAGCCTTGAGGGGAAAAAAGCTGTTTTTTCTTGAAAAAAAAGAGCGCCCCAAGAAGCTCCTTTTTTTTTAATAGAAAAAAAGCTTTTTGACCGAGAGCTTGAAACGAAAAGCTGGAATAGGCTCATGAAAATAGGACTAATTGGTTTTGTAAAAGTCGGTAATTTTTTTTGCTTTTGAAACTCCAACCACTTCAGAAATTTCTTTTTCTGTGGCTAATTTTAATCTTTTAACACTTTTAAAATGTTGAATCAACGTTAGCATTGTTTTTTCGCCAATTCCGGGAATACTTTCTATCGAAGAATTCAATGCCGCTTTACTCCTTTTGTCCCGATGGTGCGTAATTCCAAAACGGTGTGCTTCGTTTCGCAATTGCTGAATTACTTTCAAAGTCTCGGATTTTTTGTCCAAATACAACGGAATCGAATCGCCGGGATAAAACAATTCTTCCAGTCTTTTAGCAATGCCAATAATGGTGATTTTTCCGCGCAAACCCAAATCATCGATACTTTTTAAAGCCGATGACAATTGTCCTTTTCCACCGTCGATGATGATGAGCTGTGGTAAAGGTTCGTTTTCGTCCAATAATCGCTTGTATCTTCTGTACACCACTTCGGTCATTGAGGCAAAATCATCTGGACCTTCGACCGTTTTTATATTGAAATGTCTGTAATCTTTTTTGCTGGGTTTTCCGTCTTTGAAAACCACACAAGCCGCCACTGGATTGGTTCCTTGAATGTTGGAATTATCAAAACATTCTATGTGTCGGGGTTCAACAGGCAACCGCAAATCTTTTTGCATTTGCGCCATAATTCTATTGGCATGTCGGTCTGGATCTACAATTTGCAGTTGTTTTAATTGTTCGATTCGGTAAAACTTAGCGTTGCGAACGGATAAATCTAGAATTTGTTTTTTGTCGCCCAATTGGGGAACGGTAACTTTTATATTTTCGCCAACTTCAACTGTAAACGGAACGATAATTTCTCTAGACAACAAATGAAAGCGCTCCCGAAGTTCAATAATAGCCAGTTCTAATAATTCTTCGTCGGTTTCGTCCAATTTCTTTTTGATTTCCATGGTGTGCGAACGAATAACCGAACCGTGGGCAATTTGTAGAAAGTTTACAAATGCGGCACTTTCGTCAGAAACTATCGAAAACACATCGATATTCGTGATTTTTGGATTGACAATCGTCGAGCGCGATTGATAGTTTTCAAGTATTTCTATTTTTTCTTTAATTTTTTGAGCTTCTTCAAAATGAAGATTTTGCGCCAAATCAGTCATTACTTTTTTGAAATCCTTCATCGATTCTTTGAAATTTCCTTTCAAAATTTCGCGAATCGCATCAACTTGTTTTTGGTAATTTTCTAAAGATTCATGGCCTTCGCAAGGTCCTTTGCAGTTGCCGATGTGATACTCTAAACAGACTTTGAATTTATTGCTGTCGATGTTCGATTGGCTCAAATCGTAGTTGCAAGTCCGCAGCGGATACAATTCTTTGATCAGTTCTAAAATTGTACTCACAGTTTTGAAACTTGTATAAGGCCCAAAATATTCGGAACCGTCTTTTATCATTCTTCTTGTTGAAAAAATTCGCGAAAAAGGTTCTTTTTTGATGCAAATCCAAGGATAGCTTTTGTCGTCGCGCAACAAGACATTGTACCGAGGTTGCAAGGTTTTTATAAGATTGTTTTCCAATAAAAGCGCATCGGTTTCGGTTGGAACCACTATGTGTTTTATGGTTACTATCTTTTTTACAAGAACATTCGTTTTGGCAGTATCGTGAATTTTATTAAAATAAGAAGCAACTCTTTTTTTAAGATTTTTGGCTTTTCCAACATACAAGATCTTTCCTTCCTTATCGTAATATTGATAAACACCAGGATTATCAGGCAAGGTTTGAATTTGAAGTTCGAGAGTAGACATTTTAGATTGAAGATTTTAGATTGCAGATTAGCGCTTTCCTAGATTGACATTGATTTTTGCAATTGACATTGACATTGAAAAATTAGCCACATATTAAGCAAATTTAACCTTAAATTCATCACAAAACAAATGCACACTTTTTATTACTTTTACGGCATGAATAAATCGGAGTTACGGCAAAAATATAAAGCCTTGCGAAACCAACTTTCCGAACATGATTTGGAGCAATTGAGTTTGGTAATTGCCAATAAATTGCTAAAACTTCCTATTTGGGATAAAAATTATTTCCATATTTTCCTATCCATTACAGAACAGAAAGAGGTTAATACCGAATGTATTTTGCATTTACTTTCTGGAAAAGACAAAGAAATCATTATTTCAAAAAGTGATTTCAACACTAAAGAAATGAGACATTTTTTGCTGACAGACAATACCAAGATTAAGAAAAATCAATATAATATTCCCGAACCTATTGATGGAATAGAAGTTCCAACCCATAAAATTGATGTGGTTTTTGTTCCACTACTAGCTTTTGACAAAACCGGTCATCGCGTAGGTTATGGAAAAGGTTTTTATGATAAATTTTTAAAGGAATGTAAACCTCAAACTATTAAAATTGGCCTTTCCTTTTTTGAAGCAGAGGAAAATATTGAGGATGTTTTTGAAAGTGATGTAAAGCTGGATTATTGCGTGACAGCAGTAAAATTTTATTGTTTTTAAATAAAAAAGACGCTCTCAAACTTTTTTAAGAACGTCTTTCACAAAATACTAAAACAAAACTAACTAAATCCTTAAAACTTATAAAAACACTAACTTATTTAACAACGAACATAAAACAAAATTATTGTTTTAAATTAAAAATAATTTTTTAACTTGAAAATCCTATTTCAATGGCGTACTTTTAATGGTTTGATTAAATTTTAAGTACTTTTGATTAAATATAACAAAATAATGGCCGAAAATTTAAAATTCACCTTAATTGGTGGGGGAAGTTGGGCAACGGCAATCGCCAAAATGCTATGCCTTAACCTTGACGAAATTACATGGTATATGCGAAATGAAGATGCTACTGAATATATAAGATTGCATCATCACAACCCAAATTACCTGAGTTCTGTAGAATTTGACGTAAAAAAATTAAAACTAACGAGCAATATTAACGAAGCTGTTGCTTATGGCGATTACCTTATTTTTGCTGTTCCCTCCGCTTTTCTCGGTAGCGAATTAGAAAAACTAACCGAAAGTTTAGAGGGCAAAGTTGTCTTTTCAGCCATCAAAGGAATTGTTCCCGAAACTAGCTTGATTGTTGGAGAACATTTCAATACAACCTACAATATTCCATTCGAAAATATTGGTGTAATTACAGGTCCTTGCCACGCTGAGGAAGTCGCTTTGGAACGTTTGTCTTATCTTACCATTGCTTGTGGAGATGCGAAAAAAGCAAAAATCGTTGCTAAAAATTTGTCAGGGAAATACATCAAAACCAAAATTTCTGATGACATTATCGGCACAGAATATGCAGCAATGCTTAAAAACATATATGCAATTGCGGCCGGAATTGCGCATGGTTTAGGCTATGGCGATAATTTTCAGTCAGTCTTAATGAGCAACGGCATTCGTGAGATGAAAAAATTTATTAAAAAAGTTCATCGTATGAAACGCAACATCAACGATTCGGCCTATTTGGGTGATTTACTAGTAACCGGATATTCCATTTTTTCTAGAAACAGAATGTTTGGGAATATGATTGGGAAAGGTTATACCGTAAAATCGGCAATGATGGAAATGAGTATGGTTGCCGAGGGTTATTATGCTGCCAAAAGTGCTTATAATCTCAATTTAAATTATGGTGCGCAAACCCCAATTATAGATGCCGTGTACAGTATTTTATATGAAGGAAAAAGCGCGAAGAAAGTGTTTGAGAAATTAACTGAAAAATTAGATTAATATGAGCGAAAGATGGAAATTTCAACTTAGATCTGGATTTGTATTTGCATTTGTTTACACATTAATGATGTGTATAATGAGTGAGAAGTCGTTGGAAAATGAGTTAAATTCGACAAGATTTTATCTTAGGATTTTGACTAATATTTTATTTGGCGTTTTTGTTATTGGTTATTTAGTTTGGAAAGGTCAAGATGAAAAAAATAACAGTTGGTCATTTCTTTTTAGAAATAAAACTAAAAAATGATTTATTTAACTACTTTTTTTCAGTCGGTTTTACCTAACAATAACCCCATCAACAAATAAAAGTGGTACTTCCTCCACATAATCTGGAGTGATGGAATTGGCTTTGAAAATGTATTTTCTGTCGTAAAGTTTATCGCCAATAAAAAAAGTAACCATAAACTCGTTGTTGAGTGCCAAAACACTTTTTTCTAACATTTCGACTTTCACAAAAGTAATGGCCGGAACTTCTATAAAAGCGTGACGCAGAAGCGATGTTTTCTTCATCTCGCCATCGATGGTTCCAAAAGCTTTGGAGACTACCATCACACTATCTAGTTTGAAATCGCTGTCGTTTACTAAATAAGCATACCAAACTTTTTCCATAAAATCGTCACTCCATTCTTGGACTGCGGCGAGGAAAACGTTTTCTACTTCGGGGATGATGATGTCGGATTTCATTATATTGATTTTTGAATGCAGATAAACGATTTTTGATTTCAGAAGGATAAATCTAAAATCGTTAATCTAAAATCTTAAATTGTTATATACTTGCTTTGAATTGCTCTAAGAAACGAACGTCATTTTCGTAGAACATTCGGATATCGCCAATTTGGTATAACAACATAGCGATTCTTTCGATTCCCATGCCAAAAGCAAAACCGGTGTATTCCTCTGGATTGATGTTGCAATTTTTCAAAACATTAGGATCGACCATTCCACAACCACCAATTTCCAACCAACCGGTTCCTTTGGTAATTCTATAATCGGTTTCGGTTTTTAAACCCCAATAAATATCAATTTCAGCACTGGGTTCTGTGAACGGAAAATAGGAAGGACGAAGACGGATTTTTGATTTTCCGAACATTTCTTTGGTGAAATACAAAAGCGTTTGCTTCAAATCGGCAAAAGAAACGTCTTTGTCTATGTACAAACCTTCGACCTGGTGGAAAATACAGTGCGACCGCGAAGAAACGGCTTCGTTACGGAAAACTCTTCCTGGAGAAATCGTTCTGATAGGCGGTTTGTTGTTTTCCATATAACGCACTTGCACGGATGAAGTGTGGGTTCGCAACAAAATATCGGGATTGGTTTGGATAAAAAACGTGTCCTGCATATCACGCGCTGGATGGTATTCCGGCAGGTTTAATGCTGTGAAATTATGCCAATCATCTTCGATTTCTGGTCCTTCGGAAACATTGAATCCTACGTTCGAAAAAATGTCGATTATTTGGTTTTTAACCAAAGAAATTGGATGACGAGAACCAATGATTACTGGCTCAGCTGAACGGGTCAAATCGCCATAAAATCCTTTAGATTCCTCCTTGCTTTCTAAAGATTCCTGAATGAATTTTACTTTCTCTTCCGCAGAAGATTTTAGCAAATTGATAACTTGTCCAAATGCCGCCTTTTGATCGTTTGGAACGTTCTTGAATTCGGCGAAAAACTCTTTTAAAAGTCCTTTACTTCCCAGAAATTTGATTCTAAATGCTTCTAATTCTTCCTTATTTTGTGTTGAAAAAGCTTGTGCTTCGCCAATATATCCTTTTATCTTGTCTATCATTTTCATCCAATAATTGAGAGTGCAAATTTAGGGAAAAGTTAGAAGTTAGAAGTTAGAAGTTGGAAGTTTTTCTAAAATTAAATCCTTGAAATAGCAAGATTGCTTCGTTTCTCGCAATGACAATCAATCAATAAGTTCCTTTTCGATAAAATAATTGACGATGGCTTCTTTCATCAAAACTGATTGTTCTCCAGCTTTTAGTGCTGGCAATTCCTCTTTAACTTTGTAATGCGGCCAACCGTCTTCATCGAAAAATTCGAATTCATAGTAGCCATAAGGTTCCAATAATCGGCAAATGGCAATGTGCATTAGGTTTAGTTTTTCGTCTTTGGCATAAGTTTGATGTACTTTTCCGAGTTCTTGCACGCCAATTAAATAAATTATAGCGTCTAAATCGAGGTCTTCGCCTTGCGAAAATTGGTTGGAAAGTATGTTAACTAGCTGTTCCCAGCGTTCTTTTAGTTGTATATCTCTTGACATTCCGATTTTTGATTGTAGATTGTAGATTGTAGATTTTCGTAATCTGAAATCTAAAATCATAACTCTAAAATTATTTTGGCAAATATAGGAAGTTGAAAACGGAATATTCTTTTATATTTGTATTTCGAACTTCAAAAATCAAAAAATGAATTATTTAGATATAATTTTGGGCATAATTCTCATCGTAGCAGTATTTGACGGCATAAAAAATGGGCTGTTTGTAGAATTTGCTTCTTTGGTTTCTTTGATTTTAGGGATATATTTTGCGATTAAATTTTCATTTTTTGCAAGAGGAATTTTATCCGGGTTTATGCACTGGAATCCAAAAACAGTATATGTTGTAGCTTTTATAATTACTTTCCTTGTGGTGATTAGTGCAATTTCTTTTTTGGCCAAATTTCTTACTAACATTGCCGACTTTGCGCACTTAGGTATAATAAATAAACTAGGTGGTGGGTTTTTTAGACTTTTAAAAGCAATAGTAATTTTGAGTGTTATTTTAAATCTTTTCGAAAAACTAAATTTCAACAATATATTTGCTAAAAAGCAAACTTTGGACAAGTCACTATTTTATCGTCCGATTCAAAAAACGGCAGGTTTAATTTATCCTTCTATTGAAACATGGTATAGCGACTTTAAGAAGAAGTAGGCAGGTTGCAGATTTCACAAATTCTGCCATCTGAAAATTGAAATCTGCAATCTATTTCACTTCCTTAATCGCGCTCTTCTCAATCCAACCTTCGGTTCCATCGGTCAATTGAATTTTTTTCCAGTTTTCTACTGTTTCCAGCACAAAAACTTTTGTTCCTTCGTGGATTGTAAAAACGGTATTACTTGCGTTTTGTGGTTCACTTTTTACCAAAACCATTTCAGCAAAAACAATAGCTGGTCTTTCTCTTTCATAATGATTTTTCTCTGTAATTGCCGATGAAACAGCCAGTAACATCAGAAAAAGTATTACGAACATTCCGAAGAAAAACACTCTTTTTGAAAATGCATATCGAGAAAAATAGTATCCTGAGAAGCATAGCAAAAACAATATCGAAAAACTAACCGCAATCCAAGCCCAAGTGTTGTAATGGAAAACTGCAGTGAAGTCGTGCACCATTTTCGAAAAACCCACTTGAGGAATCACTTTTATCTCATCAATTTGCAGTTTTTGTGCAAATTTGAGGTTGTTTGATATCTCTTTGTCATCTGGATTAAGTACTAATGCTTTTTCATAATTATAAATAGATTGTGCTACCTTATTCAATTTGTAGTAGCAATTTCCTAGATTGAAATACAATTCCGCCGAATGTTTTTTGCTCGCCAGAATACTTTCGTATTCCGAAATAGCTTGTTCGTATTTTCCTTTTTGATACAAATTATTACCTTTTTCAAAGCTGCTTTGAGCAAAGAAAAATTGGGTTGTTAAAAGGAATATTAAAATTAGTTTTTTCATTGTTTATTTTTTTACCGCGCAATGACCCTAAGTCGCTAAGATTTTATTTCTAACCTGAGATCGATTAATAATTTTTAACCACATAGAGATTTAATAAATATAATTAACAAAGATTTTCATAGGTATTTTATTTGCACATAGCTATGAAATCTATGATAAGCAAAGCGTCTTTCTATTAAAAGCTAATATTTTATCTATGTGGTTTAAACTTTTCAATATTAACCGAGCTGAGGTTTACATGATATATTTAATTATTTTGTGTTCTTCGTGCCTTCTTTGTGCCTTTGTGGTTACGAGATTTGTTTTTCCAAATCCGAAATTATTTCCACAGCTTTGTCAAAATCTTGCTGAATCATTGAACTTGATGTTAATGCATATCGAGCCAATTCGCAATTTTCAGTCAAGTTGATAAAATCGATTATAGTTTGAGCATTTACGTTTTTTGAAGCTAAAAGTTGTTGAATATTGCTTTTACTCATGTCCGAAGTTTCGATGTGCAACTTGGCTTTCAAGAAATTGTGCATTGCTTTTTCTAAAGCTACATAAAACGGCTCTTTGTTGTTGATTTGTTTTTTGGCTTCCGACAAATATTTTCTGGCCAATTTGTTGTTCATTTTTATTCGGTTTCCAAAAACATCGCTGTCTAAAGCTTCTTTTTTCTTTTTGACTAACACAATTAATGGAAGCATCAAAAACGGTAGAAACAGTAAACTATAAAAAGTTTTTGACCCTAAGAAATCGTCTTTTTTTATAGAAACAAATTCACTTTTTAGTTTTATATATTTGAACTGTTCGCTTCCTGAAATAACATTTTTTTGAACTGTTGGTGTTGTAGTTGCTACTTGATTAGCGCCCGAGCCATCATCTAAAACATTGATCATAATTTCTGGCGAACTTATGGTTTTATAACTTCTTGTATTCAAATCAAAATAAGAAAACTGCATTGGTTTTATTGGATAATTCCCTTTAAACTGGGGAATAATCGTGAATTTATCGGAGATTTTTCCAGACATTCCAGATAAGGAAGTATTCACTTTCTCGTCATGAACAGGATCGTACATTTCTAATGAATTGGGAACAACGGGTTTTGGCAAATTGAACAATTTCATGTTGCCACTTCCAGTCACACTTACTAATAAATCTAGGCTTTCACCATTTTTTAAATTCGTTTTCGAAGGCGTTACTTTAAAATCAAATTTACCCACAGCTCCCGAAAAATCGGCTGGTTTTCCAGCTTCCGGAAGTGCTTTTACCGCAATCGTTTTGGCACCAGCCGAAACCCTTTTGTTTCCTTCGGTAACCAAAACCCGCCCAAACATATCTCTACGGTTGGTTGGCAATTGCACATCAATATCTAACGACAAAGGTTCGATAACTAGTTTGCCCGATTTTTGCGGATACAAAACAGTTTTTCGTAGTACCACAAAACGGTATTTCTCGCCCTTAAACATCCCTTCTTCGCCTACAAGTTGCTTTATGTCAATGTTTTGACTCCAAAAATCATTGTATTTGGGTTTGTCCAATTCTCTCCAATTTGTGATGCCAATATTGTAACTGAAATACAACTTGTAAACCACAGTAATTGGTTCGTTGATGTAAGGATTTGTTTTAGAAATATCTGCAACAAGATATAAGTTGTCGTCTGCTGAGATTTGTGGCGCTTCATCTGGGTTTCTTGCCTCTTGAACAGCATTAGTAACCGTAATTTTTAAAGGCGACGTTTTATATATTTGACCGTTATATTCTATAGATGCTTGCTTGATAACTAATGTTCCTTTTTGATTGGGTAAAAGGTAGTAAGAATATACTTTTTCAAAAGAGCTTTTTCCGTTTACCCATGACTGGCTTACTTGCTGGCTAGGTCCTGCAATGACTTTAAATCCCTCGAAAGACGGTTGCGTAAAGTTGTCACCGTCCATATTCATTACAAAATCAATGCGAAGTCTTTCGTTGAGACCAAGCGAGTTTTTGCTCACTCTTGCTTCAAATTGTATTTGAGCTAAAAGTGTTTGAAAACTTATTAGTGCTAAAATTAAATATCTTTTCATTACTGGTGTAACTTTTTTTTCGTTTAAGCGTTAAGGTTGTTTAAGGTTGTTTGAAGTTGTTTAAGCGGTGTACTTTAAACAAGTTTAAACCTTAAACTTTAAACCATTTTATATTCTACCAATCTTTCTCCGTTTGAACTGGTTTTCCTTTTACTTTTTGGCCATTTACTTTGTCTTGAATCTTTTTCTCTTCGTTGTTTACAGCATCCAAAAGATTTTCTAATCGTTGTTTGGAAATGCCACCTGGCATCGGTTTTGGCTTTCCATCACCCTCAGGTTTTTCATTTTTTTTATCTTTGCCACCGTCCTTTTTGTCGTCCTTTTTATCTTTATCACCGTCTTTTTTGTCTTGATCTTTCTTGTCTTCTTCTTTTTTATCGTCTTTCTTGTCCTTATCTTTGTTATTGTCTTTTTTCTCTTCTAATTTCTTTTTTAACTCATTCAATTTTTTGTCAGATGGATATGTGTCTAATCCCTCATTGACTATTTGCAAAGCACCAGCATTATTTCCTAAAACATACATTTTAGCACTTTCTTTAAAATAATTATCGGCAGATTCTTGACCTTTTGCGGAAAAAGAAACTAAAACAATAAATATAAATACTATTATTTTCATTGTTTACTGATTTTTACTACATCCTCAAGTTTTTTCATATAATCTTGATAATATTTGGTTGTTTCATCATTTCTTAAAGCCTCATTCATTATACTCAAAGCTCCGTTAAAATTATTATTTTTAAGAGCCATATCAGCTTTGGCCTTCATCATTTTAGCATAATCGGATGGCTTAATATCTTCCTTTTTATTCTTATCGTCTTTTTGCGGATTGTCTTTCAACATTTTTTTAGCTAAAGCAAAATTGTAGCGAGATTCTTCATCAGACGGTTTGTTTCGCAACGCATTTTTATAAGCTTCGACTGCATTGGAATAATCTCTTTCTTTCATAAAAACATTTCCCAAGTTGTGAAATACTTTATGTTTTTGAACTCTCGATTTTGTGTTTGTTAATGCTTTTGAATAGGCAAATTTCGCTTCGGCTAATTGGTTTTGTTTGTAAATCGCATTTCCTAAATTGTAGGGAGCAACGATTCTTTTTGGAAATTTTGAATGAGAGATTCGGTAATTGGCTTCGGCCTCAACGAAATTTTTCTCGTTGTATTCATCGTTAGCTTTTGGCAAAGTTTTGTCTTTCTCTTGAGCAAATAAGCCCCCTAGCCCCCAAAGGGGGAACAAGAAAACCAATATGAAATATTTTTTAATCATTTGTAATTTTGTTACTATAACTTTCAAATTATGTCCCTCCCCTTCGGAGGTCTGGGGCTATTTTTTTTCGTTAAATAAATTCAACTTTTCAACCCATTTTGTTTTTCTTTCTAAAAGGAAAACATCTAAAAACAACAACACAAATGCAAAGCCTAAAAACCATTGAAATTGGGATTGAAAATTTGCCATCTGTGTCGATTCGAATTCCGTTTTTTGGATGTTGTCTAGGGCGTTTTTCACATAATCCAAAACCGTTTTTGTGTTATTTCCATCAACGTATCCACCTTTTGTTGCTTTAGCAATAGTGGTTAATGATTCTTTATTCAGTTTTGTAATAACAACTTCATTGTTGTTATCCCTTTTGAAGCTTTCGACAACGCCATTAACTCTCAGTGGAATTGTACTTCCTTTTTCGGTTCCTACACCAATGGTAATGATTTTAATTCCAAGTTTATTTGCTTCTTCGGCGGCATCTTCTGCACCTTCAGAATGGTCTTCTCCGTCTGAAATCATAATCACCAATTTGCTAGTTTTGCTTTTTTCATCGAAATAACTAGCCGATAATTTTATGGCTTCGTCTAGCGAAGTTCCCCTTGACGAAACTATGTCGGTATTTACACTTTGGAGAAACATTTTGGCTGAACCATAATCAGTGGTAATAGGCAAGACCGGAAATGCATTTGCTGCATAAGCCACAATTCCTATTCGATCACTTCCCAATTGATTGATGATTTGTGAGACAATTTGTTTGCTTTTTTCCAATCGGCTAGGAGCAATATCTTCGGCGAGCATACTTTTGGAAACATCCATTGCAAAAACAATGTCGATTCCTTCTCGTTTTACGGTTTCCATCTTGGTACCAATCTTTGGATTTACCAATCCGAAGATTAGTCCTATCAAAGCCAACGACATTAAAACCAATTTCAAAATAGGTTTGAAAACAGATTTTTCAGGACTTAGTTTTTTTACCAAATCTAAATCACCAAATAGACGCTGTTTTTTTCTTTTCCAATATTGATTGTACAAGAAAATCAGCACCAAAACGGGTACTATAAAAAGAAGGTACAAATATTTTGATTCGTCTAATTCCATTTTTCAGATTGCAGATTGTATATTTTAGATTTCAGATTCCACTCTGACATTTAAAACCCTATCTTGATGCTTTTAATATTCTAATTTCTATTTTTACTATATTTAATTTCCAACTTCGGTTTTGTGTTTTTTAAGTTTAAACCTAAATGAAACTCCTGTAAACCGTATTTCGTAATGCTAATTCCAACAAAAGCAAGAGACCTGCAAGCCAAACAAATGGTCTGTATTTTTCGTCATAATCATAGAATTTTAGTTCTTCGATTTCGGTGGTTTCTAGTTTGTTGATTGACTCATATATTTCGGCGAGTTTGCTATTGCTTGTTGCTCTAAAATACTTTCCTTCGGTTTTTTGGGCTATATTTTTTAACAATTTTTCGTCTATTTCAACTTTCATCATTTGGAATAAAATTTTACCGTTTGCCGAAAGTGCATACGGAGATTCTGCCATTCCGTTTGTTCCAATACCAATTGTATACACTTTAATTCCGTATTGTTTGGCAATATCTGCTGCGGTTTCGGGTTCAATGAAACCTGAATTATTTACACCGTCTGTCAATAAAATAATCACTTTGCTTTTGGCTTTGCTTTCCTTTAAACGGTTTACTGCTGTCGCTAATCCCATTCCTATTCCTGTTCCGTCCTTTAGAACTTGATCGTATTTTATGGATTTTATAGCTTCTAAAACTACTGCTTTGTCGCTGGTCACGGGCGTTTTTGTGTACGCTTCGGAGGCATAAACCACGAGTCCAATTCGGTCGTTGGTTCTTTGTTCGACAAAATCGGCAGCCACATCTTTGAGTGCTTCCATTCGGTTTGGTCTCAAATCTTTGGCTAGCATACTTCCCGAAACGTCCATTGCCATAACAATATCTATTCCTCTTGTGGTCTTGGTTTGATTGCTAACATCGACTGTTCTTGGTCTTGCTATTGCAATTATCAAAGCGCTTAATGCCAATATTCTCAGTACGTTTAATATCGGTTTTAATCTTGCAACCAATGAATTTGACCCTTTGAATCCTTGTGTTGAACTCATCTTCAAAGTTGCCGTTTGCTCGTTTCTTTTCCAATACATCCAAGCAATAGCCACTGGAATTAAAAGAAACAGCCAAAAAAATTCTGGGTTTAAAAATGTTATTTTTCCCATTATTGATTCGTATTTTGCAGTTCGACTGAGTTCAAAATTCTATCGGAAATGTCATTGGCATATTGATCTCCTTCTTCGTGTAAAAGGATGATTTGTTGCAAACCACCGCTTTGACTGAACAATAAAATTTCATAATAAATTTTGGTACTTGATTTGGTTATCTCATTAATTTTAGAAAAAGTACCATATCCTTTGACGCCTTTAATTCCTACTTTGGTTTCAAAATCTTCTTGTTTTACAATCATATTTTGAGCTCCTTGGACTTCCATCATTTTTATAGACCCTTCTAAAGCTTTGGATAAATCCATTTGAGTGTCTTGTTTGAAACTA
>CAMCTL010000058.1 GCA_945878515.1 Flavobacterium psychrophilum | reverse complement strand
GTCTACACCATTAAAAATCAATACGATTTGACGGTCACTGACATCATTAAAACATTTTTTAAATTGTGTAAAGGATTCCAATCTAAAATTTTCCCAATCCTTTTTAGAAATTTTATATTCTTTATTATTAGGAACACCTTTATATGAAGCTTCATCTCCGGTTGCTCCTGTTTTTACTTGAACGAATGCGATACAATCAAAGGTACTTTTAGGTTGATTTCTTAAGAAAAGTGAAAATTGTTTAATGAGTTCAAAATAGTATTTTTTATGATTTTCATTAGTATAAAAAGGGTAATTCACAAATTTCTTTTCGTGCTTTTCCGGCTTATCACTTGTTACTTTCACCAAAGGAACGCCATTGTCATAAATCCAAAGCGGTGAATAAGGTCCAACATCAATACTCATTTTAACAATCTTATGGTACTTCGCTGCTTTGTCTAAAACCTGCTGGAACATAGAAAAATCATATTTAGTTGGTCCTTTTGGTTGTACTTCAGACCATTTGGCGGAAACTTCAATTCCCATTACAAAATCTGCTTTAGGATTAGAATAATCATCTATCCCACCACCTCTATCCCAAGTACCGTAGGCACTGATAGGTACAGCCACTTTTTGTGCTTTTAAAACATTTGAAAAAAAGAATAATGTAATTCCTAAAAAAACATATTTAATTGTTTGAATTTTCATTTTTAAAATATTAAAATTATCTATTGTTTTGTGACCTATTACGATCCGAAGACCTTTATTTTTTAATTATTTTTTGAGATAAAGATTTGCCATCCGATTTTAATACTGCGATATAAATTCCAGAAGGAACTTCCAAAGTTTTAGAGAAAATAGTCTGTCCTACTTTTAATTCCATATCTTCTGAAAATATTAGACTTCCGTTAATAGTAAATAGTTTAATGTTGGCTTTTGAATTTGTATTAAAATTAATGGTGGCATTAAATAGATTTTGTTTGAAATAGGCAACAAAATCATTTTGTTCCATAGTATCATTAGATGCTTGTGTTAAAGTTGTCCTTTCAATATCTACTTCTATCCCATTAAAAATATCATCTAGAGTATCGGTATTGTCTAGCCTAAAATCAGAACCTTTTTCACCAGACCTGTTGACAACGGCATCAGTGACAATGAAATTCACTTCTTTCCAGGTATTGTCGCCTAGTCCTGTAACTTGCACAGCAGTTTTGGTGCCGGAGGTTGACTGATATTTAAAATCCCAAGTTGACCCAGCCGTTTTATCTAACCAAATAATTTTGAATTTTAAAGATATAGGTGCTGAATTCAAAAATACCTCTTCATCAAATTTAAAATACATCGTGTTTTTTCCAGAAGCATTTTCAAAGGAACGAGCAAAGCGATCGTATTTTGAAGAAGTTGAAGTTATGGCTCCTCGTACTCTAAACAGCCCGATGGAGGTACCATCAGGGTCTATTTGAGTCATAAATCGCTCAATATTTCCCTCGCAAATATCCCAACCTGCATCATTATAAAAATCTTGATCTTCACGCTGAGCAACTTGCCCTAACGTTACAGCATTTTCATCTTGTAATAAAGCCCCTCTGCTCTTATATTTAGGGTCGTTACATATTGCTTTATAGCGGCTTAGATTGTTCAAAGAAGCAGGGCCATATTTCGTTTCAGAAAATTTAACAGTATTGGCCGAATTGAGTCCTTCGTGAAAAACAGAAAAAGCCGTTGTGGCTGTTTCCGGATATACCTGTTGAGCGTATTTGTTATACATTTTGAAGATGTCAATAATGCCAGGATTGGCGAAAGCATACCTCATAGCGCTTATTGTAATGTTTGTGCAAGAAAGACCTGTATTAATGCCGCCAAGGGCCGACCAATAAAAACCTATTTCATAGTTCAAAGCAAAGTATCCTTTTGTCCAAGACTGATCCATTTCTGAAGCTGAAAATAGTTTCCTACCATTGGGATTACCGGCGCTTATCTTTGGATTAATTAAAAATGGATTCCATTGCTCCTTATAGCTCTGTTCACCTGATAAATGATGCCCACGGTTATAAGCTCCTCCTTTGATACCAAAACCAATTAAGGGGTCTAAATCGTTCATAACATAATTATAGGCTTCCGGTTGTTTCTCCGGATCCACATTATTGAAAGACAAAACAATTTTACGGTCAGGAACATCGTTGAAAAATTTTTTAAATTCCTTGAAAGCATCTATGCGAAATTGCTCCCATTGCTTTGAAGATATGGCATATTGAGAATCAACAACAGTTCCTTTATATGGCTCTTCGTCACCGGTTGCACCCGTTTTTACTTGTATAAAAGCAATATGCTTAAATTTTTCTTGCGGTTGATTTCTTAAAAACAATGAAAATTTTTCAATCATTTTAAAATAGAAAGCTTTATGCTCTGGAGCTAAATAATAAGGGTAACGATCAGCATATTGATCATTTTTGGGAGCGTTACTATTAACATATACTCTCGGAACACCATTATTAAAAAGCCACAATGGCGAATCGCCCCCTACATTTATACTAAAGCGAACCAACTTATTATTGGCAACAGCAAGATCTAAAGTTTGCTGAAAAGCAGTAAAGTCCCAACTATTTGGTCCAGTGGGCTGAATATCTTGCCATTCAGCAGATGTTTCTATTCCCAAAACAAAATCAGCTTTTGGATCGGAATAGTCCTCAACTCCTCCTCCACGATCCCAAACACCATAAGCCGAAATTGGCAGTGATTGAGAATAAGAGTTTACAATAGTTAAGAATAAACCAAGTACTAAAACAAAGTATTTGTTACTCTGGTCAATCACCTTTTTGAAGCTTTTATCACTATACATATATAATTTATTTAAGTATTTTTTTTGATACTGATTGCCCTTCTGCTTTCAACACTGCTATATATGCCCCTGAAGGTAAAGTCAAAGACTTTGAGAATAAATTAATGCCAACATTCAAAATAATATCTTCTGAAAACAGTAAACTACCATTGATATTAAAAAGTTTAATATTGGCTTTTGAACTTGTATTTAAATTTATAGATGCGCTAAATTGATTTTGATTGAAATAGGCAACAAAATCATTTGGTTGCATACTGTTATTTGACAGTGACAAAGCAGTTCTTTCGATACCTACTTCAATACTATTAAAAATATCATTTTTACTATCAGTATTAACTAGCATAAAATCGGAGCCATTTACCCCTGATTTGTTGACAAGAGCATCAGTGATAGTGAAATTAACTTCTTTCCAAGTATTGTCACCTAGTCCTGTTACTTGAATAGCAGTTTTTTCACCAGAAGCTGAATTATATTTATAAGCCCAAGTTGAGCCAGCTATTTTATCTAGCCAAATAATTTTAAAAGTTAATTTTTTAGGTATTGAATTGGTAAAAACCTCTGAATCAAATTTAAAATACATTGTATTTTTACCTGTACTGTTTTCAAAAGAACGAGCGAAACGATCGTATTTAGAAGAAGTTATCGTTATCTCTCCTCGCACTCTAAACAACCCAATAGAGGTATCATCAGGTTTTATTTGTGTAAAAAAACGCTCATAATTACCCTCTGCAATATCCCATCCAGCATCATTGTAGTTTTGTAGACTGGAACGTTGATTTGAAAAACCTTCTGTAATATAACTTTCAATATCCCCCATCTGGGCTCCTCTGGTTTTGTATTTTTCACTATTACAAATAGCAACATATCGATTAATATTACTTCTAGTAACTGGTTGGTTTTCATATTCATTTCTAGGGAATTTCTTGTCATCCGCTGCATTGAGTCCTTCGTGAAAAACACACCATCCAATTGTGGCAGTTTCTGGATAAACCTGTTTGGCATATCTATTAAACATTCTGAAAGTTTCTCGAGAAACTGGACTATTCGAAACAAAATTCATAGAACTTCCGTTCAAATTATAGGTGGACAAGCCTACGTTAAGCCCAGACATAACCCCCCAATAAAACCCAAGGTCTGGATTAATAGCAAACACACCACCTTGCCAAACCCCATCCATTTCGGAGGCGGAGAAAAGCTTAAGCCCTTTTGGATTGGCTGTGGATATTTTGGGATTGACCAAATAAGGCACCCAAGTTTCCTTAAAGTTTTTTTCATCATTTAAGTGATGCATTCTGTTGTAAGGCCCTCCTTTAATTCCAAAACCAATGGAGTTGTCGATATTGTCACGAACCCAATTCCAACATATAGCTTCTACTTTAGGATCGACATCATTAAAAGTTAATACAATTTTCCTGTCTGTTACGTCATTAAAATATTTTTTATATTGTGCAAATGTTTCATTTCGAAAATTATCCCAATCTGTCTTAGATATGATGTATTTATCGTCATCAAGAATCCCTTTGTATGGAGCCTCATCTCCAGTACAACCTGTTTTAACTTGAACAAACGCGATTAATTTAAACTTTGCCTCAGGTTGATTCCTTAGAAAAAGAGAGAAGGCTTCAATTAAATTATAGGAATAATCCTTGTATACCTGAGATAAATATTCAGGATAATAAGGAAATTGATCCTTATCATTTCCTCCGCTAGTTGTGACTTTTTGTATTTGTGGATAGGGGTTATTTGTGGGATCAGAATCCTTATCATAAATCCAATCTGGTGCTGACGGTCCAACATTGATACTGAAACGGATCAACTTATTATTATTGTAAGCTTTATCTAATTCACCTTGAAAGAAACTAAAATTAAAATTCCTGCGAGTTGGATTGACCTCTTTCCAACTAGACGTTGCCTCTATACCAAGAACAAAATCAAATTTGGGATTTTTAAAATCAATAACATCACCGCCTCTATCCCAAGTTCCATAACTATCAATAGAAAGTGATTGCGATTGTACTTTAGTCAAAAAAAGTAACAAAACACAAACTAGTGTCATCAATTTACGGGGCATATTTTTCATTTTTATATTAATTACAATTTTTAAAATCCAAACTTTAATTAATCATACAAATAGACATGAATGAAATAACAAAAGTAAACCTTGCGAAAAAGAGTAATGAGTAATAATTGGTCATTAGTGTGCGATTTTGTTTCACTATTTCAAAAAACGAATAATTTAAGCCATAATTAAGAATTACAAGCAACCTATACTATTGCAACTAAAAGTGGTATCATTATGAAAAAAACTTAAAAAAAACATGAAAAAATCAAGAACTTTATTCCTCAGTTTTTACCATTTTTTTCTTTCCATATTCAATTACATCCGAAGGTAGGGGCAGAAAATCATGATCCATGAGCATCTTGGCTTCCATTTCGTTTCTGAGTGTTTTTTCTGTTTCACTATATTCTTTTTGCCCTGCTAAATTGTTTAACTCAAAAGGATCTTTATCTAGGTCATACAATTCAAAAATTGGTCTTTCCTTATAGAAGAATAATCTATTGTATGTCTCTCCTAATTTGTTTTCAGAATGAGATTGAAGCAGTTCTTCCCAAGCTTTTGTTTTTACCATATCGACTTGTGCAAACTCTTGCTTAGGCAACGCATTAAAAACAAAATGATATTGACTAGAAGTCACCGATCTTGAAAGATCTAATCCGTCTGTTCTGCTTAATGGTCCAGCATGAAAACCACGTTCGGCAAATACATATTTTCGTTCATTTCCTGTTGGACTTCCCTTTAAAATATTCAGAAAACTCATTCCAGAAACTTCATTTTTGAAATGTAAACCCACAGCTTGTAATAGGGTTGGTCCAATATCTTCTCCACTAACTAATGCAGAAGTCAATGCATCGCCTTTGACGACTCCAGGCCATCTAATAATTAACGGTACATGAACTCCTCTTCCTGCCAGTGTGCCTTTTCCTCTCAATAAAGACTCACCATTATCACCGATAAAAATTACAATAGTGTTTTTATCTAATTTTCTATCGGCCAAAACTTTCAATACATAGCCCATACATTTGTCCATATCTCTCACATCTGAGAGATATCGAGCATAATCTTTTCGTATTTCTGGTAAATCAGGAAAATCAGGAGGCAACACCAAATTATCTGGATTAATCTCCTCATAATCTTCACCAAAAGAACGATGGGGTTGGTTAAACCCAAAATAAAGAAAGAAGGGTTTATTTTTTGGCACCTCACTCAATACAGCATTAAATCGCTCTGGAACTTTTGGAAAATTTCCTCCTTTGGTATTGAATCGATCTACGTGGTCAAAACGTTGTTCTAAATTCTTCATTCCTTCTTTGGTAAGGACTTCATTTACCATTGGATTTTTGCTTTCAATCGCCCCATCTAAATGATGGTTTCTGCCGTCTAGTCCTACCCAATAGCCATTTTCTCTAAGTACATCTGTAAAAAAAGGAACTTCTTTTCTAGAAGGTTCACCAAACCTTGACACATCAATACTCACTGGACTACAACCGGTAAATATCGATGTTCTTGATGGAGCACATTGAGGTGCAGTTGTGTAGGCTCTACTAAAACGCATTCCCTCTTTGGCAAAAGAATCTAAATTTGGAGTAATGTTATACTTTAGAACATTGGCATCTCCAAAACACCCAACATGAGGAAAGCTATGATCATCCGATACAATGAGGAGGATGTTAGGCTTATTGGTTTCAAATTGTTTAGATTTCTGACCGAATGCAAAAGATAAGCTCAGAAAAACAATTAGTACCAGTACTACTTTAGACTTGCTATTTGAAATCATTTATTTATAATTTAATATTTATTTTAGTATTGGCTTTCAAGGCTATTATTATTTGGTAATTTCATAATCAAATTGAAATCTATCATTTTCAATATGAGAATCATTCATAATTTTTGCAATTTTAGCCACAATATCGGGATGAGTGCTGGCAATATTTTTTTCTTCCCCTAAATCTGTACTTAAATCATACAACTCTATTGGAGCATTTTTTGAAGTGGTAATGTTTTGTCGTATTCCTTTCCATTGTCCCATTCTAACCGCCTGACTTGAGTTTTTTTCATGAAATTCCCAATACAAAAAATCGTGTTGTTTTTGTTTTTTTCCTAGCAATGTGGGTAAAAAAGAAATTCCATCACTTTCTTTAGGTGTTTTTAATAGAGCAATTTCTGCCAAAGTAGGCATCACATCCCAAAATGCTGATACATTATCGGTTTTTGAACCAGCTTTGATTTTGGCTGGCCACTGCACAATCATCGGTTCTCTAATTCCTCCTTCATAAACATCTCTTTTCATACCTTTTAAATCTCCATTACTATTGAAAAATTCTGGATCTGCTCCACCTTCATCGTGTGGACCGTTATCACTAGAAAACATAATAATGGTGTTTTTTTCGATACCCAATTCCTTTAACTTAGCCATAATTTCTCCAACATGTTGATCCAATCGCTTGACCATAGCTGCAAAAGTAGCATGCGGATATTTTTGAGTGGTGTAGTCTTTAACTACTAATTTTTCACCGTAATCTGCACCATCTCCCTTCTTTTTCCCAACGTAGGGTTTTTCGTTGCCAAATTTTGCTCTTTCTGCTTTAAATATAGAATCATCAGGAACAATTAATTCGGCATGAGGAAGAGTAGTGGGATAAAACATGAAAAATGGTTTGTCCTTATTATCAGAAATAAACGTCAAGGCTTTGTCATGAATAACATCGGCAGCATAAGTAACGGTATGTTTCCAATCGTTACCTTCAAGCGTCACTTTATCGCGATTGTGCCATAAATGCGTAGGATAATAGCGGTGGGCAACTGCCTGGCAATTATACCCAAAAAACTCATCGAAGCCTTGGTTATTAGCATCACCTTCTGAACCAATGTAACCCAGTCCCCATTTTCCAAAAATACCAGTTTTGTAACCTGCTTCCTTTAAAATCTCGGCAATTGTGATGGTATTTCCACTCATCGGGACTTGGCCTTCTTCCATTCCTTTTTCTGTAGCGTTACCGCGTATTGATGTATGTCCTGTGTGTTGCCCACTCATTAAAGAAGAACGAGAAGGGGCACAAACAGGCGCACCTGCATAATGCTGCATAAATCGCATTCCTTGACTGGCAAGTTTATCTAAATTGGGCGTACTTATTTTTTCTTGACCATAACAAGCTAGATCGCCATAGCCTAAATCATCTGCAAGAATATATACTATATTGGTTTTTTGTTGTGCATGTGCAGTAGTTTGAAATAAGCAAAAAGTGCTAACCAAAACAATGAAGAATCTTTTTATCATAATTAAATTAATTATTTGTGTTTTTTGCTGTAGTGTTCTAGTCAATCCTAAATTCAATTCCAAAATTACGGTTTCAGTATAACTTTATAAAACCGTCAACAATTTGCACCAAAACAAAACATCCTAATTGTTTCTAAATTAGGATGTTCGTATCAATATAAATTAGTAAGTCTTGAATTTAAACATTGTATTTGTTACTCTTTTACAAACTGTTTTGAAGCAACACTTCCGTTATCTTGTACAACTGAAACAATATAGATTCCGTTAGTTAATGAAGATACATTGATGTCGGAAGTATTGTTTTTAGAAGCTACCTTTTTGCCCTGCATATCATACACATCGATCTTTGAAATCTTATTGGATGATTTTACATTAAGAACATTTCTGGCAGGATTTGGATATAATGAGATTTTATTGTTTGCGTCTGTAAACTTAGATACGCCTAATTCTGGTATTTCACCACGATTTGTATCAAAAACAATAGCATCTATGTAGATTGAGTTAGTAATATCTAAAAGTGCACCTTCTGTTCCAACTAATTCCCAATTTTGAGGAAGAGGTGGTACCTCAGCTGCATTAGCTGCTATATCAGCTCTTGGAGCGTTTGCAGTATTTATACCCGTTAAATTTTTATAGGTGCTATTTGAAGAAACAACTTGATCGTTTATAGCATAAGTCGCTGCAGCTGACCAAGTAGTTTGAATACCAAAACCAAGATCTGGTTGTATATTGCCTGTAACAGTACTCAAATCAAAATCATATGTTTTATAACTGGTATCACCAGTAGTATAAGCCTGATAGGGTAAATAAGTTATACCCCCTGCAGCTAAAGAAAATCTATTATTAGTTGAGGTATTTTTCAAAGTAATATGTGCATATTTATTTGTAGCGCCATCAACCTTAAACGTAGCAGAATTTAAAGCTACTTTAGCATCAAGATTATTAGCGGTAGTTGCTTTCACTTGTAACGTACCTTTTGCTGATTCAGTAGCTTGCACAGCTGTAGCACGAGTCAAAGCAGTGAAACCTTCTACGTCTGCCGCAGTATCAAAATTAAATACGTTACGTATTGGTGCTGTATAAACTACAGGTTTAATATAATCAACCTCTATCTTAAGATCTGCGGCAGGACTATAATTTCCGCCCCCTGGCGTACTATTATTTGCTTTAAATTCAAAAGTAATACTTGCAATAGTTGCCGCTTTGTTCAGTACAAATTGATATGTTTTATAATCAACATCACTTGCTGTAATGGGAATCCCTAAAGTGGTACCATCTGCATTAATTCTCAACCATGCGGCAAGTGTACCGTTTTTTACTTTAATTTCAATTGCGTTGTAAGCAACACCATCCATATTTACTGCGCTATTTTTAAGAGTAGGATTTCTATTTGCTGCCGAACCCCCAGCATTAATAGTAGTGAAACTAAGATTTCCTGCCGCTACCGTTACAGGCCGAGAAGTTTGCGGATTTACAGCAGGCGCTGTAGTAGCTCCTTGCCAGGCAGTCCATCCTTGTGCATCTGCATCAGTGCTAAACTCCCAAGGTCCTTGCGCAAATGTTAAAAAAGGAAGAAGAAAAAATAAATAAGTAATTGTTTTTTTCATAATAATTGATTTAATAAGTTAAATATTTCTGTAAAATTATACATTAACTCCAAATTAGTCTTAGCGAAAAAGTATTATTTATAATGCGATTTTGTTTCAGTATTGTATATTAAATCAGGAAATTAATATAAAAAAAACGTAAAGCTGATGCGTCCAATTCATACAAAACATTAACAATCAATCCACTTTGGACAACAATGATAAAAGATACAAAAAAAAGGACTGTAGAATAAAATTTATCCTACAGTCCAAAATGAATAATTAACGGTATTTTAAAATTCTGAATTACTTTTTAAGCACTACTTTAATAGTTTTGATTTCGTTTGCTGTTTTTAATTGAGCAATATAAACGCCGTTGACCAACTTACTGCCGTCAAATATTTTTTTATAATTACCAGGTAATTGCATTTCATTATCAATAAGGGTTTGAACCAATTGCCCATTCAAAGCAAAAATATTCAATTGCACTTTTCCTTCTTCTAATAAGTTGTATCCAAACTCAGAATAAGCCGCCACTGGATTTGGATAAATCTTAAATTGTTTTGATTCATCTGAGACAAGTGTATTATCGATTGTGCTAGGTTTAAATCGAGCGCTAGGGTTTGAGACTTCAGCATTGTATGTAATTATGATTTGTCCTGCTCCACCTGCTCCACCTGCTCTACCACCAGTTAAAGCTGCAAAAGATCCTGATCCTCCGCCACCAGGAACAGCGCCGGGAAGTCCAACACCTGAAGATGTTTTTCTTGCGCCACCTGCTCCGCCTAAACCGGCTCCATTGCCACCTGAACCACTATTTCCGAAAGTAGCATTTGAGCCATTTGTTCCAAGAGCGTATGTTGTACCACCAGAACCACTGTTAGTATTTGTACCACCCAAACCAAATGCAGTATTAAGTGTACCGGTTCCGATTGCTTTATTACCAAATGCACCTCCGTTTGCAACTACAGGGAGCGTTGATGCAAATGTGGTAGCGCCCCCGGCAGTCCCACTAGAATTGCCATTACTACTCGGTATTCCTCCTGCACCAACAGTTAGTGCATAGCTTGAACCAGGAACAACGGATACCGCTGAGTGTGCAACATAAGAACCACCTGCACCACCTCCGCCTAAACCTCCGGTACTTGTCGATCCTCCAGAACCACCGCCTCCCCATGCCTCAACTTTAATTGAGGTTACACCGGCTGGACAAGTCCAAGTAGAAGTCCCAGCTGTAGTAATGACAGTTCGGATTACAGTAAGTACTTTTAACAATTGAGTAACCGGTGTTGCAACATTATATGAGCTATTACCTGCCTGTGAAGCGGTAATTGTGCTATTTCCAGCACCAACAATACGAATAACTCCATTGACAATCGTCGCTACAGCTTCATTAGAGCTGTTATATGAAACTGCTAACCCCGAACTTGCAGCTGCCTCTAAACTAAAATCGGCATCGCCAGAAATTTTGGACGGCAATGAACCAAAAGTGATTGTTTGATTCGCTTTAGATACTGTTAATGGTTGCGAAATTGACGAGGCAGCATTGTAATTTTCATTTCCAGCCTGTGATGCAGTAATTGTTGCTGTTCCAACACCAACAATACGTATCGCCCCATTAACAATAGTAGCTACCAAATTGTCTGAACTAGTATAAGAAATAGCTAACTCAGAATTTGACGTTGCCCCTGCAGTAAAATCGGCACCGCCAAATGTTTTATTAGGCAAAGCATTGAATGAAATGTTTTGGTTTGCTTTTGCTACTGTTAGCTGTTGCGAAACTAAGCTTGCAGGATTATAATTTCCATTTCCAGCTTGTGATGCTGTAATTATCGCAGTTCCAACTCCAACAATTTTTATTGTTCCGTTGACAATAACAGCTACCAAATCGTCTGAACTGCTGTAAGAAACTCCTAACCCAGAACTTGCTACAGCACCTGCGCTAAAATCCATATCGCCAAAAGTTTTACTTGGTAAAACCTCATATGAAATACTTTGGTTGGCGCGGACAACTACTAAATCTTGATAAACTAGAGTGGCTGCATTGTAGTTTATATTTCCCACTTGCGATGCTGTAATGCTAACTGCTCCAGTACCTACTATTTGGATTGATCCATTTACAATTTTTGCAACTGTTTCATCTGAGCTGTAATATGTCACCGGCAAGCCTGAACTTGCTGTTGCCCCTGCACCAAAATCGACATCGCCAAAGATTCTTGTAGGCAAAGAACCAAACGAGATAGTTTGGTTGGCTCGTACAAAAGTTACATCTTGATAAACCGAAGTAGCCGCATTGTATGTTCCATTTCCCGCTTGTGATGCTGTAATTCGACAGGTTCCTGCACCTACTATTTGGATTGATCCATTTACAATTTTTGCAATTGTTTCATCTGAGCTGTAATATGTAACAGCTAAGCCAGAACTTGCTTTTGCTCCACCACTAAAATCGGCATCGCCAAAGGTTTTGGTAGGCAAAGCATTGAACGAAATACTTTGGTTGGCTTTTATCACTGTTAACTGTTGCGAAACTGGAGTTGCGGGAGAGTATGTTCCATCACCTTCCTGATAAGCAGTAATGCTTACTGTTCCTACTCCAATTATTTGAATCAATCCATTTTCTATCCTAGCTACATCTAAGTTAGAACTTGTATAAGAAACAGCTAATGCTGAGCTCGCTGTTGCCGCCGCGTTAAAGTCAGCTTCGCCAAACGATTTGGTTGGTATCGTATTAAATACAATGTTTTGAATAGTTCGTATAGGGGTTGCTACATTTGAGCCGGCACTTGATGCACTTTGACCGATACTGTTTATAGCCCTTACGGTAAAAGTATAGGCTGTCCCGTTGGTAAGTCCTGTTATTGTGATACTACCGCTGCCAGACTGATTTATAGTGGCTGTACGACCACCTGGGCTTGCTGTTGCTGTATAACTTGTAATTGTAGCGTTACCGTCAAAGGTCGGCGCTGTAAATGAAACACTTGCCTCGCCACTTAGACCTGTAGCAGTTGCTACGACAATAACGGGAGCATCTGGAACACTAAGAATATAACTAATTTTAACCTGTCCTGCTGCTCCTGTGCCACCTCTATTGTTACCAGTAGTTGCTGGTGAAGCCGGTCCAAACGCACCGGAACCACCACCGCCAGGAATCGCTGCTCTGTTTCCAGCACCAACGGTAGTTTTGGCTGCGGCACCTGTATTGAGGCTGTTGCCACTAGAACCTCCTGCACCACCATAAAGACTCGTGCCGATGGCACCTGCTGAACCACTAGATCCTAGTATTACTGTGCCTCCAGAACCGCCAGTTAGATTTGTTCCACCTAATCCAGCTCGAGCTACTAAAGGCGCGGGAACTCCTGAACCAAAGCCTCCAACACCGCCGTTTGCAATTAGCGGGGTTGTCCATTCGAACCTTGTATTCCCGCCCGTTAGGCCGTTTGTGCCTACACCAGTTGCTTGTATACCCCCGGCCCCTATGGTTAGACTATAACTTGTGTTTGGGTTTACTGCTAGGGTATTGGTCACATAAGATCCGCCTGCGGCACCACCACCAACACATTGTGCAAAAGCGCCACCGCCGCCGCCGCCTGCACCCCAGCATTCAACAGTGATTTTGTTCACTCCTAAAGGACTACTCCAAGTAGAGGTTCCAACGGTGGTAATGGTAGTTTGATTGACCACAGCAACTCTTAATTCTTGTGAAACAGAGGCAGATTCATAAGTGTTGTTTCCAGCTTGAGAAGCAGTGATAGTAGTGGATCCTATACCCACTAGGTGAATTTTACCATTTACAAAATTGGCTACTTGTTCATTGGAACTAGCATACGAAATTGTCAAACCAGAATTCGTCGTAGCCCCAGGAGTAAAATCAGGATCACCAATTTTTTTATCTGGGATAGCATTAAAATTGATGGTTTGGCTTTGTTTATTACCAATAATATTCATCTCAATACCGTTGAAGATGTCGTCAAATTGTTTGCCTGTTTGATTGTTTCCGTCGGTATTTACTAACATAAAATCGGAACCTCGTTCGCCACCTTGATTGATTATCGCGTCAGAAAGGGTAAAAGTTTCTGTTTTCCAAATATCACCTCCTGTTCCAGTAAAAGAGCGGCTTTGAAGTCCATTTGCATTTCTATACTGAAATGCCCATGTACCGCCAATATTTCTATCCAGCCAAATTATGGTAAACTTCAATACTTTATTATTGGCTGGAAATTCACTATGCACTTGAAAAAACATCTTGTTCTTATTGGTTTGGCACTCAAACGAACGTGCAAATCGATCGTATTTAGAGGAAGTTGTAGTAATGGCTCCACGCACTCTAAACAAACCGATGGAGGTATTATTAGGATCAATTTGAGTTATAAATCGTTCTATATTACCTTCGGCAATCCCAAAACCGGAATCATTCAAACCGGTTTGATTGGCTCGTTGATACACTTGTCCTTTTGTTGCTGCAACTAAATCATTCATACGCGCACCTCTGTTATAATAGATAGGGTCATCACATATCGCCTGATAACGAGCTTGATTGTCCATCCTTTTTTGCCCGTAGGTACTTTCAGGAAATCTATTTATATCCTCCGCATTTAACCCATCATGAAATATAGAAAAAGCGGTGGTAGATGTGGCAGGATATAATTGTTGTGCATATCTAGTGAACATTCTAAAGGTTTCTCTACCAATCGGATTGTTTGTCGCATAATCCATGGCAACAGCGTTTAGATTATTGGTTGACAAACCCACATTGATACCCCCAAGTGCTGCCCAATAATAACTCATATCTTCGCAGATTTGAAAATAGGGAGATTGTGTAGTACCATCCATTTCTGATCCAGAAAATAGTTTCAACCCAGTAGGATTTACCAAATAGTTGTAAAGCGAATTCTTATAATTTTGCTCACCCGATAAATGATGACCTCTATTGAATGCGCCACCTTTTATACCGAAACTAATTGAAGGATCAATGTTTGCGTTAAGCCAATTCCAAGCATATAATTCATTTGGGTCTGCTGGATCAATGTCATTGAAGGTTAGAACAACTTTCTTATTGGGTACATCATTGAAATATTCTTTGTATTTTCCAAAAACAGCCAAACGAAAGTCGTGCCATTGTTGATCTGTTATTACAACAGTGGGATTAAGTCCTTTATAAGGAACTTCGTCTCCAGTACAACCAGTTTTGACTTGTACAAACGCGATTTTTGTAAATTTCTCTTGTGGTTGACTTCTTATAAAATTAGAAAATTGATTTAAAAATAGCCATAAATAATCTTGATAAGTTTGGCTTAGATATTCTGGGTAAAAAGGCCAAGCTGGTTTAGCATTTCCATCATTTGTATATACTTTTTGAACTTGTGGATATAAATTATTATTTGGATTGGTATCGTTATCATAAATCCAAAGTGGTGAATCTGGCCCTATTTCAACACTTAGTCTGATTAATTTATTATTAACATAGGCTTTGTCTATTGCTGTCTGCAATATAGAAAAATCGAAAGTACCCTTAACATGTTCGATAGCTTCCCATTTTACTGATTCTTCAATACCCATGACAAAATCGACATTAGGATTTGAAAAATCGGTGATTTGACCGCCTCTATCCCAAACACCGTAGCTCGAAATTGGTAGCGCCTGCGCGTGAGACTTTGTAAAACATAAAAATAGAACTGTACACCATGCAGCGTATTTAAATAAAGTTGTTTTCATAATAGGTTTTGGGATTTAGGGATTATTAAAAAATTTTCGGTTATAAAATTTCTTTTTCTCATTGGTTTACGATTTAGGTTGTTAATACAATACGATATTACCACTTTTTCGAAAACGTTATAGTGTGATTTTGGGTCAAAATATATGCGATTTTGTTTTATTGTTATGAAATACCTCAAAATAAAGAAGTCTACTATTTTATAAACAACAGAAAGCAGTAAAAAAAGGGCTATTTGAAAAAAATCTAAATAATAACGATAATAAACTTCATTACTTTTAGTTTTGATCGCTGAGATTAAGCGAATAAAAAAGGAGTTTTAAATCTTTCAATAAGAAAAGTATTGCATTAAATTTTTTTAAATGTCAAATTTAGCGACTATATTAATCTAAAAAAGGAATGCAACAAAAAATGGGAGCCATTCTTACAATTACTTTTTTATACTTTATTATCATGGTATAAAAAAAGGTCTGCCACATTATATATGCTGCAGACCTACTCATTATCTAAATTAGTTCAATTTTTTTCCGGACAGGGTAAAACCATAAAGAAAATGCCGTTATTAATAAAAATGCATTAAAATATTATTTTGTTAATTAATCAATTTTGTATTAAAAACACTATGGTCTTCAAAAATCACTTTAATTATCAAGACCTGACGAATCTCCGTCAAATTATTGATAGAAGAAGTTTTAGATTTAATATTATGTTCTGAAGCAATCATTCTTCCACGAACATCATACACCTTGATAGTTGCGATGGATTTGTTTGATGAATTTACGTAGATATTCCTATTATTTTTATAAACTTTCACATTGTTACCATTCAATTCAGTCACATTCACTTTTAAGGTTTTTTGGTATTTCAATGTGAACCTGTTGTTGTCTACTCCAGCTAATGCATTAAAGGTATATATTCCTGCTTTCAAATCAGTCTCAATTCCTGTTTTACTATCCATCAAATAAATACCTTGTCCCTTTGCAAACAATCCATCGAAATGATCTAAAGCAATCGTATAATCACCAGTAACATCTGTTTTGAAGTTTAAGGCAACAACATCTGTAGCATTAAAAGCCGGACGACCTTGAATGGTATATTCACCATTGCTAATTTTGGATGTCAAGGCAACTGGGCTGTCGTTGATATATTTCCCATCATAACGATCTACATCAAGTGTTGCATCTGCAATATAAGCAATCAATGTTTGACTGAAAACTTCTGAAGCATTTGTAAGATTAAGCCATATTCGATCTTTATCAACTAACTGTTTGGTTTTGAAGAACTGAGTGCTTGTTGGTGCGATATCACGCATTGCATTGGTAAAAAAGTTGGTTATTATTCCAGCTTTTTTAGCCTTGACAAAGAAACCTTGACCTACTTGTATTTTACCATTTGGAGTCCCACTACTTGCTGTTATCGTTGTACCACCTCCGGCGGTATATGTTGCATAAGCCGAACCTAAAGCTGAATTTTTTTTCCTCCAAAAATACAAAGTGCTTTCTATGTTGGCACTGTTTGCCGCAATAAATGAATCGGCATCAATTACGGATGGATAAGGATTTCCAACTGCGGTGTAGCCATTCAAAAATTTTGTCATTGTAACTGGTATATTTCCGTTATTCTGAACTCCTGTAAATACGCCACGATAAGCTAAAGTTGCCAAACCAGCATCATAGCCAAGTAACGGATCTGAATTCGGCATTCGCATCAAATAACCTTTAGCTACATCAAAAGTACTATAAGTAGGAACAACGCGATATAAATCTATGGCTTCAAAATATTCATAGAAACGATTAGGCCATGTAGATGTCAAAGGTGAAAAGCTTTCCAAAGTATTTAACCCTAAAACTGGTGTTGACCACATCGTATAATCCAACCTATTTAATGAAGTACTATTTCTTTTTACTGTTGCGGTTCCAGTACCTATATTTGTATTTGCCACCGCTGTTTGAATTAGGTTCGCATTGTTTTCAACTGTTATAGCCCCATTGTTTATGATCGTGTTTTTAACAGTCAAAGAGCCTAAATTTATTATTAATGAACCAGCCGTAGCAATGTTCAGATTATTGCATAATGCAGTACCGTTAACTGTTACAACATCTAATCCAAGAATACTTACATAATCATTTGCTGTAGGAACAACTCCACCTGCCCAGGTTGTGGTTGAAGTCCAAGCCCCCCCACCGTTGCCATTTGAAAGAATTGTAGGTTGATTGGTTGGCGTCACTGAGTTTGATGTTGCACTTGCCAAACTTTGACCTCCAAAATTGTTAGCAGTCACAGTAAAGGTATAAACTACTCCATTGGTTAATCCGTTTACTGTTATCGTGCCGCTTCCGGCCTGATCTAAATTACCTTTAATTCCTCCAGGTGAGGATGTTGCTGTATAAGATGTAATTATCGAGTTGCCGTTGAATGCAGGAGCTGTAAAAGGAATTGTAACTTGACCACTAACTCCTGAAGCTGTTGCAGTACCAATTAAAGGTGTATTGGGAACACCAATTGTGTATGAAATTCTGACGCTTCCGTCACCACCAGCTCCACCCTGTCTGCTACCATTAAGCGCTCCAAAAGCACCAGATCCTCCACCTCCAGGACTTGCGCCTGAGTTTCCTGCTCCTACCCCAGTATTACGTGTACCACCAGATCCGCCAC
>CAMCTL010000057.1 GCA_945878515.1 Flavobacterium psychrophilum | reverse complement strand
AAACCTACTTTTTGAAATTCTTCGACCGTGCCATTACTGTTCTCACAAACCAATTTTATCAACTGGAAAGGGTGATCAGCATAGCCATAAATTTCGGTACGATTACAAGTTGATGTTACAATTAAACCCTCAATACCTTCCTCTTTAGCCTGCAGAAGTACTTGAGTTTTTGCTTTGGAATCTAAACTAAACTTCCCTCTCACTTCAGCATCAGCTTTCTTGTAACTCAATCCTATAGAATAGAAAGTTTTGTGTTTTAGTATATTTCCTTTTTGCATAAATTGTATTAAATCTAAAAGTGAAACAAAAGTATTGCTATCCTTTTTATAAAAGTAACGCTAAAAGTTCTTTTTGTGTCGCTGTGAGATATTTTGATAAAAAAAGTAACATTTTTCGTTATTTGTATTATTTTTGTAATGAAACTAATGCTTAAGGAAAGGTTTATTTAGAACCATTCTAAACAAAGTAGATTTAATTTTATAAACATTTCTTAAAAAAACATCGCTGTGAGTTCTAAAGAAGAGATAAAAATTGATGACGATTTTATTTTAATTCGGTTTCAAAATGACACAGAAATAACTGTAATTGAAGAACATCAGGTAACTATTGGGTTTATTCAGTTTCATTTTGGACTAAAAGGCAATGCCAAATTCATTTTCAATCAGGGAAATTACACTTTAGATTTAAAAGAAGAGAAATCGCTACTGTTTTACAATCCACAAAAAGAATTGCCGCTCTATCTTGAAATTGCACCAAAATCGTGGCTCATTACTATTTTGGTTTCTATAAAAAAGTTCCACGGGCTGTTCTCTACGCATTCAGATCACATTCCTTTTTTGAGTGCAGAAAACCGCGATAAGAAATATTATGGCGAGGAAAACATCAGTCCTTCAATGGCTATTGTACTGAACCAAATGTTTCATTATAACTTAAATCCTTCCATAAAAAACTTATATTATAAAGGGAAAGGGTATGAATTATTGAGTTTGTTTTTCAATAGAAATGAAGACCCAAATGCTGAGCAATGTCCGTTTTTGATAGATGAAGAAAATGTTTTGAAAATTAAAAAAGCCAAAGAAATTATCATCGCTAATATGGCTGAGCCCCCAGGATTACAAGAGTTAGCAGACCAAATTGGCCTCACTTTGAAAAAATTAAAAATGGGTTTCAAACAAATTTATGGCGATACAGTGTATGGTTTTTTGTTTGACTATAAAATGGATTCTGCAAGAAAATTATTGGATAGCGGTTCCTATAATGTAAACGAAGTAGGGTTGAAAATTGGTTACAGCACCGGAAGTCATTTTATTGCGGCTTTTAAGAAGAAATTTGGCACAACACCTAAGAAATATTTGATGGCCATTAATCCTTCAAATTAAAATAATAAATGAAAGAAAGAGTCATTGGTTTTGATTTAGCAAGAGCGTATGCCATTTTTGGAATGTTTATTGTAAATTTCAATTTCAGCTTTGGAAATGTATATCCAACAGAGGATTTAACGGGTAGGTTTTTGAATTTATTTACTGGGAATTCGACCTCTATCTTTATTATTTTAGCTGGAATGGGTGTTTCATTAATGGTTAATAAACAGGGAATTTCTTCCGAGCAAAAAGCAAAATATACTTCCATAATTTTGAAGCGTTCTTGGTTTTTATTAGCAATAGGATTATTACTTTTTACATGGTGGTCAGGTGATATTTTGCATTTTTATGGTGGTTATATGCACATTGCCGCCTTGATTTTATTTATACCAAAACGTTATTATTTGTGGATTGCTTTTGTTATAATTTTGGTATATCATATCTTATTGTGGTTTATTCCAGTTGACACGTCCTGGGATTTTATAACCTATAAGTATGCAGATTTTTGGACTCCAATTGGATTTTTAAGAAATACATTATACAATGGTTGGAACTCAATTTTTCCTTGGTTTTCGTTTTTTGTTTTGGGAATGTGGTTGGGTAAATTAGATTGGAATACAAAATTAATTCGGAGAAATGTTTTTATGGTTGGATTTTTCCTTTTTGCAACCATTCAACTCATTCGGATTTGGGCAAAAAATCCCTTTGTAAATGATTTTACTCATCAATATATTTTGAGCGAATATTTTCCGCCCTATTTGCCTTTTTTGATTGTAACTGCTGGTTTTGCATTGATGGTAATTCCGATTTGTATGTTTCTTGGAGATCAATTCAAAAGCACAAAAATAATTCACTATTTAGCAAAAACGGGGCAAATGACCTTGTCGCATTATGTAATTCACATTACTATTGGGATGCTGATTTTAGAACAATTGGCAGCAAAAACATATACTGGTTTTTTAGAAGATGAAACACCAACAGAACCAATATATATTTTACTATACGCCATTGCTTTTTTTGTTTTGAGTGTAGGTTTTAGTTTGTTTTGGAGTAAAAAATTTCAAAAAGGCCCTTTGGAAACAATTATGAGGAAAATTTCGGGATAGCCAAAAAACGAACATTCGTTATACAATAGAAATAAGTTTCAGTACATTTATAAAAAATTAAAATCACTTATGAAAGGAGTATTATTAGTCAATCTTGGCTCACCAGAAAGCCCAACCGCAAAAGACGTTAAACCGTATTTAGATGAATTTTTGATGGACAAATACGTGATTGACGTGCCATTTTTATTACGAGCCTTGTTGGTTCGTGGTATTATTCTGCAAACAAGACCAAAAAAATCCGCAGAAGCTTATGCGCGTATTTGGACTCCGGAAGGATCGCCATTGATTGTAATTTCGAAAAAAATGCATCAAAAAGTAGTTCAAAAAACTGAAATACCAGTTGCATTGGCGATGCGATATGGAACAATTACAATTCTGAAAGGCTTGCAGGAATTGCACGACAAAGGTGTTAATGAAGTGATGCTTTTCCCATTGTATCCGCAGCACGCAATGGCATCAACCACAACGATTTTAGTTTTGGCCGAAGAACTGCGTCTGAAGCATTTTCCGGATATGAAATTTACCATTGTACCTGCATTTTATAATAAACCCGATTATATCAAAGTTTTGGCCGAAAGTATTCAAAAACATTTGGAAGGATTTGATTATGACCATTTGTTGTTCTCCTATCACGGTATTCCAAAACGACATATTCGTAAGACTGATATTACCAAATCGCATTGTAAAATAGATCGTACTTGTTGCAGTACTCCATCGCCAGCGCACGAGTTTTGCTACAGCCATCAATGCTATGAAACTACAAAATTAGTGACCGAATATTTGAATATTCCTAAAGAAAAATACAGCCAGACTTTCCAATCTCGTTTAGCAGGAGACAAATGGCTTACTCCGTACACCGATGTCGAAGTAAACAAAATGCCCGAAAAAGGAATCAAGAAATTGGCAGTTGTTACTCCAGCTTTCGTGAGCGATTGTTTAGAAACCTTAGAAGAAATCGCAATGGAAGCCAATGAGGAATTTAAACATCATGGCGGAGAAGAATTTATGGCAATTCCTTGTTTGAATGATGAGGAAGAATGGTGTAATTTGGTAACTAAATGGATTGAAGATTGGGCTAAGTAATAAGGTTTAAAAGTTTAAGGTTTAAAGTTGTTTAACTAACTTAAACCTTTAACTCTAAACTTTGAAACAAAGAAATATGGAACTATACAACTACCTAAAATCCCTTCATCTCATTTTTGTCATCACGTGGTTTGCAGGACTTTTTTACATTGTTCGATTGTTTGTGTACCAAATTGAAGCCAACGATAAACCTTCGCCAGAAAAGGAGATTTTGCAAAAACAATTCAAAATAATGACCTATCGTTTGTGGTACATTATCACTTGGCCCTCAGCAGTTTTGGCTAGTTTTTTTGCGTTTTGGATGTTGTTTTTTACCGATTTGGGAAAAACCTGGTTGCAAATGCCTTGGATGCACGTCAAACTTGGCTTTGTTTTTGTCTTGTATTTGTACCATTACAAATGCCATAAAATTTACCTAGAATTGCAAAACGACCAAGTAAAATACAGCACAAATTACATGCGTTTGTGGAACGAAGGCGCTACCATTATCCTGTTCGCCGTGGTTTTTTTAGTCATTCTGAAAAACGCTGTCAACTGGATTTATGGCGTAATTGGAATTGTATTGTTTTCGATTTTGATAATGTTAGGCTTTAAATTTTACAAACGAATACGAGAGCGAAATAGTGGTCAGTAATCAGTTTTTTAGTGTTCAGATGTAGGACTAAAAATGGAACGCAATTTACTAACTGAATACTAATAATCTGAACACTGAATACTGAAATACTATGTTAAAAATCTTCAAGATATCAATGCTTTCGTTGCGAATCAGGATTTTCCTGTCGATGATAGTATTGATTTTAGTAGCTTCGATTGTTTTAGCGTCTATTTCAATTATTCAATTTAAAAATGAAGCCAAGCAATATCATCAAGAACGCTTGGAGCACAAAGAAGATGCTATAAAAGAGAACATCAATTATGTGCTTACGAATACTACTTACCCGCTTACGCCAGATAATTTAGCGCTCATATTCAAAGATAAAATTCACGAATTATCGGATATTCACAATCTTGAAATTAATATTTACAGTTTAGATGGTCATTTATTAAAATCTTCAAAATCGAGATTTTCTATCGATGCTGCTGCTCCGCCAGTTCCGAAATACATTCTAAAACTGGTTCAATCTTCTATCGAAAAACGCTATGTTGATATCAAAAATATCGACGGAAAAAAGAATCGGTCTTCCTATAGTCTGATAAAAGACGATAAATTCAAACCCCTTGGAATCCTTAATTTACCTTATGTCGAAGATGATAGTTATTACCAAACCGAATTGCAAAATTTCTTAATGGGATTAGCACAGGTTTACTCCTTTATGCTTTTGGTGGCATTTGCAGTGGCGTATTTTCTATCTTCCTATATAACAAAATCGTTGAAAACCATTTCAGACAAATTGAGCGAAACGAGTTTGAACCAAAAAAACGAAAAAATTGTCCTCGAAGCCAGCAGCAAAGAAATCAACCTTTTGATTAATGCCTACAACGCAATGGTGGATGAATTGGAAGCAAGTGCCTTGAAATTAGCCCAAAGTGAGCGAGAAGAAGCTTGGCAAGAAATGGCCAAACAAGTGGCGCACGAAATCAAAAATCCGTTGACGCCAATGCGATTGACAGTGCAGAGTTTCCAGCGAAAGTTTGATGTAAATGATCCCAATCTCAAACAAAAAATTAATGATTATTCCGAAACCTTGATTCAGCAAATCGATACAATGAGTTCCGTAGCTTCGGCATTTTCCAACTTTGCTTCGATGCCAGCGCAACAAAATGAAACCTTGAATGTAGTAGAAGTTGTCGAATTGACAATGGATATATTTAACGAAGAATACGTTCATTTTAAAGCTGAAGAAGAAGAAATCATTTCGAAAATTGACCGAGCGCAACTCATTCGAATTATTACAAATTTAGTCAAAAACGCCATTCAAGCCTTTCCAGAAAATCAAGAAAATAAAGCCGTTTGCGTAAACACCAAAAAAGTGTTGAACGATGTCATTATCACGGTTGCCGATAACGGAATTGGTATTGCAAAGGAAGATTTCAATCGGATTTTTGAACCTAAATTTACAACAAAATCTAGCGGAATGGGTTTAGGTCTTGGCATAATCAAAAATATTATCGAAAATTACAAAGGAACAATTACCCTCGAATCACAAAAAGGAAAAGGAACAACATTTACTGTTTCTCTTCCAATAATCAATACCTAAAAAACTAAATTATGGCGCTGGAAAACATCATCTTAGAACACGAAAAAGGAATTGCTACACTTTATATCAATCGTCCCGAAAAATTAAATGCATTAAACAAAGCAACTATTCAAGAGCTTCATGAAACCTTGGAGTTAATTGATAATAATCCCGATGTTCGTGTGATTATCATTACAGGAAGTGGAGGAAAAGCTTTTGTAGCTGGCGCCGATATTGCCGAATTTGCTCATTTCTCTGCCGAAGAAGGAGCACTATTGGCTGCAAAAGGGCAGCAACTTTTATTCGATTTTATAGAAAACATGAAAACTCCAGTAATTGCTGCCATCAATGGTTTTGCGCTTGGAGGCGGACTCGAATTGGCGATGGCTTGTCATTTCAGAATCGCTTCGGAAAATGCCAAAATGGGATTACCAGAAACTTCACTTGGTGTGATTCCAGGTTATGGTGGAACGCAACGTTTGGCGCAATTGGTTGGCAAAGGCCGTGCTATGGAAATGATTATGACCGCTGGGATGATTGATGCTGATACTGCAAAAATGTACGGATTAGTGAATCACGTGGTGCCGCAGGAAGATTTATTTTCGGCTTATATGACTGTCGCAACGAGAATTATGAAAAATTCTCCTGTCGCCATTTCCAAAGCTATCGAGGCTGTAAATGCCAATTATATTTCGGGTGTCAATGGATTTGATGTCGAAATCAAAAATTTTGGAGACTGTTTTGGCACCGATGATTTTAAAGAAGGAACTACCGCTTTTTTAGAGAAAAGAAAAGCCAATTTTAAGTAAACAGTGGTCAGTTCCGATAGCTATCGGAATTAGTGATCAGTGCCTTGTTGCATTAGATTTATCGTATAAAATATCAAATTATTATACTTTTTCGATGTTGTAATATCAAAATATTATACTTTTTTGATATTATAATTTCAAATTATTATATATTTGTATTGTAATTGGATGCAAAAATGATAAACAGAACCGCACAAACCGAAATTGACAGCTATCTTTTTAAAGGAAAAGCCATCTTGGTATTTGGCGCAAGGCAAGTAGGTAAAACCTCTTTGATAAAAAATACCATCAAAGACCAATCCTATTTATGGCTCAATGGCGATGAACCAGACACCCAACTTTTATTAGAAAATATTACAACGGATAGGTTAAAAGCTTTAATCGGCGATAACAAAATATTGGTCATTGATGAGGCACAAATGATTCATAATATTGGTTTACTCATCAAGCGAATGGTCGATAATTATCCAGAAATTCAGGTGATTGCTTCGGGAAGTAGCGCATTTGAATTGGCAGACAAAACCAAAGAATCAATGGTTGGCAGAAAGCAGGAATTGCAACTTTTCCCGTTGAGTTATGGCGAAATGGTCAAACATACCAATTTTGTCGAAGAAACCCGTTTGGTTCCTCATCGTTTGGTTTTTGGCTATTATCCAGAAGTGGTTACCAATGTTGGCAAAGAAGAAAGAATTCTAAATGATTTGGTCGAAGGTTTTTTGTATAAAGACATTCTGAACTTGGAAGGCATTAAAAAATCAACAACATTACAGCGATTGGTTCAAATGTTGGCGTATCGAATAGGTATCGAAATTAGTTATAATTCCCTCGCCAACGATTTAGGAATAAACCGCTTAACAGTTGAAAAATATATTGACATTCTCGAAAAAAACTTTATCGTTTTTAGTTTGAACGCTTTCAGTAAAAATCAAGATAACGAATTGAAGAAAGGCAGAAAAGTGTATTTTTGGGACAATGGTTTGCGAAATCGCATTATCAAGAATTTTAATCCAATAGAACTTCGTGACGACATTGGTGCTTTGTGGGAAAACTTTATAATTAGCGAACGCAAGAAGAAATTATCTTATGAAAGTCAGTTCAAAGACACTTATTTTTGGAGAAATACCCAACAAGCTGAAATTGATTATTTGGAAGTGAAAAATACAGAAATCGAGGCTTTTGAAATCAAATACAATCCGAATCAAAAGGTGCTTTTTACAAAATCTTTCACCGAAAAGTACCATCCAAAAACAACTCAAGTCATTCACAAAGAGAACTTTTGGGATTATTTGATTTAAATCACGACTAACAGGTTTTCAAAACCCGTTAGGTCTAATGCACAAAATTAATATAACACTCTAAAAAACAAATTATGTCATTCCAACCCATATTTGCCCAATTCTGGGAAAAAGTAAAAGAAAGCATCGAGAATAAAACCTACGCCAAATTGACTTTGGCAAAAACCATTGGCGACACCGAATTGAAAAACATTTATGTGCGTCCCGTTTTATTAGAAAATGATGTGTTAAGTTTTTCGATAATTGCACGTTACAAAACCGAAGAAGTGGAAAGTTTCCATTCACTGGAAGAAGCTTTTTTTGTTTTGGCTCCGTATATGAACAACCCGTTTTTGACCGCATTATTATTCACTACAGAAAACGACATTACTTTTAAACTCAACAAAAAACGTGTGGGAAGTATTATCGAACAAGCGCCGACTTTCAAGAAAGCTTCGGATGTGATTTTGGAGATGAAAAACCCCCTAACCCCCGAAGGGGAATAAATGGAATTTAAATAAAGTGGTCAGTGGTCAGGTTTTTAGTGGTCAGTTGTTGGAAAATAAAAAAGTAATCAGTGGTCAGTTTATTAGTGGTCACTCTTGGAATATTTAAGTCATCAATTTAATATAACATTTATGAAAAAAATATTAGTAGTTGGTTTATTTCTTTTTACACGTTTGTTTTTTGGACAGGAATCATCAGATAAATACATTATTAACAAGGCCATTGAATTTTTAAAGGTCAAGGAAAAAGATTTATTGTCAGATAAAATTTGCTTAAAAGTTATACCAAACCAAAAAGAAAAAGTAATTATTCTATTACCAGTTATAACAAATCGTGATCCTGAATGTGAAGAATGTTTTGTCATCGACAACAACATTGTGGTTTGGAATAAAACTACAAAATCAATTGAAACGAAATACACTAAAAAATCAGAATGGACTTCGGATGCAATGCGGTTTAATGAATTAAAAATAGATACAGGGCTTTATTATTTGAATAAAAGTACTAGAGCGTTTGGCATAAGATACAGCTATAGCGGAAGTTCTAGGGTTAATCCATTTGGATCCGATTGTATTAACCTATATTATTTTAAAAATAATGAAATAATTGAAGTCTTGCACGATTTTGAATTAGAAAAATATAGAGGAGATAATGGAGGTAATGAAGGTTGTAAAGATGCTTGGTACGAAACATCAAAAAGCGTTTTCATTATCACTGATAAACTGACAACAAAATTCAATGATATTACAGTTAAAACAAAGTTTAAAGACTTTACTTATGATTCTGACTGTGAAAAAGAAATAATCAAAAAAGAAAGCACAAAAAACAGCATCTTAAAGTTTGATGAAAAACAGCATAAATATGTTATAAAACAATAAAAACAACCAATTTAAGATGCCAATTATAAAACTATGTTTATACGTCAATTCCCTAAAAACAATTTTAAGTTCCACAAAAAGTTCTATAATTTTCTTCAAATTTAGTTGCTGATGGTTGCAAAAACGATTCGTTTATTGCGTCAAAATCGTATGGTTTTGATAAAACATCCATTAATTTAAGAAACAAACTCAAATTTCCATTTATTGCATTGTCTAAAGCTTCTTCAATCAAATGATTTCTAGGTATAAACACCGGATTATTTTCTTTCATCAATTGCTTGGCTTCATCAAAACTTTTTTGAGACTCCAAAATACGATTCCTTTTTTCCATCCAAGGACTAAAAAAATCACTTTGTATGATATTACGTTCTAAATCAACTTCTTTTGATAAAGCTAAAAAAGTATTGGTATAATCCATTTTGTGCTTTTTCATCAAATCCAATAACTCGTCTATCAATTCCCAATGGTCGCTAGTATCGCTTTTGATTCCAACTTTATGTAGCATCATTTCGTAGTAATGATGATTCCAAAAAACATCGAAATCATCAATAACTCGTTGCGCTAGTTCGATAGATTTTTGTTTATTCTCGTGTATAATTGGCAATAGGGCTTCGGCAAAACAAGATAAATTCCATTTGATAATTTTCGGCTGATTTCCAAAGGCATATCTCCGATTTTGATCAATAGAACTAAAAACCGTATTGGGATTATAACTGTTCATAAAAGCACACGGCCCGTAATCAAAAGTTTCGCCACTAATCGCTGTATTGTCAGTATTCATCACCCCGTGAATGAAACCAACCCGCATCCAGTCTACCACAACCTCTATTTGTTGCATCATTATTTTTTTTAGTAAATTCAGCGCCATATTTTCATCAAGTTCTATCTCAGGATATAATCTTTTTGCGGTATAAGTTGCCAAGGCTTTTACATCTTCGGTAGTGCCTAAATACGACGCATATTCGAAAGTACCTACTCTGATATGGCTTTTCATAACCCTAATAAGTGCTGAGCCTTCGTGCATTCTTTCTCGATATACTGGTTCATTAGTTTTTATTACCGCAAGACTTCTTGAACTTGAAATTTTTAGATGATGCATCGCCTCACTCATTAAATATTCTCTCAGCATTGCTTTTAAAGTTGCTCTGCCATCGCCACCTCTTGAATAGGGAGTTCTTCCACTTCCTTTTAGTTGAATATCAAAACGATTTTGGTCTTTTGTTATATGTTCGCCAAACATTATGGCTCTTCCGTCACCTAACTTTGCAAAAAGTCCAAATTGATGCCCCGCATAAGCTTGTGCATAAGATTTTGAAAAATCACCTAACTGACTAAAAATGGCTGCTGCATCTTCTTCATCTGGCAAATCGAGCGTCAATTCAGTTGCTAACTGCTTGTTGAAAAGTAACAGTTCAGGATTTCCTAATGATGTTGGCATTACCAAACTGTGAAAGGTCTCAGGCAAAGAAAGATAAGAGAAATCAAAATTGAAAAGGTTGCTTGTTTGCATAAAGTCAGGTTTTGTAAACCGAAATCTAGAAAGCTTATTTGTGATGAATTAGCAGCTAATTTTCAGATACCAATGATGAAATTATAGACAAAAATACCACAAAGTTTGAATAACTAACTCATCTACCTTCTGATTATAGTAGTTTTTGGGTGTAATCATAGAACCAAAAAGCGGACTTTAAGTTAAGCTACATTTTTGTAATTGAGTAAGTACCTTACTATCAAGCATGCTTCGGATGTGATTTTAGCAATGAAAGAAAAGGGAATTTGATTGCTAATTTTTGATTAACGATTTAAGATTTCAGCAATTTAAAACTTCATCAAATCGACAATCATCGTATCCATCAAAACAAAATCATAAATCTTCAATAGTGAATCTGCAATCTAAAATATTATTTCTCTCCGTCCCATTCGGCATAAAACTGTGAAAGAAAACCTTCCATATAACGATGTCTTTCTTTGGCAATTTGTTTACCAGTTTCGGTGTTCATTTTGTCCTTCAAAAGTAATAATTTTTCGTAGAAATGATTGAGCGTTGGCGCCTGAGAGTTCTTGTATTCTTCCTTACTCATGTGAAGATTTGGAGCAATATTCGGATTAAATAAAGGTCTGTTTTTAAAACCGCCATAATTGAATGCTCTGGCAATGCCAATAGCGCCAATAGCGTCTAAACGGTCTGCGTCTTGAACGATATCCAATTCAATAGAGGAGAAAGTCTTTTCGGTATTTCCGCCTTTAAAAGAGATGTTTTCTATAATCTTAATGACGTGCTGAATTGTTGTTTGGTCAACATTTTCAGTTTCAAGAAATTCTCCGGCAATTTTTGGACCGATAGTTTCATCTCCATTATGAAATTTACTGTCGGCGATATCGTGAAGCAAAGCGCCCAGTTTTACTACAATCTCATCACAAACTTCTCCTTCGGCAATTTGAAGCGCATTTTTATAGACTCTTTCGATATGAAACCAATCGTGTCCGCCTTCGGCATTTTTAAGCTTCGACTTTACAAAAATTATGGTTTTGTTGATTATCTCTGAATGATTCATATTTGGAAAACTAAAATCAATTTCAATGGCAATTTCAATTTCAATGGCAGTTTAAAAATCTTCAATCAATCCCGATATCGGGAGTTAATCCTCAATCTGAAATACAAATTTTCCATTCCAACCAATCTGAAATCTAAAATCTAAAATCTAAAATCTGCAATCTAAAGTCTAGCCGGTTCTACCCATTTGAATTGAAATGATTCTTGTGGAATAACCAATCTTTCTGAAATTCTAGCCATTCTAGCGGGTAATTTCATCAAATAATCTCTAGCTTTTTCGGCTTCGTCGGTCAAGCTACCTATTTTGTCAATTTCCCATTTATCGATTAGTTTTTGCATAATTTCTACATAATCGTTGGCAGTGTAAACACCGATACGCTGTGCCGAATCCGAAAAATGTTCGAAAGCAGAGCTAATTTTTTGTCCAGATTCTCTCAAAAAATGCGCTGGCATAACAATTTTAGCCTTCATCATTTGCTGAAAAGCTAGCATCATTTCGCTTGGATCAACATTAAAAATCTGAGTCACAAATTCACTGTAGGCCAAATGATGACGCATTTCGTCGCCAGCAATCATTTTGCACATTTTAGCTAATTTTGCATCGCCATAACTTTTTGCCAATTGCGAAACCCGGTTGTGAGAAACATAGGTGGCCAATTCTTGAAAACTAGTATAAACAAAGTTTTTATATGGATCTCTTCCAGTTCCAATATCGAAACCGTCATTAATAAGATGTTGCGTGGTCATTTCGATTTCGCGCATATTCACACGACCTGAAAGATAAAGGTATTTATTCAATAAATCGCCGTGACGATTTTCTTCGCCAGTCCATTGACGCACCCATTGTGCCCATCCATTTCTTTCCAAATTATCTACGCCCTCTACTTCCATCAACCAGTTTTCATAAGTAGGCAATGCTTCTTCGGTAATCATGTCGCCCACCATGGCAACCCAAAAATCATACGGCAAATCTTTAGAAATTTCTCTCAATTCCTTTACTTCTTCCAGAAAATTATCACTTTCGGAATTGGGCAAAAAGTCTGAGGGTTGCCAAATTTTTTCTACCGGAATTAAATATTGGTCAACGTAAGAACCGACTTTTTTTTCTAGTAATTGCATTACTTCTAATCGAATATTGTGTAAAGACATCTGATATATAATTTGATTTATTGTAAGTTTTTAAACAAAGGCAGCAAAGTTAACACATTTTCAAAGTTTTATCCCTTGTACAACTGTATTTTCTGTTTTAATTATTAATTGTTCAATGCTGAAATCCTTGACAGCCAAAGCTTCGTGAACCGTAAACGTAATGATATTTCCCAAACCATAGGGAAAACTTCCAAATTTAAAGAACTTCCACGAATTATTAATAGAAATGGGAACAACATAAGCCGATGGCGCATATTTGCATAACAATTTTAACCCTGTTTGTGCAAATTCTTTTGGTTTTCCGGTTTTGCTTCTTGTTCCTTCTGGAAAAATAACTGCAGAACGGGTGTGTTTTTCAATATATGCTGATAATCCTTTGATAGCGGGAATGGCTTGTTTGGGATCTTTTCGGTCAATAAGTACGGAGCCACCGTGGCGCAAATTGTAAGAAACACTTGGCACGCCTTTTCCTAATTCGGCTTTGCTAACAAATTTGGGGTGAAATTTTCTCAAAAACCAAATCAATCCAATAATGTCATACATTCCTTGATGATTGGCTACAAAAATAATGGGAACGCCAGTTGGAATGTTTTCTCTTCCTTCGATTTTAAAATTATTAAACAGCACATATCCAATTTTTAGCAAGAAAAAGTTGAGGTAATCTACACTTTTTTTGTGGGCTTGGTAACCAAAAATGTTAAAGCAAATCCATTGAATGGGATGAAAAATGAGCAAAGTGATCAAGAACAACAAAATGACAATCAATGATAATGGATAGGATATAATTTTTTGCATTTGGTAATTTTTTGGCAAAAATAGGGAATATATCTAGAATATTTTAGAAAACTGAAAGTTGCAGTTTGATTGATTTAAATTGAAATGCACACAACCGAATTACAAATTCTCTACGAACAACTTTTAAATTAAAATCCAATCTCAATATTGAGTTCGGTTTACAACCTGATGTTGAGCAGCGCATTTCTAATGATTTCGAAGTGCGTCCAAGGGATAAAGTGGTTGGCATCTTTGATAGGAATGACTTCTAAATGGTTTGCATTAGAAAACTCGGTTTGCATGAATTGAACATTTGAATAGGGCACTAATTGGTCCTTGGTACCGTGAATGATAGTGATGTTTGCCGTAATGTTTTTTAGCTCGGCTTTCATTGTTTGTAAATCGGCTTTGAGCCACCATAACTCATCGTTTGATGGTCGTAGTGCGCCGGGAATTAAATACCGCAATGGTATTGTCATAATTACCTTCCGCCACTTTTCGGGTTTTTCGGCATTGGGGTCTATCGCACCAGCAATAACAACTAGATTTTGATATTTTTTAGGATTTGTTGCTGCTAGTTTTACAATTACAGGACCACCCATAGAATGACCAACTAAAACCATCGGTTTTCCGTTGGCAATTTTTGTAATAAAACGGTCTATAATGCTTGCTTGTGATTGCAAATTTTCGGCTTTGCCAAAACTACTATGTCCAAATCCAGGTCTATCAATAGCAATGATTCTGTATTTTTTTAATAAAGGAGAATCTGTTAAATAATCTTTGTACGCATCCCAACTGCCCGGAGACCCATGAACAAAAACTAGTGTGGGCTGGTCGGCGCGCCCAGTTTGCAGGTAATGGATATCAACATTGCCAAAAGTAATGGTAGAATCTTTAGCTTGTATGGCGGCTTTTTCAAAAAAAGCTTTGGTTTTCTTTTCGCTCATTCGCATTCTCATGCAGGATTGGCACACAATAATATAAGAAACAACAAGGGCATAGATAACATATCGTTTTTTGAATCTTGGTAAGACCATGTTTTGAGTATTTGTGTTGCGGTTGTAAAATTAGCTTTTTAGAATCCAAATTAATTTTGTATGCAGAAAATTTATAGAAATATTCTTTTTATTTTCAAACAGTCTCGTCCCACAGTTTACGTATTTCTACTTAATCCTAAAATTGATTTACCACTCATTTTTAATCCCAAACAATGTTCCGATTTAAGGTTTAATCGTACCTTTGTTCACTAAAGCAATTGCCTTTTTTCAAAATTAAATGAACTTCACTTATCCCAAATCCAAAAAGCTTAAAAGTAAAATCACAATAGATTTGCTTTTTTCCAAAGGCAAATCCGTGTCCAAATATCCTTTGCGACTTGTTTTTGTGGGAAGTGATTATGGCAATGAGAAACCACTGCTACTTTAATTTTTTTTATGCCACAATAAATAATTATGAGAAGAACATTTTTATTATTCGCACTTACGTCACTTTTTCTAAATTGCAAAGAAGTTAAAAAAAATGAGATTACAACTCAAAAAAAAGAGTTAGAAAAAAGCATACAAATCGAAGAAGAATGTTTGAAAGATTTCACCCATTTCTTTAAAATATTTGCAAAAGACAGTGTCTTTCAGTCAGAGCATGTTAAATTTCCATTTAAGTGTTATTTCCATGAAGATTTGATGTCAAATAATTTTTCAATAGAAATTATAAAAGTAAATTTTTTTATAAATATATTGATTTTACGGAAGACCAAAAAGCGATGGAATTTGAATATGATAAATTTACCGTTGAAAAAATTGAAACTAAAGATAAAGTAATTTATAAAAGAATTGGCTATGACAATGGAATTAATATTGAATATAATTTCAATTTAATTGATGGATGTTGGTATTTGATTTCAATTACTGATACATCTACTTAACCGAGCTCTCCTAAATCTTCCAAAAAAATCTTCTAAAAAACAAAGGATGGTTCAATAGTTCCTCAAATTATCCAAATCTTTTAGCATTCAATCCCTTTTAAAAACGGGATATTTGTAAAAAGAGTCATCGATTTTAAATCTCTAGAATAGCGTGTCCAACCAAACCCAAGCCATTGCCCTTTTAATTGTACCTTTGCTCTCTAAAATATTTGCTTTTTTTCAATATTAAATGAACTTCACTTATCCCAAACCCGAAAAGCTTAAAAGCAAAATCACTATTGATTTGCTTTTTTCCAAAGGCAAATCTGTGTCCAAATATCCTTTGCGACTGGTTTTTGTGGAAAGTGATTATGGCATTGCCGAAGATTCTGACCAGAAATTAAAAATGGGCGTTTCGGTTTCCAAGAAATACTTTAAACACGCTGTGGATCGAAATTATTTCAAGCGTGTACTTCGCGAAACCTATCGTTTAAACAAACATATTCTGATTGACAATTTGGACAAAAAATATGCATTTATGTTTTTTTACCAAACCAAAGACCGATTGACATACGAAGAAATCAACAGCAAAACCATTCAATTATTTGAAAAGTTTGTTCAGCATCTAAAAAATAAGGAATAACTGATTTTGTATTTTTATTGCCTAATTATTGTTATTTTAGTGCTCTAAAATTTAGCCTTCATTACGTATGATTTCTCCTTTCCGAAAAAAATTGATAATTCCCGTTGTTGCTTCAGCATTTTTATTTGTTGGCGTTAGTTTCAAAGACGATTTTTTTGAAATTGCCAAGCAAATAGAAATATTCACCACACTTTTCAAAGAGTTGAATAAAAATTATGTCGATGAAACCAACCCTGGCGAATTAATGGACAAATCCATCAAGGGCATGTTGGCGAGTCTGGATCCATACACGGTGTATTTTAATGAGCAAGATGTGGTAAAATTTAAAATCAATAATACAGGAGAATACAACGGAATTGGTGCTGTAATTACCCGTAAAAATGATAAGATCATCATGCGCGAACCCTACAAAAATTATCCTGCCGACAAAGCGGGTTTAAAAGCGGGAGACCAAATCATTCAAATTGGCGATATTCTTTTGTCTGATTTCAAAGAAGATGCTTCGCAACTTTTTAAAGGCGCTAAAAACACTAAAATTGAAGTAAAATACATTCGGCAAGGCATAACCAATTCCACCCAAATCATTTTGGATGAGGTAGAAATAAAGTCCGTTCCTTTTTTTGGAAAAATTGACGATAAAACGGGTTACATCGTTTTGGCACGTTTCAATCAAAAAGCGTCTTATGAAACCAAACAAGCTTTGGAACAATTAAAAAAAGAAGGCGCAGAGCGTATTGTGTTGGATTTAAGAGGAAATCCTGGTGGACTTTTGAACGAAGCGGTCAATATTTGCAATTTATTTGTTCCCAAAAATGAAATAATTGTGACCACAAAATCCAGAATAGAAAAACACAATAATACCTATAAAACCACCAAAGAGCCTGTCGATACAGAGATTCCATTAGCAATTTTGGTTAACGGAAAAAGTGCTTCGGCATCAGAAATTGTGTCGGGAGCTTTACAGGATTTGGATCGCGCGGTGGTTATTGGCAGTCGAAGTTTCGGAAAAGGATTGGTGCAAAGACCGGTAGATTTGACTTATGGAACGCAATTGAAAGTAACCATTTCACGCTATTACACGCCTTCGGGACGCTGTATTCAAGCCTTGAATTACAATCAAAAAGACAAAAACGGCGTTGCCACAAAAACAGAAGCCAAGAATTACACCGCTTTCAAAACCCGAAAAGGAAGAACGGTTTATGATGGTGGCGGCATTCAACCCGACATAGAGTTGGAAGAAACAAAACTAAGTCCGATTACCGAAGCCTTGCAAAAAAACGATGGAATTTTTAATTTTGTAACGGCTTATTATTATAAAAATCCAAATCTAGGCGATAAAATCCCAACGGTTTCAGATGCGAATTTTTTGGAGTTTAAACAGTTTTTAAAAACCGAAAAATTCTCTTTTGATACTGAAACAGAATTGGCTTTAAAAAACACTTTGGCTGCAGCCAAAAAAGAAAAAATAGACGAAAGCATTACAACAGAATACCAACAACTGCTTGCGGCGCTTCAAAAAACGGAAAACAATTTATTGGATAAAAATAAAGCGGAAATCAAAAATTTAATGGTTGACGAAATGATAAAACGCTACCAATATCAAGAAGGTTTGTACCAATATTATTTGAAAAATAATGCTGAAATTAAAAAAGCAACTAGCGTTTTGAATTCGCCTGAACAATATAAAAGCATCTTGAAAATGTAATGAATAAGGGTTTATACATACTCATTTTTTTAAGTCTTGGTAGTTTGTCAGCCCAAACAAAAAAGACCGAATCTATCTATTTTGAGTTAGATAAATCAACTTTGAATCAAGTCGAGATACAGCGAATGGAGAAGTTTTTTGAAACCATTGATTTTTCAAGTTGTAAATCTATTCATCTTTATGGGTATTGTGACGACAGAGGAAGTATAGCGTATAACGATAAATTATCAAAAAAAAGAGTCGATTTTATCCAAAAAATATTGATTTCTAAAGGTGTTGAACAGAAAAAAATATTTATAACCGAAGGTCGAGGGGAAGTAATTTTAGAAACAGACACGCTAAATGATGTAGAGCAAATACGGTATAAAAACAGACGAGTTGATATCATTTTTGAAAAAGATCGTGACTACTATACTTTTCCAGAATTTCCAAAAGCCGGAGATGTTGTTATTTTAAAAGGGGTTTCATTTGAAATGGGTTCGAGCCAACTATCCTTTAATGCCAAACAAGAATTAGATAAAATAGTGCTACTGTTAAAAAAACACAAAACAATACGTTTCGAAATAAAAGGTCACGTGTGCTGCACTTCAAGCAAAAATTCGGATGCAATTGATATGGAGTCCCAAGATCGTGATTTGTCCGGAAATAGAGCAAAAAATGTTTTTTTGTATCTTCGTTCCCAAGGAATAAGTCCCTACAGAATGTCTTACAAAGGCTATGGAAAT
>CAMCTL010000056.1 GCA_945878515.1 Flavobacterium psychrophilum | reverse complement strand
GGAAAATTCAAATTAAACAAATTAAATAAAGGAGATAAAATCGTTTTTTCTTTTATCGGTTATGTTAGCCAAACAATAATTTTCAATAATCAGCAATCATTAAATGTTAATCTTGCTGAGGATGCAAGTGAACTAAAAGAAGTTGTAATCCAGGTAGGGTATGGTACTACGAGAAAAAAAGATGCAACAGGTTCAGTTGCTTTGGTAACTGCAAAAGATTTTAATAAAGGAGCAATTTTCTCTACTGATCAATTATTAGCAGGAAAAGCTGCGGGCGTTAGAATAACTAACGGAGGCGGCGCTCCAGATGCTGGGCCAATTATCAGAATTAGAGGTGGTGCTTCATTAAATGCTTCGAATGACCCTTTGATTATCATTGATGGTGTGCCAATAAGTGACGCAGGAACAAATCCTTGGTCACTTATTAACCCTAATGATGTGGAGAGTTTCTCTGTGTTAAAGGACGCATCTGCAACTGCAATTTATGGTGTAAGAGCTTCTAACGGGGTAATCCTTATTACTACAAAAAAGGGAACATCAGGAGCACCGCAATTTAATTATTCATCTAATATCACTATGGGAAAAGTAATTAAAACCTTAGATGTGATGAATGCCTCAGATTTCACACGATTTATTCAACAATATCATCCTTCAAAGACAAATCTATTAGGGGTTGACGACCCTTCAACTCTTGTAACCGATGATCTTTCTACTCCACAAATTGAGGGCAGAATTTTAAGTGATACAAACTGGCAAGATGTAATTTTGAGAACATCAATTTCAACAGATCACAACTTTAGTGCGAGAGCTAATTTGTATAAAAAAGTTCCATTTAGAGCTTCTATTGGTTATACAGATGTTCAAGGTATTGTAAAAACCAGCGAGTTTAAAAGACTTTCATATTCATTAAAGATGACTCCAAAATTTTTAAATGATGATTTAAAGATAGATATTAACGCTAAAGGAACCTATTCAAATAAAAATAATGTTGATGAAGGAGGTGCATTTGGTGGAGCAGCAGTTATGGATCCTACTAAACCAGTGTTTGGCGACTCATTTGATAATAAGTTTGTAGGCTACTATCAGCAAACTAGCTTAAGTGGAAATAGAGATCAAAAAGTGGGTCCAACAAATCCTTTGGCTTTATTAGATCAAAGAAGAGGTGTTGATGATGCAATTCGATTTTTAGGTAACATTGAGTTTGATTATAAACTCCCATTTTTGCGAGACCTTAGAGCTGTGGTAAATTTAGGTTTAGACGCAACAACAAGAGATTATAAAGAAAAGTTTCAAGATAATGCACTTGCCACTTATACTTTCAATCAAGGAACAAATCCTGCAACAAATTATCTCTTTAATCCAGGTCAAGCAAGTCTTTTTAAAGCAACTGCAACAAATAAAACGATGGATTCGTATTTGGCGTATTCAAAAGCACTTACTGGTTTTGTGAATAAAGTGGATGCTCAAGCGGGATATTCTTACCAAGATTTTAAAACAGATGGAAATTCAATTTCTTATAGGAATAATGTAGATACAGGAATTAGAGAAGAATTTATTAGTGATGTTAATAATCCAAACAACAGAGAATATAGGCCTCGAAATTTACAAGCTTTTTTTGCAAGAGGAAACGTTGATTTGTTGGGTAAATATTTATTAACTGCCACTCTAAGAGCCGATGGAACATCCGTTTTTGCTGAAGATCAAAGGTGGGGTTACTTTCCAGCTGTGGGTGCGGCATGGAAACTAAAAGAAGAATCATTCCTAAAAGAATCTAATTTTGTTCAAGATTTGAAATTACGACTAGGTTGGGGAAAAACGGGACAAGCAACACTTCCAGGAGGTAATATTCAAAGAGAGTATTATCCTTATTTACCTACATTTATTCCTGGAGATGCTTCCAGTCAATATTTGCCCGGGGTAATTCCATATACTGTTGGACCCTTTAATGCTGATTTAACATGGGAAAAAACGACTACATACAATTTAGGATTAGATTTTGATTTATTCAAAAACAGTATACTTACTGGTAGCGTGGATGTTTATCAAAGAAAAACTAATGATTTGTTAGCTGTTGTTCCTTTAGCTGCCGGCGATACAGGAGGAACTGAATATTTGAAAAATATTGGGTCGTTGGACAGTAGTGGGTTTGAAGTGAGTTTAAATGTTGCAGTAATTAAAACAGATGATTTGTCTTTAATTTTTGGAGGTAATATAGCTTACAATTATAGTACTATTTCTGAACTAAAAGGAATAACTAGGACTAGTGCTGGAGGAGGCATTGGAGGTACAGGGAATAATCTAGCCTATCATGCTGTAGGGCATCAACCTTATTCCGCTTTTGTTTATGAACAAATTTATGATGCAAGTGGTGAACCTATTGTTGGAGCCTACAGCGACAGAAATAAAGATGGCAAAATAAATGAATCAGATGAGTATTATGTTGCCTTGCGACCTAACTGGACTTATGGTTTTAATGCGACTTTTGGATATAAAAACTTTGATGTAACAGCAAATTTTAGAGGCCAAATAGGAGGCGAAGTTTACAATCTTAAAAAACAACAAAACGGGCATATACAAGCAGCAATTCCATCACAAAGTACAGAATATATAAATAATGTTTTGAATTTCTATAATGGAAGCGCTAATCCACTCTTTGACACTTATCTTGGTAATGCAGAACGTTCTGATTATTTATTAGAAGACGCTTCTTTTTTACGTTGTGATAATATTTCTTTAGGATATAAATTTGCTAAATTCGTAGGTAAATCATCCTTAAGAGTGAGTGGTACTGTTAACAATGCATTTTTAGTAACAAAATACACCGGTCAAGATCCTGAAAATTTTGATGCAATTGACGGGAATTTTTATCCAAGACCACGAACATATACTTTTGGAGTAAGTCTTGACTTTTAATTAATAAAATAATATTATGAAAAATTTTAAAAAGTATACTTTAGGATTAGGTTTAGTCCTGTTGCTAACAAGCAGTTGCATCGATGATTTGAACATACAGCCGGAAGGTTCTGCTAAATCATTAGATCAATTACTTAAAGAACAACCAACTTTACAGGGACTCGTTTCTAAAGTTTATGGGTCTTATGCGCTTTCAGGACCATCAGGACCAGGAAGTACAGATACACCGGGTGATGATCCAGGAGAATCTCCATTCTTGAGAGGAATTATTAATTTGCAGGATTTTACCGCTGATGACATGAAAAACCGTTGGGGCGATAATGGTCTTGACCAATTGACAACCGCCTCAAATTGGGATGCCAACAACAAGTTTATGCGATATATGTACAATCGTATTTATTACACAGTTCCTCAAGCAAATCAGGTTATTGCACAATTTAGAACTTTTGATGTTTCAAATAAGGATCAAGTAATTAGCGAAATGCGATTTTTGAGATCACTAGCCTATTTCTATTTGATTGATTGTTTTGGGAAAGGACCTTTACTGACCGAAGCTGATTTAGGAAAGGCAGAGCTTAAAGAAGAATCAAACAGAAAGCAATTATATGATTTCGTTGAATCGGAACTCTTAGATATCGAAAATAAAATGCCTCAAAGACTTGGATATGGTCAAGCAAGCAAGGCAGCTGTGAGAATGTTATTGGCAAAACTATATCTAAATTCTGAAGTTTATATAGGACAAAATAAGTATGCCCAAGCTTATAAATATTCAAAATTAGTAATAGATGAAGGAGGTTATACTTTGTCACCAAATTTTAGAAGTTTATTTTGTAGAGACAATGACGTAACTGATGCTAAAAATGAAATTATCTACGCCTTAATAGCTGATCCAATTATAAGTCAAAGTTATGGTAATACAACTTATTTAATTAATGGTAGTTTAAACGATGCAACAATGACAGCACTTGATTATGGAAACCCTGGCGGGGGATCTAATGCTTGGGCAGGACATCGCGCTACAAAAGCTTGGTACGGTTTGTTTGGTAATAGTCCAGCTGCTTTAGACGCGTCACCAGATGATAGAGCTCATTTATTTTGGTCAAATTATTTAAATGCAGACCTAACAAAAAGACATAGTTATGAGATGACTAATTATAAAACATGGACAGACGGTTATCCTTCTATAAAATTTACAAATACAAATTTTGTTGGAACTGTAAGTCCTAACTCTTTTGCTGGTACTGATTTTCCTTTGTATAGATTAGCTGATGCGTATTTAATGCTAGCAGAAAGTATATTAAGAGGAGGTGGCGGTTCAAATGCTGACGCTTTAAATTATGTAAATCTAGTTAGAGTAAGATCTAAAGCTACACCAATAAATGCAAGTCAATTGACGCTTGATTTTATTTTGGATGAAAGAGGCAGAGAACTCAATTTTGAAGGTCATAGAAGGACAGATTTGATTCGTTACGGTAAATTTACTGGCGGTAGTTATTTATGGCCTTGGAAAGGAAATGTTAAGGATGGAACTTCAATTCCTGCTCATTATAATTTATTCCCTATTCCTTTAAAAGCACTTGAAGCTAATCCAAAATTAATCCAAAACCCAGGGTATTAATATTAAATTTTGTATAAATGAAAAATATATTAAAAACAACATTTTTTGCACTTTTGCTTACTTCGATAGGCTCATGCACAAACGATAAAGATCCTGTTGCAATAGCAAATGGATTAAATCTGAAGTCAGTAGCTCCTGATAGTCCTATTGTTTTATCTCCTATTAACGGTGATAATGATGCAGCTACTATAAGTTGGGACGTAGCCGACCATGGTGCAGCAACTAGTCCATCAGTATATGTGTTAGAAATTGCAAAAAGTGGAACTAATTTTGCAGTTCCGATTATTGCCAGTCCGATCTCAACCGAAACAACTTTTGTGTGGAAAGAAGGGTATTTAAATACATTATTGATAGAAAATGGATTTTTACCAGAATTGGCTGCTAACATTGATGTAAGAGTAAAATCTACGCTTGGTACAGGTTCCAATACTGTACAGCAATATTCCAATATAATTGTTATGAAAGTAACTCCTTTTTCACAGGCAACTTTAGCTTTCACAAAGGTTGGTGATGATCCTTCAAACGCACCGAAAACAAAATCTTCTGGTTTATTTGCAAGTGATTGTGAGGGATATGGTTATTTGGAGGCAGGAAATTATAGGTTTTACAATGCAGTAGGTGGTGTATTTCAATCCTCTAATTCGTTTTATGGAGATAACGGTAGTGGTGCACTTGTTCTAAATGGTGCAACCATCAATGTGGCGACCGCGGGATTTTATTTGATAAAAGCTAATGTCGGAACGACTCCTACCACATATTCGCTCACACCTATTGAGTGGGGCATTTTTGGACTTGCAAAGCCCAATCCTACTGGAGTGAATAGAAAAATGATTTACAATATAGCTACCAAAAAATGGGAACTCACAGTTCTATTAAATGGTGGTAGATCTTTTAAATTTAGAAATACGGCTGGTACGTTAATTTTAGGAGAGTTTGATGGAACAAAAACTGGAGGTGAATATGCTGGAACTGCAATGAGTTATAACGGCAAAGATATTTTCTTAGGAGGGACTGCCACACTGAATTACACGGTTACTTTAGATTTAAATACACCAAGAGCCTACACTTTTACAATTATTAAGCAATAACTTGAAATCATTTAAATAAAGGCTATTTTTTTAAATAGCCTTTTTTGTCACTTTAACACATTAAATATGAAAAAAATTATTTTTTTGTTTTTGCTTACAACCTATGTTGGTTTTGCGCAACCGCAAACGGTTACTTATAGTATAAATCCACCAATTTTTGAGGAAACAGATCAAATTACCATATCAGTTAATGGGAATAGTATAAATGAAGCCACATGGGGAGTGGTAGGAAATTCTTTGTACATGTGGGCATGGGCTTTTGACTTAAATGATACTACTCAAAAAGGCACGCCTCTAAACGGTTCGTGGTCAGTGTCTGATGAAGCTAGTAAATTTACTTATGATCCTGTATCTGATACTTATTCGAAAATAATAACTCCAACCACTTACTACAATACTACTGGTATAGGAAAAATTGGATTTTTGATAAAAGCAAAAAATGGAGGAGCTGGTGCTACTGAAAAAAAATCGCAAGATATACTTGTGGAAGTAGGTAATTTTCAAGTTACGCTAACTTCACCATTGCAAAACAGTTCAACAATATTAGTATCTGGTGGAAATTTGAATATAGCGGCGACGAACACCGCAGGAAATGCAAGTTACAATCTGAAAGCGAATGGTGTTTCTATAAATTCCAATTCTAGTACTTCAAGTTATTCTTTTGACCATACTAACATCACAGATAATCAAAACTACGAGTTAGATGTAACACAAGGTGCATTTACGGTAACAAAAAAGTTTTCGGCAATCGTAAATCCTGGAACAGTTTCGGAAACATTGCCAGTGGGTTTGGTCGATGGAATTAATTATAATTCTGCTGATGCTTCAAAAGCTACTCTTGTGTTGGATGCTCCTGGAAAGGATTTTGTTTATGTGGCAGGAAGTTTCAATAACTGGCAACCGGGAACATCTTCTGCTATGAAAAAAGATGTAACATCGGGCTCAACTAAATTTTGGTTAGAACTTACAGGTTTAGTTGCTGGCACAAATTATACCTATCAATTTTGGGTTATAGATGAAACACCTGTAGCAGGCTCGCCAGTTATGGTAAAGACGGCTGACCCTTATTCTACTTTAGTGTTGAATAAAGACGAAGACCCGTGGATTCCTGTGGGGAATTATCCTGATCTACCTTCGTATCCAGAAGGTCAAAATCGCGAAGTTACAGTGTTGCAAACTGGACAAACGCCATACGCTTGGAGCGGTGCAACAACTAATTTTGTAAAACCGGAGAAAGACAAATTGGTAATTTATGAAGTATTGGTTCGTGATTTTGACGCCAACAGAAGTTACCAAAACTTAATTGACAAAATTGATTATTTTAAAAATTTAAAAGTTAATGCTATACAATTAATGCCGGTAATGGAATTTGATGGTAATGAAAGTTGGGGCTACAATACTTCCTTTCACATGGCTTTAGACAAAGCGTATGGCACTAGTGCAAAATTCAAAGAATTTATCGATCTGTGTCATAATAATGGAATTGCAGTGATTCTAGATTTAGCATTAAATCATGCTTTTGGAAGAAACCCAATGGATAGAATGTGGATGAATGATCCCGATGGCGACGGCTGGGGCGGACCAGCTTCTGACAATCCTTATTTCAATGTGGTTCCAAGACACAGTTATAATGTTGGAAATGATTTCAACCATCAGTCAACTTATACTAAAAACTATACCAAAAGAGTGGTGAAACACTGGATAGAAGAATACAAAATTGACGGTTACCGTTGGGATTTAACTAAGGGATTTACTCAAAATTGCACCAGTGGAGATGCTTGTACAAATTCGTATCAACAAGATAGGGTTGATGTTCTTAGAGAATATGCAGATTATTCGTGGAGCTTAGACCCAACTCATTATGCTATTTTCGAACATTTAGGAAATGATAACGAGGAACAACAATGGGCAAATTACAGAGTCAACGAAACTCCTAGCAAAGGAGTGATGATGTGGGGGAAAATGACCAATGAATACAATCAATTATCCATGGGTTATAACTCATCTAATAACATCGAAAGAATGGGCTATGACGCTCATGGTTTTACAGCAAAACGAGTTATTGGTTATCCAGAAAGTCACGATGAAGAACGATTAATGTTTAAAAATTTAACTTTCGGAAATTCGTCCAATCCTGCTCATAATGTAAAAACCTTAAGTACGGCTTTATCCAGAATGTCTGCCATTGGTGCAGTATCACTTCTTGTTCCAGGGCCAACGATGATCTGGCATTTTGGTGCTCTTGGCTGGGAAAAATCAATTTGGACTTGCAATAACGGCTCTTTAAATACAGATTATGATGCAGGCGTTCCTGCGGGAGATTGTAAATTAGACAAAAAGCCTCAACCTCAATGGGTTGAAAATTGGCTAGGCGATGCAAATAGAAATAAAATCTATTTTGATTGGGCAAAAATGATCAATCTAAAAACTGTAGAGCCTATTTTTAATGTTAACATCACAGCTAATAGCGGTTTTGATATTCAATCCGGTAACACCTTAACGCCGAGATTATTCCTTTGGGATAATACGATGTCGTCAACCCAATTAAAAAATGTGGTGGTGCTGACCAATTTTGATGTTAATACATCGAATGTGGTTCCCAATTTTCCTTATTCTGGAACATGGTACAATTTGATGGATAATTCAACCGTAGAAGTGACAAGCACGACAGCGACTATTGCTATCGAAGCTGGTGGTTTTAGAATTTATGGCAATAAACCTTCTACTTTAGGAACCGATTCTTTCGAAGTAAATGGTGAAATATATTTATATCCAAATCCAACTACAAATTATTTTACCTTGAATGCTGCTACTTCAAAGGTAGAGATATATTCTATCAGTGGTGAATTGGTAAAAGTTTTCAATGACAATCAATCCAAAGAAAATCAATATACAATTAGTGATTTGAACAAAGGAATTTACCTTGTTAAAGTAATGAATGAAAACAACAAACAAAAAGTGATGAAGTTAATAAAGAATTAATATTCTTCCATTTAAAAAAGCAAGGCTGTCTTTTTGAGACAGCCTTGCTTTTTTTCTTTTCTAATTCTTTCTTAAGGTTCATTTTTGTTCTCATTGTTCGATTTGTATAAAATACATTAGCAGTTTTAATGTTATCAACACGAAAACGTGATAGTAGGTTTTTTTTTGAAGGATTCATTTTTTATTCATCTATTTTTTGTACTTTTATAAGATATTAATTTAAATATATTATTAAATATGAAAACAAAATTATTTTATTTATTTATCGCTATCTTTTTATTTAGCTTTGGTGGTCAATCACAAAACCCAGTGATTACTTTAATTGGATCTGGTAATGGTGGGTGGACAGATACGGCAGAAACGCCGATGATAACCACCGATGGTATAACTTATGTTCTTGTCGATAAAATCCTTACTGATGGTGAACTAAAATTCCGTGAGGGTAAATGTTGGGGAACTGGTTGTGCTGCAACTGTAACTAATAAATTTGGTTGGGGTCCAACAGATGCTCAATTCGCAGTAGATCAAGGTTGGCCTTCAGGAACTAACGCCACTCCAGTTGACGCCGGTAAAAACATTACTTGTAAAGCGGGAGTATGGAACATTACATTCAATAGAATACTTGGAACTTGGAAATTCGAAGCTGGAAAACCACTTCCTATTATTAAACTTGTGGGATCTGCAGTGCCAACTCCTGGAGGAGCTGTTTTGAGTGCTGATCTTACAGGAATTCAATTTTCTGCTAAAAAAGTTACTCTTGTTCCTGGAACTTGTCAATTTAGTATCGATGGAGTTTTAGCCGGCGGATTAACTTTTCCAAATGGAGATGCTGAAGATGGCACAAATGCAATGACTGTAACTACAACGGGTATTGATTATGACATATCCTTTGACTTTACCTTATATAGGTATGTCTTTACAGTAGCTACTTTTCCAAAAATTGCTATTATTGGATCTGGTGCAGGTGGATGGCCAAATGCAGTTGGAGAGATTCCAGGACCAATTGATATTAACCCAATGACTACTACTGACGGTATAACATATACTATAAGTAATATGCCAATTACGGCCGGTGCTATTAAATTCCGTCAAGACGATTCTTGGAATACTAATTGGGGTGGCGCAGTATGGCCAGCTGGAGCTACAACAGGTGGTGATATACCTACAACAGCTGGTAATTATAACGGAACTTTCAACAAAACTACTGGAGCTTATTCATTTACACTCAATACTCCCGCAGTAGTTGGATCAGGAGTTGGAGGATGGCCAAATGGTGTAGGAGAGGTTCCAGGACCAATTGATATTAATCCGATGACTACTGTAGATGGTATAAACTATACTTTAGATGGTCTAGTGGTTACAAATGGAGCTGCAAAATTCCGTATAAACAATGATTGGGGTAGAAATACAGGTGGCGATATGTTTCCAGCAGGGACAAAAACAGGTAATGATATTCCAACACAAGCTGGAACTTACAATTTAAAATACAACATTTTAACAGGAGCGTACGATTTCGGAGTGTCTTTGAGTACTTCAAAATTCACCAATAAAAGTTTTAAAGCGTATCCAAATCCAACTAAAGCAAGCTGGAACATAAGTTCTAATGACGAAATTACTTCTGTGAAAGTGTATGATGTTTTAGGAAAATCAGTTTACGCAAAAAATAGTGCTGCAAAAGAAGTTTCTGTAAATGCTACTGAACTTTCTAAAGGAGTGTACTTTGCAAAAGTTTCTACTGCAAATGGTACTTCTACTGTTAAGTTAGTAAAAGAATAAACTAAACTTCTAGAATTTATTAATCCCTTTCTGCAATAATCGTAGAAAGGGATTTTTTTATGACTAATCTTTGTATTAATTTTATTGACTTATCTTTTTAATTAATATTTGGAGAACGAGTCTTTATTGACGATTCTCAACATAAACCCTTCGACAAGCTCAGGGAGACATCAAGGTTCCTAATCGAATTTCTGAATATTGTCTGGCTGAGCTTGCTGAAGCCTTTATTGATAAAAGGGATAAGTCAAAAATTTTATTTGGGATTGTACATTCAAAAAATTGTACAACAAGAAACAACGAGAATGTCCTTTGCCATTGGTGTAGTAATCTCAATCTACCTTTTGAAAAATATTTTAATCACAAACAGAAGAACAATAAACAGGGCAAACCCGATCAATATTTTGAAATTTCCTTTGTAAAATATTTGATGCAATTTTGCATCTTTTCTATAAGCGTAAATCATTGCAATTATAAAAATTGTTGCAAAAAAACCTGCAAACATCATTTGACCTTGACTAAACATAAGTATTTTTTTGGTGTAAAATTAAGGTTTTTGTTAGTAAAAGTTACTAATTTGCCAACTCATTTAATCAAATAAAATTATGCAAAAACAAATCAACGCCGTTAAGGAATTTCATACCGCATTTAAAATTGGTCACAGCGAAAATCCAAAAGCTGACTTGGGTGAAATTAAAAACACACTTCGTTATAATTTGATGAAAGAAGAAAACGAGGAGTACCTTAAAGCAGTTCAGAATAATGATTTAGTAGAAATAGCCGATGCTTTGGGCGATATGATGTACATTCTTTGCGGAACCATTATTGAACATGGTTTGCAACATAAAATTGAAGAAGTTTTCGACGAAATTCAACGTTCTAATATGAGTAAGTTAGGCGAAGACGGACAACCTATTTATCGCGAAGATGGAAAAGTAATGAAAGGACCAAATTATTTCAAACCAGATTTTTCTAAAATACTTGGAGGAAAGTAACAGATTGCAGATAGCAGTTGGCAGCAGGAAAAAAGATAGCAGTTTTCAGATAGCAAGAAAAAAAAGATAGCAGATTTAAATAAAAAAGCAGTTTAAAAGTGAAATCAATCATCCTTAAACTGCTTTTAATATTTGTATTATTTATTCCAACCTATCTGCAACCGGAAATCTGCGACCTGCAATCTGCACTCTAAAATCTGCACTCTAAACTTTCAATGTCCACCCAAAAGTATCTTCGGCTAGTTTGTGTTGAATGTTGGTCAATGTATCTTTGAGTTGTAGTGCGATTGAATTTTCTATTTTTGGCAATTCATAATACACATCTTGATACGAGAATCCAATAATTGGATTCACAACAGCAGCTGTTCCTGCACCAAAAATTTCTTTTAAGCTACCATTTTTAATACCTTCTACTAATTCTGAAACTAAAACTGGACGAACTTCTACGTCGATTCCTTCTCGTTTTGCTAAGTCAATAAGACTTTTTCTAGTTACACCATCCAAAATTCTTTCGCTCGTGGGTGCGGTCAATAATGTATCGTTTATTCTGAAAAAAACATTCATTGTTCCGGCTTCTTCCAGTTTCGTATGCGTGGCATCATCAGTCCAAATCACTTGTTGGAATCCAGCCTTGTTGGCTAAATTTGTTGGATAAAACTGTGCAGCATAATTTCCCGCCGCTTTTGCCGCTCCAATTCCACCATTAGCAGCCCTACTGAAATGTTCCGCAATCAATACTTTTACTTCACCTGAATAATATGCTTTTGCTGGCGATAAAAGAATCATAAATTTATAATCTTCTGAAGGATTTGCAATAACTCCAGTTCCTGTAGCAATCATAAAAGGTCTAATGTACATTGTATTGCCTTTTCCTTTTTGAATCCAAGCTTCATCTAATTTCAATAATTGATGCAAACCTTCCATAAAAATTTCTTCTGGAACTGCTGGCATGGCCATTCTTGTGGCAGAATTATTAAAGCGATTGTAGTTTTCATCAGGTCTAAACAACCAAATAGAATCGCTGTCGTCTTTGTAGGCTTTCATTCCTTCAAAAATAGCCTGGCCATAATGAAAAACCCTTGCGGATGGGTCTAATAAAAATGGAGCATAAGGTTTGATGATTGGTTTTTGCCATTCTCCGTTGCTGAAATCACATTCAAATAAATGATCTGTAAAAACTGCACCAAAATGCAAATTATCAAAATCAACTTCATTTATTTTTGAGGTCAAAGCTTTTGTGATTTCTATTCTATTGGTTTGAGTTGCGCTCATAATTGGGAATTTTTTAAAATATTATAATTAACTTGTTATGAAATCATAGCTGATTGGTTTGCAAAATTAAATAAAAATCATCAAATTAGTTGTCAAAAAGACAGTAATTGCAACATTAAACTGCGATTTATTTATTGTCTAAAAAAAATAATAGATGTGTACATTAAATTACAGAATATCCAATAAATCAGAAACATTAATGGTTATACTAAATTAGATTTAATTAAATTTGATTCTTTTAAACTAAAATCAAAACAAAAAATCCAATCTTATTTTGAAACGCAATATAATTCAAACTCGCGATGGCTCTACAACGATTCATATTGAAGAATGGGACGAATGTTATCATTCTCGATTTGGAGCCATTCAAGAAGCGCAACATGTTTTTATAAAAAAAGGACTTTCGTTGTTCGAAAACAAGTCGGTTTCTATTTTAGAAATTGGATTTGGAACTGGGTTAAATGCTTTCATCACTTTCTTGGAATATCAAAAATTCAATCAAAAAATAAATTATGTGGGTGTCGAGGCCTTTCCTGTATCTGCAGAAGAAGCCGAAATGATGAATTACGTTTCGGAATTAAATGTCGAAAGTGAAAGGTATATTTTCGAAAAATTGCATCAATGCCAATGGGAGAAGCCCAATAGCTTGAACGAGGATTTTGTTTTTACAAAACGAAAGCAATTTTTTGCGGATATTGACGATTCGGAAAATTTCGATTTAATTTATTTTGACGCTTTTGGTTATGATGTGCAACCCGAATTATGGAGTGTAGCAATTTTTAAGAGAATGTATCAAGCGCTTAAAATTAAAGGTGTTTTAGTAACTTATGCTGCTCGTGGAATAATCAAAAGAAATATGATTGAAGCTGGATTTACAGTCGAAAAACTGGAAGGAGCGCCAGGAAAAAGAGAAATGTTTCGAGCAAGAAAGGGATAAAATATAGTACAGAAAAATGTGATTTTCAAACCATAAAACAACATCATAAATCGTTGTTAATTTTGATTTATTGCAAAATAAAATTCTATATTTTTACATTGTTATAAAATTAATGCTAACTTTTAATTCGTACTAATTATGTCTAAAGTAATGTTTGATTATACAAAATCTGTATTAGAAAGAGTAAGTTTTGATGTTACACTATTTTGCAAAGAGTTAGAAAAAGCAATAAAATCATTGTTGCCCCACGAAATGCAACAATTGCGAGAATGGTTATTGAATTTCATTATTGAGAAACCCGAATTAAAACAAAGTTTAATAATCATCAACAACTAAAAAAAAGGCTGTCATCTTAAAAAGTGACAGCCTTTATTAATTTAAATTTCTATATTTTACAATTTTCCTTCTTTTATTTCGTCTACAATTTCAGGATTTAGTAAAGTGGTGGTGTCACCAAAATTAGAGAAATCACCTTCGGCTATTTTACGTAAAATACGTCGCATAATTTTACCAGAACGGGTTTTTGGCAAACCAGAAACAAATTGAATTTTATCTAGTTTCGCAATTGGGCCAATATGATCTGAAATATGTTGGTTAATTTCTTTAGCCAAATTCACCCTGTCTCTATATTCTCCTGACTCTTTCAAGATTACAAAACCATACAAAGCATTTCCTTTTACATCGTGTGGGAATCCTACAACAGCACTTTCGGCTACCGCTGGATGTTCGTTGATTGCGTCTTCGATAGGTGCAGTTCCCAGATTGTGTCCTGAAACAATAATCACATCATCTACACGACCCGTAATTCTGTAATAGCCAACTTCATCACGCAAAGCACCATCGCCTGTGAAATATTTTCCAGGAAAAGCACTAAAATATGTCTCTTTATACCGTTGATGATCTCCCCAAATGGTTCTGGCTATTCCAGGCCAAGGAAATTTTATACAAAGGCTTCCAGCAACCTGATTGCCTTCGATTTCATTGCGCTTTTCATCCATCAAAACTACTTGAATTCCCGGTAAAGGCAAAGATGCGTACGTTGGTTTTGTTGGAGTAATAAAAGCCAAAGCTGAAATTAAAATTCCGCCCGTTTCTGTTTGCCACCAAGTATCAACAAGTGGACAACGTTTTCCGCCAACATGATCATTATACCAATGCCAAGCTTCTTCATTGATAGGTTCTCCCACGGAACCAATAACTTTTAGTGATTGTAATGGATATTTTTGAACATAAGACAAATTCTCTTTTGCCAAAGAGCGAATGGCGGTTGGCGCTGTGTAAAATTGTGTTACTTTGTGTTTTTCTATGATTTCCCAAAAACGACTAAAATCAGGATAAGTGGGAACGCCCTCGAACATTACAGTTGTTGCGCCATTAAGCAAAGGACCATACAAAATATAAGAATGTCCCGTTATCCAACCAATATCGGCAGTACACCAGAAAACATCATTTTCTTCATAATTAAAAACATTTTTGAAAGAATAAGCGGTGTACACCATATAGCCAGCAGTAGTGTGAACCATTCCTTTTGGTTTTCCTGTTGAGCCAGATGTATAAAGAATGAACAAAGGATCTTCCGCATCCATAATTTCGGCAACACAATTATCGGACGCGTCATCAATTAGCGGCTGCAACCATTGATCTCTGCCTTCTTTCATTTTAATAGTTGTGTTGGTTCTTTTTACAACCAAAACCTTTTCTACAGATGGACAATTTAGTACTGCATCGTCAACAATTCCTTTCAAATCGATTGTTTTTTCGCCTCTAAATCCTCCGTCAGAGGTAATAACCATGTTACATTCGCTATCGTTGATTCTTGTCGCTAAAGCTGTAGCCGAAAACCCAGCAAATACAACAGAATGTATGGCGCCAATTCTAGCACAAGCCAATACCGAAACCGCAATTTCAGGAATCATTGGCAGATAAATACAAACCCTGTCTCCTTTCTTGATGCCTTGCTCCCGGAGCACATTTGCCATTTTTGAAACTCTCGCATACAACTCGTTATAAGTGATGTGTTGAGCAGATTCATTTGGATTATTGGGTTCAAAAATAATAGCAGTTTTTTCGCCACGTTTAGAAAGATGTCGGTCAAGACAATTTTTCACTATATTCACTTTCGCATCAACAAACCATTTTATTTTGGCTTCGGCCATATCGAACTCCACAATTTTTTCGGATTCTTGGTACCAAGTAAAGTTTTCTGAAGCAATCTTACTCCAAAATTTTCGCGGCTCTCGAACAGATTTATTGTAATGTTTGAAGTATTGTTCTAAATTTTCAATTTTGTAATAACTCATTATATTTTTATTATTGGGTGTAAAATTCAAAAATTAATTAGGTTGGAAACAAATTTAAATTTTATTTTTATAGAATAGTACGTAAAGAGACTTATTTAACAGCAAATTATCTTCAATATTACAAAGGCAGTACTTTTCGTCCTAATTTATCATTGATTACTAGAGCAGCTCCTTCATAAAATGCCAAGAAACCACAGATAATTCCTTCGTAACCTGCAATAGTATGAAGAGATTCATTTCCAGAGAAACTAGCAGCCGAAAGCAATGCAAATAAAATAACTAACGAACCAAAAATAAGTTTACCAATAGTATTTCCGTTCAATGTTCCGATAAAGAAAGCCAAAGTAAACAAACCCCAAATTCCTAGATAACAACCCATTGATGGTCCATCAGGTTTTGTAACTCCCATCAAAGGAAGAATCCAAATGGCAACTAGTGACAACCAAAAGAATCCGTAGGAAGTAAATGCTGCCATCCCAAAACCATTTCCTTTCTTCCATTCCATAATTCCTGCAATAACTTGTTGAATTCCTCCGAAAAAAATGCCCATTCCCATAATCATTGAATTGACTTCAAAAAATCCTGCATTGTGAATGTTTAATAAAATTGTTGTCATCCCAAATCCAAAAAGGCCTAGTGATGCTGGATTGGCTGTTGTGTCTTTGATAATTTGTTCCATAATAAAAATGTAATTTGTTTTTAGTTGGTAATAATATTAAAATTTCAATCGATTGATTTCACAAATATATCAAACCTGTTGGATTTTTCGAATATTTTTTTTTATCCTTTTTAACTTCATAATTATTTTATTGAAGATAATATTTTGATTTTTTTAATTAATAAACGATAGTATTCTAAAAAAGTAATAAAATCAGAACAAATGGTATTATAAACTATTGAATTCAAGTTTGTAAAAATTCTAAAAATAACAAGTCAATTGGCTCGATTTTCAAATATGACAATTATCATTTTATGTAAGTGTAATTGAGGCTACCTTTGAGAGACATAATAAGAATATATAAAACAAATAAAATTTAATAAAATGACAAAGGAAAAAAAAGCCCCAAAATACGTCTATTCATTTGGAGGTGGCAAAGCAGATGGCAATGAATCAATGAAAAATTTATTAGGAGGAAAAGGAGCGAATCTAGCCGAAATGGCGGGTCATCCCAATTTGATGTTACCAGTTCCTCCGGGATATACACTTACTACCGAAGTCTGTACCGCCTTTTACGATAACAATAAGAACTATCCAGATGAACTTCAAGGTCAAGCCAAAGAAGCCCTAGAAGCTGTAGAAAAAATAATGGGCAAAAAATTTGGCGATGTAAGCAATCCATTATTGCTTTCTGTGCGTTCTGGTGCTAGAAAATCAATGCCCGGAATGATGGATACCGTTTTGAATATTGGACTCAACGAACAAACCATTGAAGGAGTTATAAAACAATCGGGTGATGCTCGTTTTGCTTATGATGCTTACCGTCGTTTGATTATGATGTATGCCGATGTGGTTATGGAAAAAGCCGCAGGAATTGAACCTAAAGACGGAAAAGGAATTCGAAAAGTATTAGATGAAAAACTGGAGAAAGTTAAACACAAACAAGGGTATCAATTTGACACTGATTTAACCGTTGATGAACTAAAATCTTTGGTAAAAGAATTTAAAGCTACTATTATTAAAGTATTAGGCGCACCATTCCCAGAAGATCCAAACGAACAATTATGGGGAAGTATCGGTGGTGTGTTTAGCAGTTGGATGGGAAAAAGAGCCATCGAATACCGTCGCATCGAAAATATTCCACACGAATGGGGAACTGCAGTAAATGTACAAGCCATGGTTTTCGGAAATATGGGAGATTCAAGTGCTACTGGTGTTGCTTTTACAAGAAATCCAGGAAATGGAGAAGATTATTTTTATGGTGAATATTTGATTAATGCTCAAGGTGAAGATGTGGTTGCAGGAATTCGAACTCCAGCTCCTGTAAATGATAAATCTAAAAATGACCAAAGTAAAGATTTGCCAACCTTAGAAGAAATAATGCCAGAGGCTTACAAACAACTCTTTGAAATCCAAAACCGATTAGAGAATCATTACAAAGATATGCAGGATATTGAGTTTACTATCGAAAAAGGAACGCTTTATATGTTGCAATGCCGAATCGGTAAACGAAATGGTGTTGCCGCTGTAAAAATTGCAAGCGATATGTACAATTCTAAATTAATTGATGCAGATACCGCTGTAATGCGAGTACAACCCAACCAATTAGTTGAATTGTTATTACCTATGTTGAATCCTGAAGTTCAAAAAATCACGAAAGCTGTTGCTAAAGGATTGCCAGCTGGACCAGGTGGAGCAATAGGACGTGTCGTTTTCTCGTCTAATGATGCCGTAGAATGGGCTAGCCGTGGTGAAAAAGTGATCTTGGTACGAGAAGAAACCTCTCCTGAGGATGTAGATGGAATGCACAAATCGCAAGCCATCTTGACTACAAAAGGAGGAATGACATCACACGCTGCTTTAGTAGCCAGAGGATGGGGAAAATGTTGTATCGTAGGGTGTAATGATATCCAAATTAATAGCGAAACAAAATCTTTTAAAGCCAACGATGGTACTTTCATTAAAGAAGGTGATTGGTTGAGTCTTGACGGAACAAAAGGATTGGTTTACCTAGGAAGTATGGAATTGGTTGACGTAGATTTAGAAAAAAATCTATCCTACAAAAACCTAATGGAATTGGTGGACAAAACTAAAGTAATTGGCGTTCGTACCAATGCTGAAACTCCAGGTGATGCAGAACAAGGAGCAAGATTTGGAGCCGAAGGAATTGGACTTTTCCGCACAGAACACATGTTTTATGGAGAAGGAAGCGACCAACCTTTGTTTTTATTACGCAAAATGATTGTGAGTAAAACCGAAGCTGAAAGAAGAGATGCTTTAGATGGTTTGTTTATTTTCGTAAAAAAAGACATCAAAAGAACATTGGGCGTAATGAGCGGTTTTCCTGTAACCATTCGTTTACTCGATCCACCATTGCATGAATTTGTGCCTCACGATAAAGAAAAATTGATTCAGTTAAGCAAAGAATTAGGAATTAGTATGAGCGTTTTGAACCGACGAGTTCTTGCCTTACACGAGAATAATCCAATGCTTGGTCATAGAGGAGTTCGTTTAGGGGTGAGTTATCCAGAAATTACCGAAATGCAAATCAGAGCCATCTTTGAAGCATCGGCTGAGTTGGTACAAGAAGGCAAAAAAGCGATGCCAGAAATTATGGTTCCTGTAACTTGTTCTAAAAACGAATTGAAACATCAAAGAGCAATTGTTGATGCAGTTTACAAAGAAACTTGCGAAAAGTTAGGTGTTAAAGAAATACCTTATTTATACGGAACGATGATCGAAATTCCTCGTGCTGCCTTAAAAGCAAATAGTATGGCAGAAGAAGCTGATTTCTTTAGCTTTGGAACCAACGATTTAACACAAATGAGTTTTGGATTCAGCCGTGATGATATTGGTGGATTCCTTCCTAAATATCTTGATCTTGGCATTCTCCCAGACGATCCTTTCCAAACCATTGACCAAGAAGGTGTGGGCGAATTGATAAAAATTGGTGTTGAAAGAGGCCGTCAAACCAAACCTAATTTAAAAGTGGGTATTTGTGGTGAACACGGCGGCGACCCAGAAAGCGTTGTTTTCTGTCACAAAATCGGAATGAACTATGTAAGTTGTTCTCCTTTCCGTGTGCCAATTGCAAGATTAGCAGCCGCACAAGCTGCTTTGCAATTTCCAAGGAAATAAATTTTAAATACCTGTTTGTCTATAATGAAAGACGGCATCCTGAAAAAGGTGCCGTTTTTTTTGGAATAAATCAACTCGTTTGCAATAAACCGTAATTTGAACACTTTTTAACTGGATAAATTTGACATATTCCATAAATGCAATAAATGGATATTTGGAAATATTTTTAAAAACAAATACGGTTAAATTTATTTAG
>CAMCTL010000055.1 GCA_945878515.1 Flavobacterium psychrophilum | reverse complement strand
ATTCTGCTATCCGAATTATTGGTTTTCCTATCAAAATCAATTACTATTTTATTAGTTTTTGGACACCTATTTTTGTGCTAATAAAATAGACTCCATCAGTAAATGAAGTAACATCAATACTGTTTTCACCTTTGATAAAGTTGCCTGTTTGAATTACTCTTCCGGAATTGTCGAATATCTCATATTTGATAGCTTCTGGCGATATGATGGTTACTATAGCTGATGTAGGATTCGGGAAGAGAACTATTCGCTGTTTTGGTTGCTCAAAAGTATGGGTTGACAAAACGGTAGTATTTGCACCACAACCATTAAGAGCTTTTAATCCCCAGTTTGCATTGTTTACAATATTGTTGCCATAAGTGGTAAGATTGCTTGCGTTACTAGTGGTACTCATTACGCGATAGGTGCTTTTATTAAAACTAGGCCTATACTGAGTACAATCGAAATTGAAAGTCCAGGCTAACCAACCGATGTTTCTACTGCAAGCTTCGGTTAGAATTTGAGGATAAAGAGTATATAAACCCAAATCGCCACAACTGGCATCATCTTGATTGTTTGCAATTTCTCCTAAAACAAAACAAACATTGGTGTTTTGGGCTTCGTTTAGTTTTGATTGAACTTGCGCAAGGGTAGAGGCATAACCACCCCAATAAGCGTGAGATGAAAAAATAAGATTATGTTGTGGGTCACTGGCATTCATACTTTCGGCTATGGATAATAGCTCGGTTGACGATTGTCCGCAATCGGGAGCATCAATCATTATTGGAACAGTAATGCCTGCTTTTCTTAATGTGTTGATGGCGGCATTATAATTGTTTTTAAAATTATTCAAAGCATTGGTTTGGTTTTTTGCCCATCGCACAAAGTCGAACTCGTTTGCTAGATTTATTATTATTCTAGCTTTATTGTTTTCAATTAAATTGAGAACTGCTGGACTTGTCCAAAAATTCATAACAGCGGTGTTAAAATGATTCCAGTCTGTATGACAAGTAATATAAGTATCATCGTGAATGCTTAGTATAGGAATCATATTTTTAGAAATGCAATAAGCCACCATATTATTTAAATGACCATTATTTACATACCCATTTACGGTTCCCGGTGTTCCTCCGCTTGCAGATTGGTCTCTCCAACTTTGACCGTTGGTGTACCACGGAATTCTAATGGCGTTCGCTCCCGTAAGTGCTACTTGATTGATATAGGCTTTGTATTGTGCTGGATTGCTTAACGAAATGCTTCCTTCGTTGATAATTGGATAATTGACACCCCGCAAAACGACCGTTTGACCTGCAGGAGTTGTTAAATTACGGCCTACCACCTTCATTGTGCTTTGGGCTGTTGCAATTAATTGGGATACTAAAAAAAATAAAAGTAGTTTTTTAATCATCAGTAATTTTTTAAGGTTATACTGTTTGCTGGAAATTAAAACTGAAATCGTCCCAATATCTATCCAATAGGACAATGTTTCAATGCATTGGTGATACCGTATTATTGGTTAAATCTTGTAAAAAACAACCAGCCAGCCTACTGTTGTAATGGTTACAAAATAAGCTTCATCTTGTGGTTGTGGCCTTGTATTTTGTTGCCATTTTTTTGTTTTAAAGATACAAAAAAAGCTATATGTTACAATATATAGCTGTTTATTCATTTGTAATAATTGAGTTTCGATGCGGGCACGGATTGCACCCAAGCAACAGCGAATGGACAAAGTAAATTCGGGCTAGCCGCACGAGGTGTTGATTACATATCCGAGCGATCGGGTTTAAGCTTGCCGCCAACTCGTTAATAAGCATAACAAACCTTCGTTTACAACCCAAAAAAGGGTAGATTGGCGAAAGTTTGTTTCGCATTAAATCTTTTCAAATATATTAATTTTTTCTTACAAATCATCAAAAGGACTAAAGTGCATCATTTATTCACCGCAAAAGAATTATTTTTTCGTGCTTAGAATGATTTAGCACAATAGTTCCTATCGCTTATCCTGAATAATTTCGGCTAGTAATTTCTTGGCACGAAGTAGTTTTATTTTGACATTACTTAGCGGTTCGTCTATTTTGTTGGCAATTTCCTGATAGCTCATTTCCTGAAAATAGCGCAGTTGAATTACTTCCTGATAATGCGGTTTGAGTTCTTTGATGAATTGCAACAACCGCGAAAGGTTTTGCTCGGTAATCAGTTCATCTTCTGCCGATGGAGTGGTGTCGGCAATATTGTAGGCTTGTTGGTTTTCGTCGTCGGTAATCTCGATGAATGGTGAAGCATTTTTTTTGCGCAATAAGTCAATATGAACGTTTTTGGCAATGGCAATCAACCAAGTATTGAATTGAAATTCGGGATTGTAAGTGGCTATTTTGTCAAAGGCTTTCGAGAACGTTTCGATGGTAATGTCTTCGGCATTGGTTTCGTTTTCGGTGCGTTTGAGTATAAAACCATAGACCTCATTCCAGTAATAATCCAATAAAAAAGTGAAGGCTGTTTGATCACCTTTTTTTGCTTTTTCTATCTGCTGATTTATTTCCAATGTACTGGTTTTGAGAAAATATTGGTGATAAACACATTTAATTGTGTGAAGATAAGCACAATTTCGATAAAAGGAAACCAATACATCACATCTTTTTCTTTTAATTTACTGGCCGAGAATCCCAAGACCATCCAAGTGAATAAGTAGCGGAATCCAACCAAGCTTGAAACAATGATCCATTCGAATTGGAACGCCAATAAAACCGTCGCTAAAATTAAAAAAAGCAACTGTGATGTATAAAAAATGCCAAGTTGGATTTTGTCAAAAGGTTTGTATAAATTGGCTGTAGAAACGTGTCTTCTTTTTTGGGTAAACCAATCTTTGAATTTTGTTTTTGGCTTCGAATAAGTAAAACTTTCAGGCGATAAACAAATAGTTGTATTTTTTTTTGTTGCAACTTGATTGATGAATAAATCATCGTCTCCAGATCGAACTTGAATGTGACTGATAAAGCCGTTTACATTGAAAAACTCGTCTTTTTTGTATGCCAAATTACGACCAATTCCCATATATGGTTTTCCAATTTTTGCCCATGAAAAGTATTGAACTGCTGTTAAAAGTGTTTCAAAACGAATGATTTTATTCAAGAAAGAATTGGCGACTTTTTCATAGCCACTATAACCTAAAACGATGGTTTTTTGCATTGTAAATTGCGCACTCATTGTAGTAATCCAATCTTTAGAAGTTGGATAACAATCGGCATCTGTGAAAAGTAAATAGTCTTTTTTGGAAGCTTTTATTCCTAGTGTCAATGCATATTTTTTATTTCCCCAAAAGGCTTCGTTGTTTTTTACTTTGACCAATCTAACATTGGAATATTGTTTTTCAAACTCTTCAAAAATATCCAAAGTATTATCGCTTGAAGCATCATCAATAAGGATAATTTCAAAATCGGGATAGTTTTGTTCGGCTAATAATGGAATATAATTGACCACGTTTTCAGCTTCATTTTTGGCACAAACAATAACTGAAATAGAAATTCTTTTTGGATTTGGTTTCTGTATTTTGGCGAAAGCAAATTTTCCAAAAACAAACAGATAATAAAAAAATTGAAGGGCAACAATTACAATAAAAAAATATAAAGTGTAAAGTAACATATCGTCTTTGCTTTTTAAAAATCTGTGCAAAGGTAATTATGAATTATCAATTATCAATTATGAAATGAGTATAATCGATAATTTGTTGGAAACATCATTCTAAGTGATGCAACTAGCTCTACACAATATTGACTTCTGCTTCGATTTTAATACCAAAAACATTCATAATCGTTTCTTGAATGTTTTTTGAAACATTTAAAATTTCTTGTCCAGTTGCATTTCCATAGTTCACTAAAACTAAAGCTTGGTTCTTGTGGATTCCTGCATCGCCAAAGCGTTTGCCCTTAAATCCTGCTTGTTCAATGAGCCAACCTGCAGGAACTTTTACTTCGGTTTCAGAAATTTCATAGTATTTCATTTCTGGAAAATTGAGCTGTATTTTCTCGAAATCAGATTTTAAAAGAATTGGGTTTTTGAAGAAACTACCGCTGTTTCCTAATTCTTTTGGGTCGGGCAATTTACTTTGCCGAATGGCAATTATTGCGTTGCTTACTTGAATTAATGTGGGATTTATGATGTTGTTTTTTGCTAGTTCAGTTTTTATATCACCATAAGAAACATTGATTTTATGGTTGCGTTTAGTCAATTTAAAAACCACCGCTGTGATGATGTGTTGATCCTTTACCTCATTTTTGAAAATGCTTTCGCGATAACCAAACTGACATTCAGCTTGGGAAAAAGTTCTCATTTCTTGATTTTCGATGTTTATAGCTTGGCAAGAATCGAAGGTGTCTTTAATTTCCGTTCCATAAGCTCCAATGTTTTGTACAGGAGTTGTGCCCACGTTTCCTGGAATTAGTGACATGTTTTCTAATCCACCGAAGTTTTGATTGATTGTCCAAAGTACAAATTCGTGCCAGTTTTCGCCGGCTTGACTTTCGACCCAAACAAAATCCTCGTCTTCTTTTATTATTTTTTTCCCTTTCAAATCTATATGAATGACCAAAGCATCAATGTCTTGTGTTAAAAGCATATTGCTTCCGCCGCCAAGGATAAATTTTTTTTCGGATTTATTTTGCTCTAAAATTATCTTTAATTCAATTGTATTATGAACAGAAATAAATCGTTTCGCTTTGGCTTCAATGCCAAAAGTATTGTAGTTTTTAAGAGAAAAATTAGCTTGAATTTCCATTGCTTTGGTTCGTAATAATTTATTGGTCTAAAACTAGAATTAAAATTTATTTGCATAGTTGTTAAGCCAGATATGCATCATAAATAAAGGCATAATGTACGGAATCATTTTAGTATCGCCTTTTCTTAAATTCAGCGTTAATTTTTTTGCATCGATCGTTTCGAAAAATGGCATTTTAAACAAATCGCTATTTGTAAAAGAATCCAATTCTTCTATAAATCCAGGACTTTTGATCAGATAATCACCCCAAGGAACACTTAATCCTACTTTTTTGAATTTGAGAATTTCTTCTGGCAGTCTTGATTGCATTGCCGATTTTAAGATGAATTTTCGTTTTTTGCCAGTAAAAAACCATTTGTCGTCAAGCGAGCCTAAGCCTGCAATAAGTCTTTGGTCTAAAAAAGGTTCTCTACATTCTATGGAAGCACCCATTGTGCAGCGGTCGTTTCTATCTAACAGCGAACATAAGTACGTATGTTGATCAAAAAACATTACTTGTCGCCTTAAATTATTTGGATATAATGATTTTGCATCTTCAAGAATTTCTTTTCTATAGTCATTTTTGGGCTGCGAATTGATTCCAAAAGTTTTTGCAATATCATTTGGGTAAATATTACAACCGTTATACATTAATAATTCGTCGATATTATTTATCTGTGAATATCGAAGCAGTTTTTCGAATCTTGGTTTAGTTTTAAAATAATTCATAGAACCAATTACTCCGATGGCTGTCAATAACGACGGATATTTCAGCGCGTTGTATCTAACATATCCACCCATCAATTCATCGGCGCCTTCGCCCGAGAGTAATACTTTTACCGATGGTTTTGCCATTTGTGAAAGTGCCAAAATATGAGGTTCGCTCAAGTGCATTATTGGCTCATCCTGAAAATAAGTGGAACTAATTAGTTTTTCGAAGAGTGCATTGTCTTCTAGCTGCATCGTATTAAATCCATACCCAAATTTATCGGACATCATTTTAGCCAAGTGCGATTCGTTATGCTCTTTTTCTTTGAAACCAATATTAAAAGTTTGAATGTCCTTGTAACCATGATGGTTTATTGATGTCAAAATCGAGGAAGAATCAAGTCCACCGCTCAGAAGTACGCCAACTGGCACATCACTAACCATTCTTAATTTTACCGAATCGTCAAAAGTTTCTCGGAACCATTCTATTGGATTTTGAATTTTTGGATGATTTTGAATTTCAGCTTTTAAGTCCCACCATTTTCCTATCGTAGTTTTTCCACTTTTTTCAATCGTTAAAATATGTCCGGGAATTACTTTTTTTACATTCTGATACAAAGTATTTTCGCCAGCCACAAAACGATTAAAAATGTATTCTTCCATACCGTCATTCGCAATTTTTAAAGGAACTCCAGCCGTAAATAGCGCTTTTTGCTCCGATGCGAAATAGAAGGTTTCGTTATGAAAACTATAATAAAGTGGTTTTACACCCATTCTGTCCCGAACTGCGGTAAGTTTTTGTTCTGTTCTGTCCCAAATCACAAAAGCAAACATTCCGTTGAGGCGGCTGAGCATTTTTGTACCGTACAATTCGTATAGTTTTAATAAAACCTCAGTATCAGAACTCGTACGAATGTCAAATCCTTTAGCTTGCAGTTCTGGATAAAAATCCTTGAAATTGTATATTTCTCCATTATACACCATAACATAACGACCATTTTCCGAGAAAAATGGTTGATGACCTGCTGCTGAAACATCTAAAATAGAAAGTCTCCTTTGTCCCAAGCCAATGTTACTTTCAATAAATAGCCCTTTGTCGTCTGGACCTCGATGTTCGAGCGAGTCTCGCATTCTAGTCAGATTTCTTTCATCTACTTTTTTCTGTGATTGCAAATGCAAGATGCCATTAATTCCACACATAACTAATTATTTTTTAATGCGTTAATTAAATCATGATACTGTTCGGCAATAATTTTCATATTGGTTTTATAATCTGCATTATCTTCCACAAATTTTCTATTTTTTGCAACAACCGCGTTGCGATAATCCTCATTTTTGAATGCCCAAATTATCTCCTCGGCAAGCATTTCAGTATCATCAATAGTTATCAATTGACCGTTTTCACGGTGTTTTATCCAACTTTTATTTCCTGGAATATCTGTTACAACTGGATAACAATTAGAAGCCATTGCTTCAAACAAGGAAGCTGAAACACCTTCTGTTATGGGCATACTGATATAAAAATTTGATTGCTGTAATAACTCTGGTAATTTATAATTTGGAATTCGACCGGTGAAGTTCACCTTATTATGAATATTCATTTTCGTACTTAATTCTTTTAACTGAGGTAGCAATTTTCCGTCTCCGACAATCGTCAATTCGAAATCCATTCCTTTTCTGTCAAGAATTTCAAAGGCTTTTAGAATAATATCGTGACGGTATTCTGGCATCAAAGAACGGGTTACTATCGCCGTTAATTTTTCAGAAGACTTGTTTTTTGTGTTTTTAAACTGCCCTAAATCAATTCCTTTTGGCAGCACTAAAACTTTCTTCATATCTACATGAGCTTCTTGCATCGAAATCGTCATCACAGGTCCCCACGCATGAATTAAATTTGCTTTATCGAAAGCGTAATGTTGAATAATTTTTTTTAGAGGTAGCAAAATCGAATTTTCTGGCCATAAATCGGTTCGTCCTTGTTGCGCAATTGCAATTGGTCTCACGCCAGAAAGTGCCGCAAGAAAACCATAACTCGTGGTTCGCTCGGCAATAACCATATCCGGTTGTTGCAATTTGACTATTTTTTTAATTTGAAAAAGAACAGTTGAAAACTCTACAATTCGAATTAAACGACTAAAAAATGAATGGCTTGGCGTTTTTAACTCCCAAGTAATAATTTCAAAATCGCCAAATTCTTTGAGCCCATTCATCCAAGTAATGGCATCAGCTCTGTAGGTCTCACCGAGAAAAAGTATTTTTCTTTTTTTCATTTTTATGAATTAATCTTCAGATAATAACGCTCTATTGATAAAGTCATTCAAGGGTTTCAACAAGATTAATTTCTGGGTCATTTTGGACACAAAATCTTCTTTTGTTACTTCTTCAATATCGAATTTCTGAGAAGTTTCAAAGCTTTTCAATTTCAGTAATTCAATTGCTGGATGTTCTTTTTCGTAACCTCGAGGTGGATTTTTTAAGACATTTTCAGCGTTTCGATCGAAATTACCAAATTCTTTTTGGAAGCTTTTCTCCTCAAGAATTGCTTCTAAATCTTCGTGAAAATAAGCTATTTCTTTTCGGACTTTTTTTAAATCTTCAGCTTCAGGACAATATAATCCACCAGCAATAAAACTGCCAGTTCGCGAAATGTGAATATAATATCCCGAGCGGTTCATTCCTTTAGAGCCACTTGACAACCAAACTCCAATATGATTTTTGTAAGGCGATTTGTCTTTGGAAAATCGAATGTCACGATTGATTCTAAAAGTACAATTTTTCACTTCTAGCATTTCTAAGGTTGGGTCTAAGGGTTTCATTATATTAAGAAAGTCAGCCACCAATTGATGATAGTCTTTCCTGAAAATTTCGTATCGTTTTTTATTCTCCAAAAACCAATCCCGATTGTTGTTGGCTTTTAAATCGTCCAGAAATTGTAAACTGTCTTTAGAAAGCATATTTTTTTATTGTAATTGTTTTTTCAAATCTTCTTCACTAACAAAACCAGCATTTTTCCATTTTATTTTTTTATTTTCATATAAAATAAGTGTCGGAAGTTCATCGATTTTCATTTCTTGAAGAAGCGTTTTGTTTTCATCAGCATTTAATCTAATAATGACTAATTTGTCTGCGAATTCTTTCTCCATTTTAAGTAAATAAGGCTTCATTTTTTTGCAAGGTGCACACCATTCGGCATAAAAATTAATCAAAACATTCTTGTCCGTATTTAACAATGCTGCATATTGTTCATTTGACAATCCAATGATTTTATCACTTGGTTTAGAGAGTCCTGCAGAGTTCCATTTCAAGATTCCGCCCTGTAATTCGTAGATGTTTTTGAAACCCAATTCAGCTAGTTTAGAAGATGCTTTACTGCTTCTTCCACCGCTTTTGCAATAGACAAAAACCGGTTTTGATTTGTCAAATTTTGCTGCATTGGCAACAAAATTAGCATTAAGCCAATCGACGTTTACAGCTTTATCAATATGTTCAGATTGAAATTCCTCGGGAGTTCTTACATCAATAATTTGTGCATTTGGAGTTGCTTTAATTTGTTCAGAAAATGCTTGTGCGTCTATACTTTGAACATTTTCAGATGTTTGTCCCTTGCACGACAATATGGATATTGATATGAGTAAAATTAACAATTTTGTAAAAAACTTCATGTTAGTCTGAATTTTATATTAAAACGGCTAAAATAACTAAATTAAAGCTCTAATTTTTAAAGTTACGGTTAAAATTTTTCTGTTTAAAGATTGAATATTTTGTACGTCTGATGGGTCGATTTTACAATTTTCTCTGTTCTCTCAGGATGTGTGTCTGAAATAAATAACTGTCCAAAAGTATCGCTGTTGACCATTTCTACTATTTTAGCTACCCGACTTTCATCTAATTTATCGAAAATATCATCGAATAATAAAATGGGTTTATAGCCGCTTTGTGTTTTTAAAAATTCAAATTGCGCTAGTTTCAATGCGATCAAAAATGATTTTTGTTGCCCTTGTGAGCCAAACTTTTTTATAGGATAATTGTCAATTTCAAATGATAAATCGTCCTTGTGAATTCCGACGCTTGTATAATGCAAAGATCTGTCTTTGTTGATGTTTTCTTGTAAAAGTGTCAATAAATCATTTTCGAACAAGTGGCTTTGATAAACCATTTGAACCGTTTCTTGCGAATCGGTAATGGCATGATGATGCGTATTGAAAATCGGTATAAATTGTTCGACAAATTCTTTTCGCTTTTCGAAAATGTATTTTCCAAAAGTGTCGAGTTGTTCATTATAAACTGAAAGTGTATCGTTGTCGAAAACATAATTCAATGCAAAATATTTCAGCAAGGCATTGCGCTGACTCATCAATTTTTGGTATTGAATGAGTTGTTTCAAATATTGAGAATCCAATTGGGAAATGACGCTGTCCATAAATTTTCTGCGAGTTTCACTACCTTCTATAATTAAATCCGTGTCGGCGGGAGAAATAATTACTAGCGGAATAAAACCAACATGTTCTGAAAATTTATCATAAACTTTTCCGTTACGTTTCAGTATCTTTTTGTTTCCTTTTTTTAGACTGCAAACGATTTGTTCTTTTCTGTCGTTGATTTCAAATTCGCCATCGATGACAAAAAACTCTTCTCCATGCTTGATATTTTGCACCGCCAATGGGTTGAAATAACTTTTCCCGTAAGCTAAATGATAAATCGCATCCAAGACATTGGTTTTTCCAATTCCGTTCTTGCCTACAAAACAATTTATTTTGCCCACAAACTCGAAATTTGCCTCAGAAAAATTTTTGTAATTGAATAATGAAATTTTTTTTAAATACATGTAGGTTGGTTCTAGAATAAAAAAATCTAGCTTTCTAATCGTTTTTAATAGTTCGCAAATTATCGAAAATTATCGATAAAAATCATTTTTAAGCATTTTCAGCTGCCAAAAATCTTTCAGATGCAAAGAAACTAAATCTTAAATAAAGGATTGTGCATTTTATTTATAATATAAATTCAATTTATTTGTGAGTATAAGAATAAAAATTTTATTTTTGCGGCTCACTAAATTAAAAAATTAAATGGCTACTTACAATAAAAGAGGATACAAACCAGCAAAAGAAAAAGAAATTAAGGAAGTTTCTGAAGTTACTGAAGATATATCAGTAGTAGAAAAAAATAGTAAAACTGCTGAAGTTTTCTCTACATTGGATGCAACGGCATCAAAAACCGAAGATTTTGTAGCCAAAAATCAAAGGATTATTATCGGAGTTGTAGGTGCGATTGCCTTGATTACTGTTGGATATCTTGCATATCAAAAATTTGTTGGAGCTCCAAAAGAAGAAGATGCTGTAAACCAAATGTTTGTGGCGCAACAAAATTTTCAAAAAGCTGCTGACGGAACTTCAAGTGATTCTCTATATAAAGTAGCATTAAATGGTGCAGATGGGAAATTGGGTTTTATAAAAATCGCTGATGAGTTTGCAGGAACTGATGCTGGAAATTTGGCAAATTATTATGCTGGTGTTGCTTTTTTGAACACAGGAAAATATACTGAAGCAATTGAATATTTAGGAAAATTCAAATCTGAGGATATGGTTTTGAGTGCTATGGCAAAAGGAGCGATAGGAGACGCTTATTCACAGAAAAATCAACCACAAGAGGCTTTGGAAAATTATGTTAAAGCAGCTGAGTCTGATAGAAATGATTTTACTACACCACGATTCTTGCTTAAAGCAGGAAAAATTGCCTTATCATTAGGTAATAAAGAAGATGCTCTTAAATATTTTACAGATATTAAAGACAATTTCGAATCTTCTCCTGAAGCTGCAACAATTGATGTATTAATTGGTTTAGCTCAGTAAATAATTTTAGATTGCTGATTTAAGCTTTTAGAGTCGTATATTTACATTCTGAAATCTAAATTTTAAAATCTTATATAAAGATGGCAACTACAAATAAAAATTTATCTGAATACGATAAAAACGCAATCCCAGACGCGAAAAATTTTCGGTTTGGGATTGTTGTTTCAGAATGGAATGATACAATTACAGAAGGACTTTGTGATGGAGCGGTTTCTGGTCTGATAGAAAATGAAGTTCCAACAGAACACATCATTAGATGGAATGTTCCAGGAAGTTTTGAACTCATTTATGGAGCGAAAAAAATGTTGCAAACTCAAAATGTCGATGCTGTAATTGCCATTGGTTGTGTCATTCAAGGGGAAACCAAACATTTTGATTTTGTATGCGAAGCAGTTTCTCAAGGAATAAAAGACCTGAATGTAGAAACGGATATTCCGGTTATTTTTTGCGTTTTGACCGATAATACTATGCAACAATCCATAGATAGAAGCGGCGGAAAACATGGAAATAAAGGAACCGAAGCTGCTATTGCTGCAATAAAAATGGCGTATTTAAGATATCAGGCGTCCTTTAGTCACCAACTCAAAAATCAACCATTATTATCAACTGGACCTTTACAAATCGAAGGTTTGACAATGATAGAAGAATAAAAATATATTTTACTTCTATAATTATTTAAACCTATACTATTCTGTTGATGGTGTAGGTTTTTTGTTTTTTATGATTTATTTAGATAGTAATCCCACCAGAAAATCTTTAAATTTGTATTTTATCGTTTTAGACTAAAAATCTAAAATCTGAAATCTATAATCTGAAATCTAATAATGTCGAGTATTATTCAATTGCTTCCTGATCATGTTGCGAATCAAATTGCCGCTGGAGAAGTCGTTCAGCGACCAGCTTCGGTAGTCAAAGAATTGCTTGAAAATGCCGTTGATGCTGGAGCAAATGACATCAAATTGATTATAAAAGACGCGGGAAAATCATTGGTTCAAGTCATTGATAACGGCAAAGGTATGAGCGTTACCGATGCACGAATGTGTTTTGAACGTCACGCCACTTCCAAAATTCGACAAGCCGAAGATTTATTTTCATTGCATACCAAAGGTTTTCGTGGTGAAGCATTGGCCTCCATTGCAGCGATTGCACACGTAGAAATGAAGACCAAGCAAGATCAAGAAGAACTTGGAACTCATATTGTTATTGAAGGCAGTAAGTTTGTAACACAAGATGTGGCGGTTTTGCCAAAAGGAACCTCGTTTGTTGTTAAAAATTTATTTTTTAATATTCCCGCTCGTCGCAATTTCCTAAAATCAGATATTGTCGAGTATCGGCATATTATTGATGAGTTTCATCGCGTGGCATTGGCGCATCCACAAATCTATTTTACTTTTTACAACAACGGAAGCGAAATGTTCAATTTGCAACCATCGAGTTTGAGGCAAAGAATTGTAGCTATTTTTTCGGGCAAAACCAATGAAAAATTAGTTCCGGTGAAAGAAGAAACAGAAATTGTAAACATTCAAGGTTTTGTTTGCAAGCCTGAGTTTGCCAAAAAAAATCGTGGAGAGCAGTTTTTCTTTGTAAATGATAGATTTATAAAAAATGGTTATTTGCATCACGCAGTTATGGCTGCTTACGATGGTTTGCTCAAAGATGGCTCACAACCAAGTTATTTTCTTTACCTTCAAGTGCCACCGAATACAATTGATATTAATATTCATCCTACAAAAACGGAGATTAAATTTGATGATGAATCAGCTTTGTATGCTATTCTGCGCGCTTCGATAAAGCATAGTTTAGGACAGTTTAATGTGGCTCCAATTTTGGATTTTGAGCGCGATTCCAATTTAGATATTCCATATCATTATAAAGATTTAGATGGAGAAACACCTACGATTCAGGTGGATGGTAGTTTTAATCCTTTTTCAGAAGAAGACCAACCCAACAAACATTTTACGAACACAAATTCAAATTACCGAAGACCAGAACCAACTTCAAATTGGGAAAGTTTGTACGTAGGTTTAAAACAAGATTTTGACGAAACTGACACAATTACTTTCGAAAATGAGACCGTAACTTCTTCTTTATTCAACAATGATGAAGTAGAACAAGTTGTACATAAAACCTATCAAATTCACAAAAAATACATTGTAAATCCAATAAAATCAGGAATGATAATTCTTGATCAACAACGGGCGCACCAACGTATTTTGTATGAACAATTTCTAACCAATATCACAGTTCATTTGGCTTCAAGTCAGCAGTTGTTGTTTCCCTTGCATTTGTATTTTTCGAATGATGAAATGCAATTAATTTCTGAATTGAAACCTTCATTAACCAATACAGGTTTTGTTTTCGAAGAGACCAACGAAGATAGCGTTGTGATTTCGGGATTGCCAGTAAACATTTCTGAAAGTGAAGTTTCGATTGTTTTCGAACAACTTTTGAGTGATTTGCAGAACGGAATTCCCGAAAGCAGTTTCAGTCAGAATGATACCATTGCCAAATCGATGGCCCGAAGTTTGGCTGTTAAAACAGGAGCTTATTTAACCGAAAAAGAACAGGAAAACCTAGTCAACGGACTTTTTGCTTGCAAAGATCCTAATGTTTCCCCATTTCAAAAACCTACTTTCATAACGATTCGTGTGGAAGATTTAGACAAAAAATTTGCACTATGATGAATATCACGCCAGTTGTAAAACAACTATTGATTATTAATATTCTCTTTTTTATTGGTTCCTATTTTGTACCAGTATCCTATGATTTTTTTGCCCTTTATTATCCTCAAAGTGATCAATTTAAGGGTTGGCAATTGATAACGCACATGTTTATGCATGCGCCATTTCCCAATGTAGCACATATTTTATTCAATATGTTTGCGCTGTATTCCTTTGGAAGTGCGTTAGAACATTTTTGGGGAGGAAAAAAATTCTTGTTTTTCTATATTTCTTGTGGACTAGGCGCAGCTTTGTTGCATACTGGAGTTAATTATTATACATATCATATAGGTTTAAATCATTTGACTGACTTAGGTTTGGAAAATCAACTTCAAAATTTTCTTAAAACAGGCGGAATGAGTTTTTCTGTAAGACCTCCAAATTTAGACGAAGAAGTTTTACAAAACATGTTTCTTGTTTACAATTCACCAATGTTAGGTGCGTCTGGAGCTATTTATGGATTATTAGTTGCATTTGCTTTTATGTTTCCAAATGCGGAATTGGGAATAATGTTTATACCTATTCCAATAAAAGCAAAATATTTTGTACCCGGAATTTTAGCCATCGATTTGTTTTTAGGATTTAAAGGAAGTTCTATTTTTGGTGCAGGAAGTACAGGAATTGCCCATTTTGCGCACATCGGCGGAGCCATAACTGGTTTCTTTATGATGTGGTTTTGGAAGAAAAATCAGTTTAATAAAAATCGTTGGAACTAAGTGCAGATTTCAGATTAAACCTTTAAACAATCTTAAACTTTTAAACCTCTAACTTAAAAATGGCAAGTATTATAGACGACTTAAAACAGCAATACAAATTCGGTGGAATAGCCCAAAGGTTAATCTATTGGAATATTGCTTGTTTTCTAGTTTCTTACGTAATTTTTGGCTTATTGAAATATGTCAACATTGATATCAATTTTCTTCAATATGTGAGTTTGTCCTCTAATCCTATGGATTTGTTGTGGAAACCTTGGTCAATCCTGAGTTATTCTTTTTTTCATTCTGGTATTTTTCATATTTTTTTTAATTTAATTATTCTGAATTTTTCTAGCCAATTGTTTTTGACCTTTTTCAATCAGAAACAGTTATTGGGATTGTATATTTTATCGGCTATTTTTTCGGGCATAGTTTTCGTTTTTTCTTTTTATTTAATGAATATTATTTCGCCAATTGTTGGAGCATCGGGTGCTATTATGGCGATTTTAGTTGCCACAACGACTTATCAACCGTTGATGAATTTGCGTTTATTGATTATTGGAAATGTAAAGCTGTGGCATGTTACTGTTGTCATTCTTTTAATTGATTTAATGCAAATTCAATCCGAGAATTCTGGTGGACATATTGCCCATTTGGCTGGTGCTTTTTTCGGTTTTATTTTTATTAAATTACTCCAAAATGGAACCGATTTGACTAAAATTGTTTCAAACCTATTCGATTTTTTTGTTAATTTGTTTCATAAAAAAGAATCAACTCCTTTTAAAAAGGTGCATAAAAACTATAACAAACCACTTGCAAAATCGACATCAAAGATTGTAACCAAAGATAAAACGCAACAACAAATCGATGATATTTTAGATAAAATCAGCCGTTCGGGTTACGATTGTTTGACAAAAGAAGAAAAAGAATTTTTGTTTAAAGCAGGGAAGTAGAAAGTTTGTGGTTTATAGCTTGTTGTTTATGGTTTAACAACATACTATAAACTATTAACCATAAACAAAATAGGAAATGAAAAACCTTTCGTGGTTTAATAAGCTAATGTTTTTTTTGAATATAGTACTTACTGTATCAACTTTCGTTGCCTATCTGTTACCTTTTTTGGCTCCAAAACTTTTTCCTTTTTTGTCGGTTTTCACCTTGTTTATGCCCTTGTTTTTTATTTTGAATGGCTTATTTTTCCTGTATTGGGGATTTCAATTAAAGAAACGCATGATTATTTCTGGCCTGGTGCTTTTGATGGGAATTACTTTTTTTAATAAATACTATAAATTTTCAGCTAAGGATTTTCCCGAAAACGAAAAAGATTTTACAGTAATGAGTTATAATGTTCGGTTGTTGAATGTCTTCAAATGGTTGGATAGAGATGATGTACCGCAAAACATTCTGACTTTTATCAATGAAAAAAACCCCGATATATTGTGTATTCAGGAGTTTTCTAACTCTGCCAATATTGATTTGAAAGTCTATAGCCACAAATATATTTTGATGGAAGGCAATCAGATCAAAACAGCTCAGGCTATTTTTTCTAAATTTCCAATTATCAATCAAGGAAATATTCCGTTTCCAAACTCCAATAATAATGTTGTTTTTGTAGATATCAAAAAAGGAAAAGACATCATTAGAGTTTATAATATGCACCTTCAATCTATAAAGATTTCGCTAGATGTTTCGGAGCTTGATGAGAACAACATTAATGCCATTGATCAAAGTAAATCACAGAAATTGTTTAAGAGAATTAGCAAAGCTTTTAAGCAGCAACAGCAACAAGCTGAGCTTATAAAAGAACACAAAAAGGATTGCCCATATCCAATCATTATTTGTGGCGATATGAATAACAGTGCTTTTTCATACGTTTATCGAAATATAAAAGGAGCGTTAAAAGACAGTTTTGAAGAAGCTGGTGTTGGTTTTGGAGCAACATATAAATTTCGATATTATCCTGCTAGAATCGATTATATTTTTGCTGATGCCTCAATGAAAGTCAAAGACTTTGAAAGTTTTTCTGAGTTCGAAAATTCAGATCATTATCCAATTATGGCCAGACTTTCTATGGAATAGAAAAGAAGTAATCTTATTTTTAGTAAATTGTTTATAATTTTATTGATTCTTCAACGGCGCAAGAAATAATAAATTGAACTGCTATCTTTCTGACATTGTCTTTGCAAACACTGAATTAACAAACACATTATAACTTTTTCTTAAAAAGTTTCGGATAGCTGTAAAATATTATCCACTATTTATTGCTAAGAAAAATAATTAAACATACATTTGTACTTACATTCAAAAATTCCGGAAAAATGTTTGATTTTACACAGTATTTAGGCTTTTTGCTTTTCTTAACCATTCTTACAATAGGATTTTGGTTGATGTTTTTCTTAGTTGGTTTCTTGTCCTATTGGGTAGGAGGTGCTTCTTGGGAAGCTTACAAAGAGAAAAAAGCAAAAAAGAAAGCAGAAGAACAATCAGTTTAGTTGATTGTCGAATAAAAAAAAGGACTCGCTACAACGAGTTCTTTTTTTTTGCTGAAAAGTGGAAGCTACTGATATCCATAAGCGATTTTTTTATTACTATTTGCTTAAAATGTAGTTGCGATTTGTTCGTTAATTTTGAATTTTAGTTGGCGCATTTTTTTGTACTTTTGCAAAAAATTTATAAAAAGTTATTTATGTTATCTATCAATAATTTATCAGTTCAGTTTGGCAAACGCATTTTGTTTGACGAAGTAAATACTGTTTTTACCCACGGTAATGTTTACGGCGTTATTGGTGCAAACGGAGCTGGAAAATCAACTTTTCTAAAAATAATTTCAGGTGATATGGATGCAACATCGGGAAATATTCACTTAGAACCAGGAAAACGGATGTCAGTTTTGAATCAAAATCACAATATGTTTGACGAACATACTGTGTTAGAAACAGTATTGATGGGAAATAAGGTTTTGTATAAGATTAAAACCGAAATGGACGCTTTGTATTTGGATTATACCGATGAAAATGCAGATAGAATAGGGGAGTTGCAAGTGCAATTTGAAGAAATGAACGGTTGGAATGCAGATTCTGATGCAGCTTCGATGCTTTCAAATTTGGGTATCACAGAGGAAAATCATTATACTTTAATGGGCGATTTGGAGGGAAAAATAAAGGTGCGAGTGCTTTTGGCGCAAGCCTTATTTGGTAATCCTGATCTATTGATTATGGATGAGCCTACCAATGATTTGGATTTTGAAACCATTGCTTGGTTAGAAAATTTCTTGGCCAATTACGAAAATACGGTAATTGTAGTTTCGCACGACCGTCACTTTTTGGATGCGGTTTGTACCCATATTTCTGATATTGATTTTAGTAAAATAAATCACTACTCTGGGAATTATACTTTTTGGTATGAATCCAGTCAGTTAGCAGCCAAACAACGTGCACAACAGAACAAAAAAGCCGAGGAAAAGAAACAAGAATTAGAAGAGTTTATCCGTCGTTTTTCTGCCAATGTTGCCAAATCGAAACAAGCAACTTCTCGTAAAAAGATGATTTCCAAATTGAATATTTCTGAAATTAAGCCTTCTAGTCGTCGTTATCCAGCTATAATTTTTGACCAAGAGCGCGAAGCAGGAGACCAAATTTTGAATGTCCAAAATCTAAGCGCCTCTGTAGATGGTGATGTTTTGTTTAAAGGTGTCGATTTGAATATGGCCAAAGGCGATAAGATTGTACTTTTTTCTAAAGATTCGCGCGCTACAACAGCATTTTATGAAATACTGAACGGCAATCAAAAAGCAGATTCTGGGAGCTATGATTGGGGAGTTACTACAAATCAAGCCTATTTGCCACTAGAAAATCATTCTTTCTTTGAAAGTGATGATTCCCTTGTGGATTGGTTGCGACAATGGGTTAAAACCGAAGAAGAGCGTGACGAAGTCAATATTCGTAGCTTTTTGGGGAAAATGATTTTCTCAGGTGAAGAAGCTTTAAAAACGTGTCGTGTTTTGTCTGGAGGCGAAAAAGTAAGATGTATGTTGTCTCGAATGATGATGCAACGTGCGAATGTTTTGATGCTCGACGAACCAACAAATCACTTGGATTTAGAGTCGATTACGGCTTTTAATAATTCCTTAAAAAACTTCAAAGGTTCGGTAATTTTTACAACCCATGATCACGAATTCTCACAGACAGTTGCCAATAGAGTGGTCGAATTGACTCCAAAAGGAGCAATTGACAGATACATGACTTTTGATGAATACTTGGATAATGATGGCGTTCAGGAACTGAGAAAGAAGATGTATTATTAGAAGAGAAAATAGAAACTAGAAAATAAAGAATAGAAAATAGACTAAATCTCGTTACGATGTAGCGGGGTTTTTTTATTTATTTCCCATAATTTTGCTTACAATATAGGCGATTATTGCCAATGCAATAACAATAACAAAAATACCAACTCCCACACCAGCCTCAAATATTCCTTTGACTATGGAGCAACTTGTCACCGATATTAATATTATCAGAAGCATTACTACTATTGTAATTTTGTCTTTCATAATTTATTGGTTTTTCATTTTTATTGGCTTTGTAAAATTATCTTAAAGACAAAAAGATTTTGTTATATAATTAGCAGAATAAGTTCTATAATTATTTTATGAAATTATATTGAATCCTAGAGTATTCTATTTCAATCAATTAAATGCTTTTGTGGTAATCGAAAGGGTAACAATTTTATCGACTTAAAAATCTCAACTTATAATTTATAATTCATAACTCATAATTCCTATATTTGTATTCCAAACAAAACTTCAATATGAGTCAAAAAGTATTGCTATCTTCAAAAGAAGTCAATATCATTCTGCATCGTTTGGCCTGTCAGTTAATCGAAAAACACTTGGATTTTTCGAACACAATCTTAATTGGTATTCAGCCGCGTGGCGCTTTTCTAGCTGAACGATTAAGAGAGTTATTAGAAAAAGAGTACAACATTTCAAAGATAGCTTTGGGATATTTGGACATCACTTTCTTTAGAGATGATTTCCGAAGAACCAGTAAACCATTGGAAGCCAACAAAACTCAAATCAATTTTATTGTAGAGAACAAAAAAGTCGTATTTATAGACGATGTACTCTATACAGGACGAAGTATTCGATCGGCTTTAACTGCTATTCAATCCTTTGGAAGACCGTCAGCAATTGAGTTGTTAGTATTAATTGACCGTCGTTTTAGCCGTCATTTGCCCATTCAACCCGATTATCGAGGGCGTCAGGTGGATGCTATCAACGACGAGAAAGTTAAGGTTTGTTGGAAGGAACAAGACGGTGAAGATGCCGTTTATTTAATTAATAAATAAAAGAAAATGAGCGAGTTAAGTGTAAATCATTTATTAGGAATTAAATATATCAACAAGCAAGATATCAACCTTATTTTTGAAACCGCCGATCATTTTAAAGAAGTTATCAATCGTCCCATAAAAAAAGTGCCTTCACTTCGCGATATTACCATTGCCAACATATTCTTCGAAAACAGTACCCGAACCAAACTTTCCTTTGAGTTAGCCCAAAAACG
>CAMCTL010000054.1 GCA_945878515.1 Flavobacterium psychrophilum | reverse complement strand
GTACCAATGCCTCAGCAGAATCTTTCAACGCTAAAATAAAAGCTTTTAGATCACAATTCAGAGGTGTTAGAAATATAGAATTCTTCCTTTTTAGACTAACAAATATTTATGCTTAATTTTTGTAAATCCACAGGTTTTAGGATTGATCCAAAGAATGTTGCTTAAATAAAATCACAAACCTCCCTAAAATCAAAAAAGCTATCCACAAAAGTGGAAAGCTTTTCATTGGTCTAACTACTAAACCGAGCTACGAGTTACAAAGTCGTAGCGAAAACAACACAACTATTTTAGATACTTTTATTGGGCAAAAAAGCACCTTGTCTCCAAGATGCTTTTCCCAATTTAGCGGTCTGGACGGGACTCGAACCCGCGACCTCCGCCGTGACAGGGCGGCATTCTAACCAGCTGAACTACCAGACCATTGCTACTAACAATCATCAAACATGCTTTTAAAAAAGTGTTTTTGAATTTGTAAGCGGTTGCAAATATACTATAGATTTTTGTTTTTACAAGAGTTTTTTACAAAAATATTTCGTGATTTTTAACTTATTATCCAAAGTTTTGTTTTTCAACTAAATATGCGGTGAGGATTTTATCAAAACTATCTGAAACACCAACTGGAATATACTTAATTTTATTTTGTGCACAGGTTAAAGCCAATTTCTTGAAGTAAGCATTTACTCCTTTTTCGTATTCTTCTTTTACATTATCCGCAAAAACGACCACCTCATCGCCAGTTTCTAGGTCAATAAATTTTCTGGGCGCATTATCAAAATCAAATTTTAATTCCGTTTTTGTGTCGATAACGTGAAACAAAATCACTTTATGTTTGTTGTGCTTCAAATGTTGCAAGGCGGTAAAAAGCGTTTCTTCATTACCCGACTGAAACATATCTGTAAAGAGAATAATCATCGAACGACGGTGAATTTTTTCTGCAATTTGGTGCAAAAATTTTATAGTGTCTGTCGTTTTTTGAACTTTTGGTTTCTCTAAAAGGTTTTCTAAGGCGTTCAAAATCATTCGGTGATGACGATCGCTTCCTTTCTCGGGCGAATAATACTCATAACTATCCGAAAATACACTGAGACCAATAGCGTCGCGTTGTTTTTTTAAAATATTCATCAAAACTGCCGAGGCCAACACAGAAAAACCAATCTTATTTTGAAAAAAACTTTCATTGTTTTCCAACTTTGGATAGTGCATCGACGACGAATTATCAATGATAATGTGGCAACGCAAATTGGTGTCTTCTTCGAATTTTTTGGTGTACAATCGATCGGTTTTAGCAAATAATTTCCAATCGATGTGCTTGGTGCTTTCGCCTACATTATAGACTTTATGTTCAGCAAATTCTGCCGAGAAACCGTGAAAAGGGCTTTTATGCATTCCTGAAATAAAACCTTCCACAATTTGGTTGGCTAACAATTCAAGATGCTGAAAACTTGATATTTTTTCTATTTGAGATTCAATCTTCATTCTTCAAATGTATTAAAAGATAGAACGATTAAAAAATTAATAGGGCATAAATAACAAAGGTTTGACTTTCGCCAAACCTATATTACTCAGACAAAGATTAATAAATCTTGCCTATAATGACAATGAAAAGTTTACAACAATGCGTCTAAACTATCAGCATAAGTTTGTTTTGGAGCAACTCCAACTTGCTTTCCTACCACTTCTCCGTTATGAAAAACCAAAACCGTTGGAATGTTACGAACACCATATTTGGCTGCAAACTCTTGATTTGCATCAACATCTACTTTTCCAACAACTACTTTTCCTTCATATTCTTCGCCAAGTTGGTCAATTATTGGCCCAACCATTCTACAAGGTCCACACCAAGCAGCCCAAAAATCTACCATAACCGGTTTTGTTGCTTTTAAAACTACTTCTTCAAAAGTAGCATCTGTTATTGCTAAAGCCATATTTATATTTTTTAAATTGTTTAATTTTTCAATGCAAATATAAAGAAACATCTGAGTTATGAAGTGTAACTTATATTACATTTAACTATTTATAAATTGTTATAATTTATATGGTTTCTTTATTCATTATATTTTTTAGACAGCTGATTCAAATGAAAACCTTCCGTATTGTTCGTTAAACAAAATTACTTCTGTATTTATGCTCTCCAAATAGTTTGTATTTCAGAAAAGTCATCGTTTTTAAATAAAATAGTTTTGGATTTTCAGCATGAAGCCAATGCCCTACATCTGGAATTGTTTCTATTTTGAAATTTGGAAAATGATGTTTTATGGTTTCAAAATCTTCATCAAGAATATAATTAGAACTTCCGCCGCGAACAAAAAGTGTTGGCTTATTAAAAATGCTATGCTCTGGAAGTGGCTTTCCAATTTCATCTATTTTCCGAGTTAAAACCGCCAAATTAAATCTAAATGCCAATTGTCCCGTTTCCTGCCAATACAAACTTTTCAATAAAAATTGTCTAGTTCCAAAATCAGCAATGTGTCTTGACAAGATTTCCTCTACTTCGTTACGGATTGGTTTTAAAGAAAAATCGACTGCAAGCAATCCCTCTAAAATAGTTTGATGGTGTTGCGGATAAAATTTTGGTCCAATATCGGCAACAATTAATTTCTCAACTATTTCAGGATAAGTTGTAGCAAAAAGCATCGCCGTTTTTCCGCCCATAGAATGTCCCAGAATATAGATTTTTTCTAGATTGTTGGCTTTGCAATAATCAAAAACATCTTGAACCATTATTTCGTAACTGAATTCATCAGAATGAAAACTTTTGCCGTGATTTCGCAAGTCAAGTAAATGGGTTTGAAAACCATCGCTAGAAAATTGATTTCCAATTGATTTCCAATTGTCAGACATTCCAAGAAATCCATGCAGAATCAAGAGTGGTTTACCTTCGCCTTCTATTTTTGAATAAATCATATTGTTATTTTTTACCACAAATTACACAAATTATCACAAATTCGAATTTGTGATAATTTGTGTAATTTGTGGTGAAATTTTTATTTCAGTTTTTGCAAATACATATTTACTACATTGTCCAATCCGAGGTAAATGGCTTCAGAAATTAGCGCGTGACCAATAGAAACTTCCAATAATCCGGGAATGTTTTGATGAAAATATTCGATATTATCTAAACTCAAATCGTGTCCAGCATTGATTCCTAATCCCAATTGATTGGCTAAAACAGCTGATTTTATGTAAGGATCGATTCCGCTCTTGTTTCCAATATTGTATTCGTCAGCAAAAGATTCAGTGTACAATTCGATTCTTTCGGTTCCAGTTATTTTTGCACCTTCAATCATCTCTAAAATGGGATCGACAAAAATAGAAGTTCTGATTCCGTTCCGTTGAAATTCTTGCACAATTTCAGTTAGAAAATCTTTGTGTTTAATGGTGTTCCAGCCAGCATTTGATGTCAAATTATCATTTGCATCTGGAACTAAAGTTACTTGCGTTGGTTTTGTTTCTAGTACTAAATCTATAAATGAAAGTTCTACAGGATTTCCTTCTATATTGTATTCGGTGTACACAATAGCTTTCAAATCTCGAGCATCTTGATAGCGAATGTGTCGTTCATCAGGTCTCGGATGGATGGTAATTCCTTGACCACCAAATTTTTGAATATCGGTGGCTACTTTTAATAAATCTGGGACATTTCCTCCACGAGCATTTCGTAGAGTAGCTATTTTGTTAATATTTACACTTAACTTTGTCATTATTTTATTATTACGAGATACGAAGTAATCTCAATGCTTCGACTCAATTTATAATTTTGCAAAAATACAAAGTTAAATTTAGGCGTTTTCGTATTATTTTGATTATTTTGCATGAAATATTTAGAAAGATTTATGACCGAGATTACAAATTATATCACCAATGATTATAAAGCAATTGACAGTAAGCAAACCATTGCTTCTGTTCAAGACTTTTTTCATGAATTAACTTTTTCTCATTTTCCAGTTGTCTCAGAGGGAATTTACCTTGGCAGCATTGCTTCACAGGATATTGAAACATTTGATGGTTTCAAAAAAGTTATCGATTACAGTTATTCTCTTGAAGGTTTTTTTGCAAGAGAAAATATGATTTGGCTAGATGTTTTGGCAGTTTTTGCTAAAAATCATTCCAATTTGGTTCCTGTTTTGGATCAAAAAAATCAATATTTGGGTTATTATGAAATTGAATCGGTTCTGAATTTTTTTCACGAAACTCCTTTTTTGCAAGAATCTGGCGGAATACTTATGGTTCAAAAAAAGACATTAGACTATTCGATTGGCGAAATTACTCAAATCATCGAAAGTAACAACGGCAAAATCTTGGGTCTATTTGTCTCAGAATCTGATTTTGAAAACACACAAGTAACTATAAAAATAAGTTTGGGTGTAATGAATGAAATTATCCAATCTTTCAGACGGTACAACTATGAAATTATTTCGGAACATTTTGAAGACAATTATATTAACACATTGAAAGAACGTTCGGAATATTTAGAAAAATACCTTAATATTTAAATTCGCACTCCAACATATTGTCAATTAGAGTCAGAAATTTATAAATAATCAAAAGATGAAAATAGCCATTTACGGTCAATACTATCAAAATAGTACAGAACCCATCATCAAAGATATTTTCACTTTTTTAATTAAAAATGATGTTGAAATGATTATCGAAGCAGATTTTTTGAAAATTTTATTCGAAAAAAATCTTATTGAAAAGGAACATGCAACTTTCAAATCTCATACTGAATTAGACAGTAGTTTTGACGTGCTAATTAGCATTGGCGGAGACGGAACGATATTAAGAGCTGCCACCTTAGTAAGAGATTCTGGCGTTGCTATTTTAGGAATTAATGCAGGCCGTTTAGGATTTTTAGCAACTGTGCAAAAAGATAATATCGCATCTTTTTTACAATTTATCATTGACAAAAAGTATTCAATATCAAAAAGAACCTTACTAAGTTTGTCCTGTTTTCCCGAGAACGAAGCCATTAAAGATTTGAATTTTGCTGTTAACGAAATTTCGGTAAGCAGAAAAGAAACCACTTCTATGATTACCATAGAAACCTATTTAAACAACGAATATCTCAATTCCTACTGGGCCGATGGTTTAATAATTGCAACTCCAACTGGTTCAACCGGATATTCTATGAGTTGTGGAGGCCCAATTTTGACACCAAACGTGCAGAGTTTGGTCATTACTCCAATAGCACCGCACAATCTTAACGCTCGTCCACTTGTTGTAAAAGATGAAACCGAAATTAGGCTAAAAGTTTCCGGCCGAGACGACCAATATTTAGTTTCTTTAGATTCCAGATTGTTTTCTTTAGATAATGACACTATTTTATTTATTAAAAAATCTCCATTTGAAATTAATATGATAGAAATTCCCGATGCAACTTTTTTAGAAACATTAAGAAACAAGCTGTTTTGGGGCGAAGACCGAAGGAATTAAATCAAATTAATTGCAAAATATACCATTTTTTGTTTTTTGCCGTTTTTGAAAAGTATATCAACAATTTACAAATCATTTTAGTTTCAATAGTCCAATTCGATATACATTAAACAAAATAGTGTTGATTGGCGTTGATAATTATTATATTTGCACGCAATTTTTAATTAAATGTATCAATTTTTTAAGCTAATTTTCCTGTTTTGTTTTTTTTCAATGAATGCACAAATTCACGAAATTGGCGTTTTTGTTGGAGGTAGTAATTATATAGGTGATATTGGATCAACTACATATATTGCACCAAATCAAGTTGCGATGGGAATTTTATACAAATGGAATAAAAACCCCAGACTTGCTTATCGTTTTTCAGCAAATAATGCAAATTATGTTGCAAACGACATTGATTCAGATGAGCCTAGCAGAAATGGAAGGGGTTATGATTTCAAAAATAATATAAAAGAAGTCTCTCTAGGTATTGAATTCAACTTTTTTGATTTTAATTTGCACGATGGGAGAAAAAAACACACGCCTTATATTCATTCAGGATTAAATTACCTGAGATATAACGATACTTATTTAGATATTGCTAAGAACGAATTAGTGGTATTAGATAAGAAGACAGGTTCGTTTGCAATTCCTATAACAGTGGGTTTTAAATCGAATATTACATCGCAATGGATTTTAGCGTTTGAGGTTGGAGCTAGATATACAATAACTGATAATCTAGACGGAAGTAATCCAAAAGATGAAAGTTTGAAAAAATTTGGAAATATAAATAATAACGATTGGTATGTTTTTTCAGGAGTTACCTTAACGTATACTTTTGGAAACAAACCTTGTTACTGCGTACAATAATAAAATGAACTTATTAGACAAAATAGATCTTGAAAACCTACCCAAACATCTAGCAATAATAATGGATGGAAATGGTCGTTGGGCAAAAAAGCAGGGCTATTTTAGAGCCTTAGGGCACGAAACTGGCTCACAATCCGTAAAGGATATTATAGAAAATTGCTCTGATTTAGGAATAAAAAACCTAACCCTATTTACTTTTTCGAGTGAAAATTGGAATAGACCCCAAATTGAAATCGAAATTTTAATGAAGATATTGGTACGGACTTTGACCGTTGATATAGAAATGCTTCAAAAGAATAATATTAAATTGCATGCTATTGGAAATTTAGACAAACTTTCCGATAAAGTAAAAAAAGTTGTATTCGAAGCAATAGACAAAACCAAAGATTGTAACAAAATGAATCTGACCTTAGCCTTAAGCTACGGTTCCAGAGAAGAAATCGTAGATGCTGTGAAAAACATTTGTTATAAAGTTAAAAATAATATAATTTCAATAGACGCTATCGACGATTCAATTATAAATGAGCATCTTTACACGCAAAATTTACCGGAAGTAGATTTATTAATTAGAACTAGTGGAGAGCATAGAATAAGTAATTTTTTGTTATGGCAAATTGCCTACGCAGAGTTATATTTTACTGATGTATTGTGGCCAGACTTTAAAGAACAGGATTTGTATGAGGCTATCATTAGTTATCAGAAAAGAGAGCGTAGATTTGGAAAAACAAGCGAACAAATTAAATAATTTTTTAGTGTTAAACAAAAGCATAAAAATACTCGGAGCCGTTTTAATTTCTGTAGGTTTTTCTCAAATTAAAGCACAAGATCGAGTACCATTTGACGAAGGAAAGACATACACATTGGCAAAAGTTGATATTGTTGGAAAAATCAGTTTTAATGCAAATACCGTAACTACATTCGCAGGTTTAGAAAAAGGTCAGGAAATAACCGTTCCAGGCGAAGAAATAAGTAACGCCATCAAAAAATTAGGGAAACTTGGTCTTTTTGATGAGATTTCCTTTTATATCAATAGAATTGAAAAAGACAGTATTTATCTTGACTTGCATGTTGAAGAATTGCCGAAATTAAATGAAGTAAAATTTATTGGAATTAAAAAAGCAAAAATCGAAGAGTTAACAAAAGACAATGGACTTACCAAAGAAAAAATTGTAAATGAAAACTTAATTACAACCACCAAAAATTATATTGAAAATAAATATAAAAAAGATGGCTTTTATAATACCAAAGTGTCTATAAATACCGTTGTAGATACTTCTTTAGTAAATCATGTTAACATGGTCATTAAAATTGACAAAGGATCTAAAGTCAAGATTAAAGAAATAGCATTTGAAGGCAATACTAAAATAAAGACCAAAACACTGCTGGGATCAATGAAGGATACAAAGCAAAAAAAATTACTGACATTAAAATCTTCTAAGTACATCAAAGCTAAGTTTGACGAAGATTTAGACAAAGTAATTGCAGCCTATAAAGAAAAAGGCTACAGAGATGCTAGAATTGTTTCAGATTCAGTTTCATACAACAAAGACATCAACGCATTGATGATAAAAATAAAAGTTGAAGAAGGAAATAAATACCGATTTGGAAACATTAAATTCCTTGGAAACACTGTATACTCTGACGAAGGGCTTTCTTCAATGTTAGGCATCAAAAAAGGAGATACCTATAATGGTGTACTTTTAGAAAAAAGAATTGCTGATAAATCAAAACCAGATGGCGATGATATAACCAATCTATATCAAAACAATGGGTATTTGTTTTCTAACATCAACGCGGTAGAAACAAAAACTGCCAATGATTCTATCGATTTTGAAATTAGAATTAATGAAGGTCCAATCGCCTATTTCAACAAAATTACAGTTACTGGAAATGATAAGACTAACGACCACGTTGTCTACAGGGAGTTGAGAACAAAACCAGGAGAAAAATACAACAAAGATTTGCTTATTAGAACCATTCGAGAAATTGGTCAATTGGGATTTTTTGATCCCGAAACTATCGAACCTAAGTTTAAAAATGTTGATGCAGCAGCTGGAACAGTTGACATAGAATACCCACTTACTGAAAAAGGAGCGAGTCAAATAGAATTGCAAGGTGGTTATGGTGGTGGTGGTTTCATCGGGACGCTAGGGCTATCTTTTAATAATTTTTCTGCAAGGAATTTATTCAACAAAGAAGCTTACAAGCCTTTGCCTATGGGCGATGGACAAAAAGTATCTCTTCGATTGCAAGCCAGTACTTTTTTCAGAACATACAGCCTATCATTCTCAGAGCCATGGTTTGGAAGTCGCAAACCTGTACAATTAAATACATCTTTTTCATACACAACTCAATACAATAACAACTTTCAAACCCAACAAGTCGATCGAACTAGAAGTTTCAATATCATGACGATTTCTGCTGGTATTTATAAGCGATTGACTGTGCCAGATGATTACTTTGGTTTATCACAAACCATAAGTTATCAGCATTATGATTTAAACAATTACAACACTGGATTGTTTACATTTGGAGATGGGACATCAAGAAATTTAGCTTATACAATCGGACTTTCAAGAAGCAACAAAGGTATCAATCCTATTTTCCCAATATATGGCGCGGAATTTAGCATTACAGGAAAATTTACACTTCCATATTCCCTTTTTAATGGAATAGATTATGCAACTTTAGGCGAAAAAGAAGAATATAAATTAAGAAATCCTGCCGATGTTAGAGATGCTAATGGTAATATTATCCTTCCAAAAGACGCCTATTTAGATGCAAGCGGAAAGCAAGTCTCAACATATCAAGAAGCTGCTGCGGATCCAGCAAAAGTAGATCAACAAAAATACAATTGGTTAGAGTACTACAAACTAAAATTCAAAGGGGATTGGTACACAAAAGTAGCTGGAACACAAAAAAGTCCATTAGTGGTTCGCTCTATGATGGAATTTGGTTTCTTAGGAGCTTATAATCAAGAAAGAGGAATAATTCCATTTGAAAGATTCTTCTTAGGTGGAGACGGAATGCAAAATTTTGCTATGGATGGTAGAGAAGTAATCGGACTAAGAGGATATCCAAACGGTTCACTTACACCACAAACAGCAAACGGACAATCTAATGGAGCGTCAATCTATAATAAATTTTCATTAGAATTAAGATACCCAATCACACTAAAAGCATCGGCATCTATATTTGCGCTTACATTTTTAGAGGCTGGATCATCTTTTGACAATTTCAAAAATTACAATCCATTTGCACTGAACCGTTCTGCTGGAGTTGGCCTAAGAGTTTTTATGCCTGCATTTGGATTATTAGGAATAGATTTTGGCTATGGATTTGATGGATTGCCACAAGCAAACGGAACATTAGGAACCACACCAAATGGATGGGAAACTCATTTTATTATAGGACAGCAGTTTTAATAGTTGAAGAAAATGTTTTCTAATAAATCAAAGCTATGAGAAAAGAATTTTTATTAATATTTACGGTCTTGCTCATAGCAAATTCGTTTCAGGCACAAACCAAAGGAACTAAAATAGGCTATATTGACATGGAATACATTTTACAAAATGTACCCGATTATGCCGAGGCGCAAAATCAACTTGAACAAAAAGCCCAAAAGTGGAAGCAAGAAATTGAAGCCAAAAAAAATGAAATTAATAAACTAAAAGAAGATTTAAAAGCCGAAAAAGTCTTACTAACAAAAAGTCTTATTGAGGAAAGAGAAAGCGAAATTGCATTAATTGAAACTGAAATATTAGATTATCAACAAAAAAGATTTGGTCCAAATGGAGATTTAATGGTTCAAAAAAACGGTTTAACTAAACCAATTCAAGACCAAGTTTTTACAGCAGTTCAAGATATCGCAACAACTAAAAAATATGATTTCATTTTTGATCGATCGTCTGATTTGACCATGCTGTTTGCTGCAAAAAGATTTGATATTAGTGACCAAATCATTAAAATTTTAAATCGAACTGAAAAAAGAGAACAATTAACAAAAAAGCAGCTTAAGGAAGAAGAAGCAAAAGAGGCTAAGGAAGAAGCTTTAGCTGATAACCCAAACTTATCTGAAAGGCAAAAAGTTTTAGATGAAAAAAAGGCAGCAAGAGATGCGTTGGTTGCCTCTAAATTAGAAGAAAGAAAAAAAGCAGCCGAGGACAGAAAGTTACAGATAATAGAAGAAAGGGAGGCCAAGAAAAACGAAACTGCTTCAAAATCAGTTAAAACCACTAACCCAGAAAACGATTCAGAAAGTAAAGAGCAAAGAGCAACAGCCGCCGCAGAATCAAAACAAGCACAAGCCGATCAAAGAGCTGAAACGCTAAGAATTCGGCAACAAGCAGTTGAGGACAAGAAAAAAGCTGCAGAAGAACGAAGACAACAAATTCTTGATGAAAGAGAAGCAAAAAAAGCAGACGCTCTTCCTACAACTACAGAAACAAAGAACAAAACAGCTAACGCTGATGAACAAAAAGAAATCGCCAAAATAACAGCTACAGAAGCGAAACAAAAACAAGCTGAAGAAAGAGCAAAAACAATAGAAGACCGCAAAAAAGCGGCGGAAGACAACAAGAAAGCCCAAGAAGAGAAAAGAAAACAAGACGTATCAGCAAACGAAGCTAGAAAAATTGGCACGGTTTCTGAGAATACGGTTAAACAAGATGATAAAATTCCAGCATCTACAAAAACAGAAACAATAGTTACAAAAGATAAAACACCAGCAGAAGAAGCCAAACAAAAACAAGCGGAAGCTAGAGCAAAAGAAATTGAAGACCGCAAAAGAGCATTAGAAGAAAAAAAGAAAAAAATACTAGAAGATAGAGAAGCCGCTAAAAAAGCAAACGAAGAAAAATTGAAAAAAACAAAAGAGAATACAAACAATAATTAATTAATATTTTAAAACGATGAAACAAATCAAAACTTTACTAATTGCTGCAATACTATTTATAGGAGCCAGCCAAACAATGAATGCCCAAGCAAAAACTGCTCACGTTGATGTAAGCGACATTATGACAAAAATGCCTGCAATGTTAGCTGCTCAAAAACAATTAGAAACTTTGAGCGCCACCTATGACTCAGATTACAAAAAAATGGCGGAAGAATTTAAAGCGAAATTAGCCAAGTATGATGCAGAAGCTGCAACAGTTACAGAGACTTTGAATGGTGAACGTCAAAAAGAAGTTCAAGATATGCAAAAAAGAATTCAAGATTTTGGTCAAAATGCACAAAAAGAATTGCAAACCAAACAAGAAGAAATCACAAAACCAATCTACGAAAAAGTAAGAACCGCAATTCAGAAAGTTGGAAAAGCTAAGGGATTTCAATATGTTTTAGATGGTTCTAATCTTTTGCTTGCAGATGGTCCTAACTTGACTATCGATGTGAAAAAAGAACTAGGTTTCTAATATATTCAATGTTTTAAAAATGCGCTCAACTAATTTTTTTGGTTGGGCGTTTTCTTTTAATGTCAATTTTTAGGATTTGTAAAAAGTTGCGCATAACTTTGTTACTATGCATAACAATAAACCTATAGGGATTTTTGACTCAGGTATTGGCGGAACTTCTATTTGGGCTGAAATTCATCAATTACTTCCCAACGAAAAAACAATCTATTTAGCAGATAGCAAAAACGCGCCTTATGGTCAAAAATCTAAGTCTGAAATAATTGCACTAAGTTGCAAAAACTCCGAGCTTTTGCTCAATATGGATTGCAAATTAATTGTAGTGGCGTGTAACACAGCTACAACAAATGCAATTCAGGAACTAAGAAATAAATACAATGTCCCCTTTATTGGAATAGAGCCTGCAATAAAACCAGCTGCAACACATTCGCAAACACAAACTATAGGGATTTTGGCAACTCAAGGAACTTTAAATAGTGACCTTTTTAATAAAAATGTCGAAAGGTTTCACAACACAAAAATTATAGAGCAAGTGGGCCACGGTTTAGTGCCACTTATTGAAAATGGCGACATCAATTCTCCCCAAATGACAATGCTACTTGAAGCTTATCTCTCACCCATGATCAATGCCAACATCGATTACCTCGTTTTAGGATGCAGTCATTACCCCTATTTAATTCCACAAATCAAAAAAATTCTTCCACCTCATATTCAAATCATAGATTCGGGCGAAGCGGTAGCAAGACAGACGAAAAATGTGTTGCAAGAAAAAGTGGGATTGTCTAATCTAAAAAATACAGCACCTATATTTTATACCAATTCTGAACCCCAAGTGCTTATCGGAATTTTAGGAAACAACTATGAAGTGATTAAAAAAGATTTCTAAAGAATTAGTTTATTCTTCATTTTTATACCAACCCGAATACATCACATAATTATTGGCAATGCGCTCAATCTCTCCAGAAAAATCAGATTGGTCTATTTCTTTGACTTTTTTTGCAGGAATTCCAGCATAAATACTGCCCGATTCAACCACCGTGTTTTGAGTAACAACAGCTCCAGCCCCAATAATCGAATTACTATTTACAACACAATTATCCATAACAATAGCGCCCATTCCTATCAATACATTATCGTGAATTGTGCAACCATGAACCAAGGCATTATGGCCTATTGATACATTATTGCCGATAATTGTAGGATGTTTTTTGTACGTACAATGAATTATTGCTCCGTCTTGAATATTTACTTTATTCCCAATCTTGATAAAATGCACATCGCCTCTAACCACTGCGTTAAACCAGACGCTGCAAGAATGCCCAAAGCTAACATCGCCAACAATAGTAGCGTTCTCAGCCACATAACAATCATCGGGAATAGTTGGAGTTTTTCCGTTTACAGATTTGATTAGCATTTTAGGGCAATAAAATTGGACAAATTTAAAATCTAATTAATGGCAGGACAATTACATTCATATTTTTCACGTTTGCAAAACAAATCGATTCCCAAAGTAATTTGATGAAAACCACCAGTATCAAAATTTATGTCACGCGAAAGATAAGAATATGTATAAGCAACCATAAATTTATTGTAATTGACTCCAAAAACTGGTGTTATATATTGCAGTTTTTGAGATGCAAAGCCATTATTACTATTGGTCGCACCATCAAGACTTGTACGATAAGATAAAGCTGCCCACAATTTTCCGAAATCGAAACTTTTGTAAGCTTTCATATTGATGTCAAGAGTTCTTTCTTTAGTTTGTTCCGCAAATTGAAACATTAGAGAGGGTTCCAGTAAAAGTTTATTTCGGTTCCCAAAAACATGACCAACACTAAACAAATACTTTCTCAAATTTGCACCTTCAAATTCTGTATAAATCTTTCTTTTTGATTCAATAATATTTTGAATGGTTCCATGAACATAAAAATCCAAATAATTATAGGAAGCACCAACGTCAACATTGAAATATGAGGCATCTTGAATTATAATTCCATTAACAATTGGATCAAAGTCTCCCGATTGTTGCCACTCTGTTTCGTCTAATTGATTTTGAGCTAAAGACGCGCTCATTCCAAAAGAGAGTTGATTTAAATCGACTTCGTCTCTAGAAAACATCAAATGATGAGCATAGGTCAATTTAGCCCCTTTTTGAGAATGATATCCATTTTTGTCATTAAAAAGAATAATTCCAACGCCAGATTTGTCTCCCAACCTTCCATTATAATTTAAGGTTTGAAGCGCTGGAGCATCAGATTGATTAAGCCATTGCGTTCTAGCAGTTAATCTTATTTTATCACAATTTCCGGCTCCAGCCATCGACGGATGCAGCAGATAATAATTGTCTGATAAATAATCTGAATATACTGGAATTCCAATTTGTGAAAAGGAATTGAATGACAAAAAAAGTAGGATTATAAAAATTTTGAATCTAAACATTGAAATATATTACTAGGATAAAAAAATCTGTTCTTTTCAAACAGCTTAAAAGTTAATTTATTCATTAAATATCAAAGATAGTTATAAGAGAAAAATAACTTCGTTAAATTTGTAAAAAAATTTAAAAAAACTATGTCAAAAATAACAATAAAAGAAACACAAAACCCAAGTATCATAAAATTTGAATTTGATTCATTTATTACCAATAATGAAAGCTTCGAATTTAAAAACATAGATGAAACTAAAAATTCGCCTTTGGCTCAGCAATTATTTTATTTGCCCTTTGTAAAAACAGTTTATATCTCTGGGAATTTTATTGGAATAGAAAAATTCAGCATCGTCGAATGGGAAGATGTTAAAGATGCTGTGGCCGAACAAATAGAAACATTTGTTGCAAATGGTGGAACAATCATTACAGAATCGGATGCTAAATCGAAGAAACAACCGATTAGTGTTTACGGCGAAACCACACCAAACCCAGCTACTTTGAAATTTGTTGTCAATAAAATGATCACTAAAAGTCCGGTGGAATTTAAAAATATTGATGAAACTGTAGCTTCTCCTTTGGCAAAAGAATTATTCAAATTTCCGTACGTTAGAGAAATTTTTATCGATGAAAATTACATTTCGGTAACCAAATACGAAGTCAACAACTGGGGCGAAATTACTTTAGAATTAAGAACTTTTATCAAACAATACATCGAAAACGGCGGAACTGTTCTGGACGAAAGTATGATTGTTAAGAAAGATGAAACAGAAAAAACACAAGAGTTTGATAATCTCGATGTAACTTCACAACAAATCATCAATATTTTAGAAGAATTTGTAAAACCAGCCGTTCAGGCCGATGGCGGAAATATTGCTTTTGAATCCTACAATGAAAACGACAAAACCGTAAAAGTTATCCTTCAAGGTGCTTGTAGCGGTTGTCCGTCATCTACTTTTACATTGAAAAGTGGCATTGAAAATATGCTAAAAAGTATGCTAAATGATGACAATATTAAAGTGGAAGCGATTAATGCTTAATATATTATATTTCGCTCTGATAAAACCATTGAACGAAGAAATCTAGAGCTAGAATTGTTGGGAACCATCCATTTCATTGGCAAAAAATTTCTAAGCGATATAAAACAATGTACGACGTTTATTGATTTGAACCTGCTTTTTGGTGTACGCCATAAAAGTTTAAAGGATGCTCTGGTAGCTTAAAAATGGAAAGCCAGTGCTTTGCCAAGATTTATAGGTTGTGCAAAGTATTTTTCTATTATTTTTGAAAGATATAAAGCGAGACAAATATTCGCATATACACCTACATTGGGGTAGATTGCGGAATGTTTGTTTCGTTTATTTGATAGTTGGTGGCAAGGATAAAAAAAAGACGAATCAAAAAAAAATGATAGATAAATTAGAAACACTTTTAAAATTCCAAACAATATTTGATCAAAAAAATTGGACTCTAATCGATGGCTATGATGAAAAACTTGACCGATTTGGTGAATTGATAGACAATCTTAAACAAGAAGAAATTAATTTGCTTTTAGAGTTAACAAATATGTACGAATGGATGTCATATAATGATTATCATAATAATCTAAGAAGACTTCTAAAAAAAGTTTTAGTTGAATCACTTGAAAATAAAAGTCGACTAATAATATTTCCAATTATAAAACCTACAGACGAAGGCGAAATGAAGAGCGGACACGTAGTAATGAAAATGCTAGAAGGTATTAAACCATCAATAAATGGTTTTAAAAAAATCGAGTTAAAGCTTTTAAAAGAATTTAAAGACTTAAAAGCAGAAAAACTTGAAATGAATGATGAAGATTTTTTGATTTTAGTTGACGATTACATTGGTAGCGGAAAAACATTAAATAAAGCACTTTCAGAAGTAAACAAAAATGCAACAATTAATAACAAATATGGAATATTAACTATGGCAATCCAAAAGGAAGCAAAAATCTACTTAGATGATAATGGAATTATAAATTACAGTTCTCTAATTTTAAGAAAAGGAATTTCCGATAATTTTATTTCACCAGATTTAGAAAATAAAATTGAGCTAATGAGGAAAATTGAAAATAAAATACCAAAAGTATCTAAATATCGATTAGGTTATGAAAAATCAGAAGCACTAATTACATTAATGAGAACTCCTAATAACACATTTCCAATTTTTTGGAAAGGGATTATTCATAAGGGAACTGAAATAGATGCTCCATTTCAAAGATATTAAGCAAATGAAAGAAAAAGATATATTTTTATTGCTAAATGCAATTAAAAAAAACACCGACATTAAGCGATTAGTAAGAGAGGGGTTATCATATACAAGTATCGCTAAACTCACCAAAGACGCTGTATCAGACGGACTGGTAACCTATGAAAATGAAAAAGTAAGGCTCTCTGAAAAGGGAGATGATTTATATTCTCAAATTAAAGACACATACAAAAGAACTAGTAAAGAAGAATGGATAGAAAAAGATTTTAAAAATCAGATTCCTCGTCTTGATAAAAATATTATATTTGTACCTCGTCAAAACGAGTTAACTTTTTAGTTCTTTGTCAAATATAAATCATATTGGCTTTTGCTAATATCGGAGCCGTGAGTCACTGCTCTGTAATTGAATGCGCTTTCAAGCTCTCGGGCTTAAAAGGGGCTCCGCAGAGCTCCACCCCTTTTAAGCCCGGTATTCACTAACTTGAGTGGGGATAAAACCCCACTCGATTAACGATTTTGACAATATGACATTTGAACAATACCAAATAACTTTTCAAAAAGTTGCATCAAATTCTGGTTACTCAGAATCTAATATTAAACGTTGTTTAGATTATGCAAAGCCGCTTTTTGACAATAAAGTTCCAGTAATTTATAACACTTCACATTTTTCTTCATTAGTAGGTTATAAAAAACAGTATATAAAGAAAGCTGTTTTCTATACAGAATCATTTTACACAGATTATGAAATTAAAAAGAAAAATGGCAAAATTAGAATAATTTCAGAACCATTACCGAGTTTAAAAGATATCCAAATTTGGATATTGAATAATATATTAGAAAACTTAGAAGTTAGTATTTATGCAAAAGCATACAGAAAAAAAGTAAGTTTAACTGAAAACCTTAAATTTCATTTTGGTCAACCTAAGGTATTTACAATAGACTTAAAAGATTTTTTTCCGTCAATTAAGACTAATTCAATTGAGGAAATATTTAAAACTTTAGGTTACTCTGCTTTAATATCAAATTTATTAGCTAAATTATGTACGAAAAATGATTCTTTACCTCAAGGAGCTCCTACAAGTCCATATTTATCAAATCTTTATTTTTTAAAAGCAGACAAAGTAATTGCCGAATACTGTAAAGAAAAATCAATAAGATACACACGTTATGCAGACGACTTAAGCTTCTCAGGAAATTTTGATGAAAAATCATTGCTGAATTTTATTTCGAAAGTTATGTTGAGAATTGATTTAAAAATTAATCCTGACAAAACAAAGTTAATGAGACCGAACGAAAGGCAATCTGTTACAGGTATAGTTGTTAATCAGAAACCACAAGTTGTATTTCATAAAAGAAATAAATTACGTCAGGAACTTTATTACATTAATAAATATGGTATTATAAATCATATGGAACGAAAAGGGATAAAAAAACGTAGTTATCTTGAACATTTACTTGGTCAAATTAATTTTGTCATTCAAATTAATCCAAATGATGAAGAGTTTAAAAAATATAAAGCGCTTTTAATTGAATTAAAAAAAGAAATAAATTAAAAGAAAAAGCCCAGCCACCAACAGCTGTTTTGATATAGTAGGGTTTTAGTGGAATTACCGTTTCGCATCAACTTTTCTGCAAAGCAGAAAGTTGCAAGGTTACGAATTTCCAGCCATCTCAAAGCAGCGAGAACGTTGCCTACAAAACTCGAACGACAGAAAACCTAAAAATAAACGAATGAAAGAACTTATTTTAATTGTAACTTTTACATTTATATCATTAGCATCTTATGGACAATCTAATCCCGAAGATTTAATTAAAAAGTTTTTCAATGATTATCCAAAAAACTCTAATCAAGCAATTGATAATCTTTATGCTACCAATAAATGGACAGCAAATATTAAAGACGGAATTAGTAATATGAAAAAAGAGGTAAATGGTTATACTGAAGATTATATGGGAAAGTACTATGGATATGAGCTAATCACTAAGAAGAATTGCACCGAAAATTTTGTTTTATATTCGTATATGGTTAAATATGATAGACAACCTTTAAAATTTGTTTTTGAATTTTATAGACCAAATGGAACTTGGGTTTTATTCTCTTTGGACATAAATGCAACTATTGATGACGATGTTGAACAAGTTGCAAAATTATTTTATTATTTAGATACAGAAAAAAAATAGTTCCGCTGCTAACGTGCGTCAAATGCATACGCTGGTTTTCGGTAAATATTTCGTTTCTTTTTTTCCAGCTCTAAAAAGTCTCCTTCCTTGGCAGATTTCAAATTTCATCTGAATACTAAAAACTGCCTACTGACCACTAAAATAAATGAATCAACTTTCTCAAGAAACAAGTCCGTATTTGTTGCAACACGCCAATAATCCTGTGCATTGGAAAGCGTGGAATGCCGATTCATTGGCAGAAGCCAAACAAAAAAATATCCTCATAATTATAAGTATTGGTTATTCGGCTTGCCATTGGTGTCACGTTATGGAACACGAAAGTTTCGAAGACCAAGAAGTAGCCGATGTTATGAATAAAAACTTTGTCAATATCAAAGTTGATCGTGAAGAACGACCTGATGTTGACGCTGTTTATATGAAAGCCGTTCAGCTCATAACGCGTCGTGGCGGTTGGCCTTTAAATGTAGTAACACTTCCCGACGGAAGACCCATTTGGGGCGGCACTTATTTCCCAAAACAAAATTGGATAGAAACGCTGAATCAGTTGCAAGAAGTGTATCTTTCTGAACCTGAAAAGGTGATTGATTATGCCGAAAAATTGCATCAAGGCATTCAATCTTTGGGTATTATTGAAAATAAAAAAACAGAAATTGGGCTAAATGAAGAAGATTTAATTCCGTTAATAGAAAAGTGGAAACAAGGTTTTGATTGGGAATTTGGCGGAATGGACAGCGCGCCAAAGTTTATGATGCCCAATAATTATCATTTTTTGTTGCGTTTTGCTTTCCAAAAAAAGGATGAAAAACTTTTAGATTTTGCGAATCTCACTTTAACAAAAATGGCTTACGGAGGCATTTTCGATACAATTGATGGTGGATTTTCTCGTTATTCGGTCGATCATCAATGGCACGTTCCTCATTTTGAAAAAATGCTGTACGATAACGGTCAGTTGATTTCTTTGTATAGTGATGCCTATAAATTGACCAAAAATGAGTTGTATAAAGAAATCATCGAAAAAACCTTGACTTTTGTTGAAAGAGAGTTAATGAATCCCGAAGGTGGTTTCTTTTGTGCACTTGATGCCGATAGTTTAAATGCTGAAAATCATCTGGAAGAAGGTGCATTTTATGTTTGGACAATTCCTGAGTTGGAAACTTTAATTGGTACTGATTTCAATTTGTTTAGTCAGGTTTTCAACATCAATAGCTTTGGACTGTGGGAAGACGGAAATTATGTTTTGATTCAAAATAAAAGTCTTGAAGAAATTGCAACAAACAACAATATTTCAATTGTTGAACTCCAAAAAAAGAAAATATCTTGGGAGCAAATGCTGCACATCGAAAGAGAAAAACGTTCAAAACCTAGATTGGATGATAAATGCTTAACTTCATGGAATGCCATAATGCTAAAGGGTTTTGTTGACGCTTACAAAGCATTAGAAACTAAAAAATATTTGGACTTGGCTTTGAAAAACGCCAATTTTATTATCAAAAATTTGTGGTCGAATGATGGAAATTTATTTCATAATTACAAAAACGGAAAAAGTACAATAAACGGATATTTAGAAGATTATGGCTTTGTAATAGCTGCTTTTATCAGTTTGTACGAAGTTAGTTTTGATGAAAAATGGTTGCACTACGCCAAATTATTGACTGATTATAGTTTGGAACATTTTTATGACGAGAAGTCCGGATTTTTTGCTTTTACTTCCAATTTAGACGAAGCTTTAATCACTTCGCATTTTGAAACTGAAGACAACGTTATTCCAGCTTCGAATTCGGTAATGGGAAAAAACTTGTTTCAGTTGGGTATTTATTTTGAAAATTCATTTTATGAAAAAGTAAGTCAACG
>CAMCTL010000053.1 GCA_945878515.1 Flavobacterium psychrophilum | reverse complement strand
CTATTTTCAGATTTTAATTTAGTCGGAGGAACATCATTAGCATTACAAATGGGTCATCGAAATTCCATTGATATTGATTTGTTTGGAAATTCAGAAATTAATCCAGAATTATTTATTGAAAAACTTTTTGAATTTGGAGAAGTAAAAGTGGCTCAAAGCACGAAAAACATTTTGATAACAAAAATCAACGATGTTAAAGTTGATTTTGTTAATTATAAATATCCATTACTTTCAGAATGTTTATTTATTGAAAACATAAGAATGCTTTCAACCAAAGATATTGCTGCAATGAAACTAAATGCAATTGCTGGTCGTGGTAGTAAAAAAGATTTTATTGATTTGTATTTTTTGTTGAATGAATTTTCACTTGACGAGATTTTATCATTTTATGAAAAAAAATATCTCGACGGTTCAATTTTTATGGTTCAGAAAAGTTTAACCTATTTTGAAGATGCGAATCTTCAACTACAACCCAAAATGTTGCTTAATTTCAACTGGGAAACCTGCAAGCAAAAAATAATCGAAGAGGTTTTGAAATTAGAATAAGTTCAATATAACAAAAATTCCAAAACTCAAGGATATAAATCGCCTAGAGTTTGGAACTTTTTTACTGTTGAAATCTAAAGAAAATTAATTATTTCGTTTCGTCTGCTTTTTTATCTGCAGGTTGTTTGTCGTCTTTGGCGGCATTTTTGAATTCTTTGATTCCGCTGCCTAAACCTTTCATTAATTCTGGAATTTTTTTACCTCCAAAAAGTAATAAAACAACTGCCAAAATGATAAGTATTTCTGGTACACCTATTCTTCCCATAATATAATATTTTATTGCCGTAGCAAATTTGTAATAAATCGTGCAACAAAGGTATATAGAATTACTTAACATAAAATCAATTGGGGATAATTATTTTAGCGTTATAAGCGTTAAAAATTTGATAAAATCAACCATAACGCAAACGAAAACAAGAAAACAGGTGAATGATTGCATTAATTATTATATTTGTATCATAAACGAATAACATGTCTGAAAATAGACTTAAACGAAGAAAACTTCACAACAAATTATTCACCAAAAACCGTTTGGTTATTTTGAACGAAGAAACTTTTGAAGAACTTTTTTCTTTCAAATTGAATCTAATGAATGTTTTTGTGGCAGCAACTTCAGGCGCTATTTTATTGATTACGTTTACTACATTTGTCATTGCTTTTACCCCGTTGCGAGAATTTATTCCAGGTTATTCTTCTTCTAAATTAAAAAAAGATGCTACGGAATTGGCTTTAAAATCCGATTCGCTGACTTTGGCTTTACAACAAAACGAAGCTTACATCAAATCTATTCAAAAAGTATTGAATGGCGAATTAGAATATGCCAAATTCAATAAAGATTCCATCCTTGCAACCGTGGATGAAACGCAATCTCCAGTCGATTTGTCGCCATCAAAAGAAGAATTGGAACTGCGCAAAGAGGTAGCTGCAGAAGAAAAAAAAGCCCAATCCAGCGCATCAAAAGCGAAAAAAAAATAAAACACTTATAATGTCTTTAAAACCTTTTTTTGCTAAAATATTTGCACGCAATATTTATCGAAAAACCCAGCTTTGGGCAACTAATCCTATTGTTACGCAGCAGAAAGTATTCGAAAGCTTAATCAGTGAGGCAAAAAAAACCCAATTTGGGATGGATCATCATTTCGACCAAATAAAAACTTTTGAGGATTTTACTAATAACGTTCCAGTACGGGATTACGAAGGTTTGAAATCCTATGTTGATAAAGTCGTAAAAGGAGAGGAAAATGTTCTTTGGAAAGGAAAACCGTTGTATTTTGCCAAAACTTCAGGAACAACTTCGGGAGCCAAATATATTCCGTTAACAAAAGAATCGATGCCATTTCATATCGAAGCAGCTCGAAACGCAATTCTTCATTATATTCACGAAACAGGAAAAGCCGATTTTGTCGATGGAAGAATGATTTTCTTGCAAGGAAGTCCAATTCTCGAAGAAAAAAACGGGGTAAAACTGGGAAGATTATCCGGAATCGTGGCGCATTTTGTTCCAAAATATCTTCAAAAAAACCGATTGCCTTCTTGGGAAACCAATTGTATCGAAGATTGGGAAACCAAAGTAAATGCTATTGTGGATGAAACTTTCGACCAAAATATGACTGTCATTTCGGGGATTCCATCTTGGGTGCAAATGTATTTTGAAAAACTTTCGCAAAAAGCAAATGCTCCAGTTAGTGCAATTTTTGAAAATTTTAATTTGTTCATTTATGGTGGCGTAAACTACGAACCGTATCGTGCGAAATTTGAAAACCTGATTGGACGAAAAGTAGACAGCATTGAATTATTTCCTGCTTCGGAAGGGTTTTTTGCCTACCAAGATTGCCAAAAAGAGAAAGGTATGTTGTTACTATTGAATTCCGGAATTTTCTACGAATTCATCAAAAGCGACGATTTTTATACCGAAAATCCAAAAAGACACACCATTGGCGAAGTCGAATTAGGCGTAAATTATGTGTTGATAATTTCTACCAATGCTGGACTTTGGGGCTACAACATTGGCGACACAGTCCAGTTTACGAGTTTGAAACCCTACCGAGTTATCGTTTCCGGACGAATCAAGCATTATATTTCGGCTTTTGGCGAACACGTGATTGGAAAAGAAGTCGAAAGTGCTTTGCAAGAAGCTATCGTTGGCTCAAATATTCGAATCAATGAATTTACTGTTGCGCCACAAATTACGCCAAAGGTAGGTTTGCCGTATCACGAATGGTTTATCGAATTCGAAAACGAACCTGAAAACACAGATACTTTTGCTGAATCTTTAGACAATGCGATGCGTAAACAAAACATCTATTACGATGATTTGATTGTGGGCAAAGTTTTGCGAAAAGTGGTTGTTACAAAAGTAGTCAAAAACGGTTTTCAAGACTATATGAAATCCATTGGAAAACTAGGTGGACAAAACAAAATTCCGAGGTTGAGTAACGACAGAAAAATTGTGGATTTGTTGCAAAAAGAATAGAAGATAGAATAGAGCAAAGATGATAGATAAAAGACTTTTATTGGTATTGATGTTATTTACCTTCTCTGTTTCAGCCCAGATTAATGGAGTTGTAAAAGACAGCCTTACCGGAAAACCAATTCCTTATGTAAATATTTGGGTCGAGAATGAAAATATTGGATCGACTTCCGAGGAAAACGGGACTTTTTTTATCAATATCGCATCTAATGGAAAGAAATTAATTTTTTCTACTTTAGGGTACGAAAAGAAAACCATCAACGCTTCTCAAGCTGCAGAAGTGAATTTGAAACCAGCTGCTTATTTACTTAATGAAGTTGTGATTTCAAAAAGCATTGGAACCAAAACAGTTGAAATTGGGAAATACAAAAACGAAATGTATCAAGCATTTGACAACGGCCCAAAAATTGACACCAAGTTTTTTCCTTATTTGCCTTCGTATAAAAAGACAAAATACATAAAGCAAGTCACCATTTATACTGATAGTAGAATCGAAGATGCCATCATTAAAATTCATTTTTACAATGTAGATTCCAATGGTTTTCCCGCTATAGAATTGCTCGACAAGGACTTTGTAGTTACCGTAAAAAAAGGAACAAGAATTAACCGATTTGATTTGTCGGATTTTTATTTAAAATTTCCGAAAAACGGACTTTTTGTTGGTTTTGAAAAGTTGTTGATTGAAAAGAATAAATTCGAAAAAATCATTACAGATTCCAACACCAATAGTACACAAATACAAAAGACTTATTTTCCATTTGTGCTTTATAATTATGTCGAAAAGGAATTTTTATACACTTTCGCAGGTGGAAAATGGAATAGAAAAACAAAACAAGATAATAGCGATTCATCAGGCAAAATGATGATAAATGAACCAGTGATAACATTAATTTTAAGCAACTAGTACCAATAACATTTGTAAAATAGTTCAATAGTTTATGGTTAAATGCCGAAATAGTATGAAAATAGTCCGTTTTTATCGGACTATATTGAATACATAATCGGTATAATTCATAAAAACCATACATTTGTAGGTTACAAAAAGTAAACTAACAAAAGGAACAAGTTTGCTTCGTTCCATTCAATAATAAATAAATGAAAGAAATTAAAAATATATCGAGATCTAGAGCACAAGAGTCATCGGCGGCAATTGAAAAAATGTACATCACAATGCGCCATTTGTTTAACCGTGGTTTTTATAAACCAATGGGAGTTTCGGGCGATACTTTGCGTGAAGCTTTGTTAGCTTTGAGACCAGAAATATATGGAAATATTGCTGAAGAAAAAGTAGAATTAAGCGGACTTTTATATGTTATTGAACGTTTGCCAACAGGAATAGAGGAATGTCGTTTTATCAATTTAACTTCGGATGAAGGATATTCAAAATCTCATTTTCAGGCGATTGTTCCTCCAAAAAGAAGACGAAATTGTTATCGCATCGACGAAGAACAAATGAATGTCGAAATCACACGAGGACGTTCGGATATTTATGATATTTTGACACATTTGACCTTTATTTTCATCGAATCGCATAAGATCAGAAACCGAGTTTTACTAGATGATGCTGGCGAAGTTTCTCGCGATTGGCAAAAATTAGAATTGGCAGTTGCACAAAAGAAAAAGCTTAATCAAATTGAAAAAGAAAAAGCTGTTTCGCACGCTGCAAACATTCTTGGGCGAACATTTATAGAAGTTCTGGATATTTATGATGCTTTTGGATCGGAAGTATCTCCAGATCGATTTTTGCACGTAATTTATTGGTTAGGAAAATTGGCGATTGAAGAATTGACCGATGACAACAAACGAACCATTACTTTCAGTCCAATTTTAAGAGAACGACTAGGACATCATATTCACGGCGAGATTTGGGCAACAAACATTAAAGAAGTCTTAAAAAAGAACCACCTTTTAGAACGACCAATTCATATTATCAGCGCTAATATGCACAGTGTGATGAACTCTATTTTTGCTACAACTGTGCTAAAAACTAAGTTCAAAGACAAATCGGATTTCTTTATTTACGAAGAATTGAGTAAATCTGGAGCCCATGAGGTGAGAGGTAAAGTAGAAGAATTTGCCAAACAATATGGGATGATTTCGCTTCCAGATGATTCAGGGACCAATATTGATGTTCAAATTTTTGACACCGCTAAAATAGATTGGGCAAAATCATCCTTTCCAAAAGCAAGCATTGGAGACAAAAAACCAGTAATTATCGTGATGGATTATGCGTTTGGCGAGCAAGCTTATGAAACTATAGACGAATTATTGAAACCCTACAAAAAGGACATTTTATTGAATGTAGAATCTGTTTCTATTATGGGAAAAGCTGGAATTCTTCAAGGCGGAAAAGGCGATATTATGATTCCCATTGCGCATATAAATGAAGGAACCGCTGATAATTATTTCTTCGAAAACGAATTGAAAGGTGAAATGTTTATCAATGATGACATACCTGTTTTTGAAGGACCAATGGTTACAGTGCTTGGAACTTCTTTGCAAAATAAAGATTTACTAAAGTTTTTTCACGAATCAACTTGGGGTGTAATTGGACTCGAAATGGAAGGATCTTATTATCAAAAAGCCATTCAGTCGGCTTCAAAAATCAGGAAAAGTATTCCAAAAGACGTAAAAGTTCGATATGCTTATTATGCTTCGGATAATCCATTAGAAACGGGAAGCACTTTAGCTTCAGGTGGTTTAGGAACAACGGGTGTAAAACCCACTTATTTGATTACAATCAAAATATTGGAACAAATTTTTAATGTAGAATAGCGGAATTCTAGCGATAGAAGAAAAGACAAAACTTTTCTTTGTAAATACTCTAAAATCAAATTTGCAGATTTGAAAACCAAAACCGGAAGATATTCAGGCTATATTCGCCCTTTTTCATACTTGATTGATTTAATTATTATCAATGTAGCGGCTTTTTTTATATTTTTTTTCCATTCTAACGAAATTATTTATTCCATTTTAATCAGTTTTGCTTGGATTGCTATAGCTATTTACCTAGGTTTTTATGAGGTTTATCGCTACACAAAGGTTATTGCAATACTAAATTGCGCATTAAAGCAGTTCATTTTATTTTCCTTATTTTGTTTGGCTTTAGAGCTATTTTATTCAGATTTTTATTTTCAAAAAAGAGTTGTTTTCTTTGTATTTGTTTCGATAGCAATAATTCTTTTCTTCAAACTTTCCATTTATTATTTGTTAAAACGTATTAGAATTTTATATGGAGGAAATTCAAGAAGCGTGGTCTTGTTGGGAAACAATAAAAGCATTACCCCATTAAAAAACTTTTTTGCTGAAAATCCAGATTATGGATACAGATTGATGAAAATATTCACGCTCGAAAACCATAAAAGCGAACGAATTGACGAATGCTTTTCTTATGTAATATCTAGCAAAACAGATGAAATTTATTGTTCGATGGCGGATTTATCAGATAGTCAAATTAGCGACATTATAGATTTTGCCGATAACAATTTAAAAACCTTAAAATTTATTCCAAACGAAAAACAAATATTTTCGAGAACAGCTAAATTCGAATACTACGATTACATTCCTGTTATTTCTCTAAGGAACATATTACAGGACGAAACGATAAATAAAATCATCAAACGCCTTTTTGATATTGTTTTTTCAAGCATAATCATCATTGGATTATTGTCGTGGCTAACCCCAATTTTAGCCATAATAGTTAAGTTAGAGTCAAGCGGACCATTGTTTTTTATCCAAAAAAGAAATGGATTAAACTACAAAGAATTCAATTGTTATAAATTCCGATCGATGTATATAAACGATAAATCTGATGTGGATTTGACATCGAAAAATGACATTCGAATAACCAAAGTGGGAAAGTTTATCAGAAAAACCAGTATTGATGAATTACCGCAGTTTTTGAATGTTTTTTTAGGCGAAATGTCAGTAGTAGGACCAAGACCACATATGGTAAGTGTTGCTAATTTATATGCTCTAAAAGTAGATAAATTTATGGTACGTCATTTAGTTAAACCAGGAATTACCGGGCTTGCTCAAACAAAAGGTTTCCGAGGCGAGGTAGAAACGGACGAAGACATCATCAACCGAGTGAAATATGATATTTTTTATATGGAAAACTGGTCTATTTTATTGGATATTGAAATCATACTCAAAACCATTTATAATATAATAAAAGGAGACGAAAAAGCCTTTTAAAACAAGCTTTTGTGGATTAAACCTTTAATTTGAAAATCCAGATTGAAATGGTGTTCTGCCGTATCAAAAACGTGCTGTTTCATTTTTTGGATCTCACTTTTTCCTGTTTTTGATATTTCGATTAAAGAGGAATTTAGGCTTTCAAATTTTCCAACTGGGGCAATCCAACCCAAATTGTTTTCTGTGACAATCGTTTCGCCTTCACCACCACCAAAATAAAGCACAGGAAATCCCAAAGCACCATATTCAAATATTTTTGAGGGAACAGAGCCGTAAATTCTCGTTTTTAATGGAATTATGGCAATGTCAAAAGTCTTGAGTTTTTCATGCAGTATATTCCGTTCTAGCATTCCGTGGAAGAAGATTTTTTTCTCTGGATTATTCTTTATTAACTCTTCAATTTGGGTTTTTTCTGCACCATCTCCAAAAATGTGTAATTCAATGTTTAGATTTTGTATTTCAATTTTTTGACACATTTCAAAAACACCTTGCGCAACGCCTAACAATCCTGCGTAAAATAGTTTTATAGGTTCATTAGCATTAGCAACCAAATCCATTTGTCCTACTTGATGATCAGGGAAATTACGATACAAATGGCACTCTTTTTCTGGAAAAATTGAGTGAATATGAGCAATGATTTCGTTAGACTGACCAAAGATTAAAGTAGCTTTCGAATAGATAAAACGTTCAAAAAACAAAGAAACTTGATGTGAAAAACTTTCTTTTTTCAAGGCTTTCAATTCAATAGCCGCCAAAGGCCACAAATCGGAAACATTTAAGATTATTTTTTTTCGCATTAGCGATAGTACCAAAACTGACACAAACGACAACAATAACGGCGGCGATTGAACGACTACTTTGTGAGGCGTTTTTTTGCACAACAAATAGAAAAACAACATCGAAGCAAATGACAAAACCGAGAGCGTTCTTTTAAAGATGTTTTTGCTCACACTAGGATAAATCCAAAGTCGCTTTACAGTAATATTTTGAAGCTTTTCGGTTACTGAAAATTTACCTTTGTATTCTGGAAATAGCTCACCTTTTGGATAATTCCCCAACGGGCAAAGCACAGTAACTTTATAATTATTTTGATGTAATTTCAGTGCCAATTGTTCAATTCTATTGGCAGCAGCACCTTTTTCAGGCGGATAATAATTTGATATAATGAGGATGTCGTTCATTTTTTTCACTCTTGTTGTTATTCAGTAGGAATCTAAAATTACTGATTTAATATTTGTTGAGATTCCTACGGAATGACAAAATTGCCGTTTTATTTTTTAAGCAGAATATCAATAATCCGTTCCGAAGCTTTTCCGTCCCAAAGTTCAGGAATTCCTGCTTTTCGTTTTCCGCTTTGAAGAAATTTCCCAAATAGCTTTTCTAAATTTTCTATAGAAGTTCCAACCAAAGTATTCGTTCCAATGCTATGTGTTTCGGGTCTTTCAGTGTTGTTTCGCATCGTAAAACAAGGAATTCCCATAACGGTAGTTTCTTCCGAAATTCCGCCAGAATCCGTAATCACGGCAAAACTGTTTTTGATGAGGTACATAAAATTCAAATAGCCTTGAGGATTTACAAAAAGAATGTTTTTCAATTCTAAATTCGTTTCGCCTAGAATAGCTTTTGTCCTTGGATGAATGGGGAAAATCACTTTTTTGTCGCCAGCCAGTTTATCAATGCCTTGAAGCAATTGAATAAGCGATTGTTCTTCATCTACGTTTGACGGGCGATGCAAAGTTAGAATAATATAATTTCCTGTTTGTAATTGAAATTCATTCCAAAAAGTAGGCTCAAAAATTCTGTCCAAATTTTGATATAAAGTGTCAATCATCACGTTGCCTACGAAATGAACATTAGTTTCATCAACACCATATTTCAGCAAGTTTTCCGATGCTGAGATTGAGGTTGTAAAAAAATAATTGGTAATGCTGTCAGTTACCATTCGGTTGATTTCTTCGGGCATTGTCATATCGCCGGAGCGAATTCCAGCTTCGACATGAGCAACTTTTAGGTTTTGTTTTTTGGCTACAATTGCACAAGCCATTGTCGAATTGACATCGCCCACAACCACAACCAAATCACAAGGATTTTGCTGCAATTCTTTTTCAAAAGCGACCATAATCGCTCCGGTTTGTTCCGCTTGCGAACCACTTTTTACTTCTAGATTGCTGTTGGGTTTTGGAATATTTAATTCCTCGAAAAAAGTATCGCTCAGGTTTTTGTCATAATGCTGACCGGTATGCACCAAACGATATGAAATTTGCGCTCCTTCATATTTCTTTTTTTCAATCGCTTTGATGATGGGTGCGATTTTAATAAAATTAGGTCTTGCGCCTGCGACTATGGTTATTTTCATTTGATGTTATTTTTTGTAACCAATTTTTGTTCTTGGCGTTTCATTTTCTTTTTTATCGGATAGTTCATCCAAATAAGAGAAAACCAACTCGATATTCTTATCGTGATTTTCTAATTTTTTCTGAATTTGAATAATATCTATTTTCAAATCGGTGGTGTCCAAAAGCATTTGCCTCACTTTCGAAAATGTCCGCATAATTTGAATATTCGTTTAGCTTCGCTCCGTTCGGCTTTGCCTCGGGTGAATGGCTTTGTCGCTATTGAGAACACTAGACAACATAAGAACCCCGTTCCGTGAAAACGGAAGGCAAATATTTTAAATTAGATCCTCTTCCTTTCTTCAAGGTCGCAATTTGCGATCTTGAAGAATTATATTCTAATTCAGTCAATTCAAACATAAAATCTTCTGGAAATCTGGTAATGTTTCTTTTAACAGCTTCTTTTAATCTTTTGGTTTCAATACCATAAAGCGAAGCCAAATCACTATCAAACATCACTTTTTGGTTTCTAATAAAGTAAATTTTAGTAGAAATTAATTCTTCAGAAAGTAGTATTTCGTTTTCCATAAAGTATTCTTTTATATTCTTCAAGGTCGCAATTTGAGACCTTGAACGTCTTGATGTCACAATTTGTGACTTCAAGATTCAATTTGGAGGTCGCATTTTGCGTCCTCCAATTATTTACTTATAACTCCCTCTCCTTTGGAGAGGGTTGGGGTGAGGCTCGAAACAAACTGTTTCAATTTTCCGCTTTTGCTTCGTTCTAATTTTTCTTTTCTAATGAATGTAAAAATCAATCCTTTTTCCAAATATAAGGCAATTGCAGCTTCAATTTTTTGGATTTGTTCCAAATTCAATTCGGTTTTGCTTACATATTCAATGTCAAAAGTATCGATTTTTGTTTGTTTGATGACAAATTCTTTTACGTTGCCATCATCTTCTATGATGCTTTTGGTCACGTAATAGAAAGTCAATCCTGGCGATTTTTTTCCGCTTGGTAAAATGGCAACATCATTGGTTCGACCAATTAACTTTTTGAGAATCGGTTTTTTCGGTGTGCTTTTTTCGTCTAAAATTCCAATGTCGCCAATGTCGTATCGAATAAACGGATGCGCTTTGTTGAACAAGGAAGTGATTACAATTCGACCTTCCTTTCCGTAAGGCAAAACAGTATTGTTTTCATCTAAAATCTCCACAAAAAGGGTTTCAGAATTTACCTGCCATTCTCCTTCAGGATTTTGAAAAGCAATCAAATCCAGTTCAGAAGCACCGTATTCATTGACAACAGGAATTCCAAATTGCTTTTCCAACAAGATTTTGTCTTCTTCAAAAAGCATTTCTGAAGTGACGACACAGACTTTTAAAGTGGGACAAATGTTTTTTAAAACAATGTTTTTCTGCTGTAAAAATTTGGCAAACAAAACTATTGAACTTGTGTATCCGTTGATGTAATCGAATCTTTTTGTTTCAAATTTTTTCAAAAACCCTTCCAAAACGTTATCCGACAAATCGAAAATTGAAAACCGAAAACGGTTGGTTAAAAAATCCTTCAAGCGTTCTTTCTTGTTGCCCATAAAATCCAACGGAATTCCATAAAAACGAGCTTGATATGAGGAATTAAAATCAATTCCGTGCCAGCCAAAACGGTTGATAATATTAGCCCAAGTTAAAGCGTGTGAGAACTTGTCTTTGGCAAAAATAAAAGGGTCGCCACTGGATCCAGACGTTTTATTGACGTAAACAGTTGTAAGAGAATAACCGTTTGAAAGCCTTTCAATCAATGGTTTCTGAAAATCTTTCTTGGTCATTATTGGCAAATCGTTCCAAGTAGTGAAAGTGGTTTTGCCAACGAGTTTTTGATAGGACGAATTATTTTTTAAATGATAATCAACAATTTCTTGTTTCTTGTTTTCGATAAAAGTTTCGTATTCTTGTTCGGGAATAGATTGGATTATATGCAAATCGGCTTTGGCTTCCTTCATCGGGAAACCATTTAACTTTAGTGAAAAATCGAATAGTGGAAACATTATTGAAAAAATATTTCACCAAAAATAATATTTACCAACAACTAATGACCAACAACCAACAACTTTTTAAAAATTAATTGTTTTTACAGTTTAAAAGCAATTATTTTTGCCAAACTTAACAAAACACCATGAATATTTTATTACTAGGTTCAGGAGGAAGAGAGCACGCTTTTGCATGGAAAATGATTCAGAGTCCGCTTTGCGACGCACTTTTTGTAGCTCCGGGAAATGCCGGAACAGCTTCGATAGCCCATAATGTTGACATAAACCCTACGGATTTTGAAGCTGTTAAAACTTTAGTTCTTAAGGAAAAAGTAGAAATGGTGGTTGTTGGTCCAGAAGATCCATTGGTAAAAGGGATTTACGATTTTTTCAAAAATGACAATGACTTAAAAGATATTCCAGTTATTGGGCCATCAAAATTAGGCGCAACTTTAGAAGGAAGTAAAGAGTTTGCCAAAGAATTTCTGTTCAGACACAATATTCCTACAGCGGCTTACGATAGTTTTACGGCTGAAACGGTGGAGAAGGGCTGCGATTTTCTAGAAACTTTGCAACCTCCTTATGTTTTGAAAGCCGATGGATTGGCAGCAGGAAAAGGCGTTTTAATCATACACGATTTGACGGAAGCCAAGGAAGAGTTGAGAAATATGTTGGTAAACCAAAAATTTGGTGCTGCAAGTTCTAAAGTGGTAATCGAAGAATTTTTGGATGGAATTGAATTGAGTTGCTTCGTTTTGACCGACGGAAAAAGCTATAAAATTTTGCCAACGGCCAAAGATTACAAACGCATTGGCGAAGGCGACACCGGTTTAAATACAGGAGGAATGGGCGCAGTTTCTCCAGTTCCTTATGTTGACGCTGTTTTGATGGAGAAAATCGAAACACGCATTGTTAAACCAACGATTGAAGGCTTCCAAAAAGACGGAATCGAATATAAAGGATTTGTGTTTATTGGTTTGATTAATGTGAACAACGAACCCATCGTAATTGAATACAACGTAAGAATGGGCGATCCTGAAACCGAAGTGGTAGTTCCAAGAATGAAATCGGATTTAGTGGAATTGTTTTTGGCTGTAGCCAATGAAAAACTCGACGAATTCGAACTAGAAATTGACGAGAGAAGTGCCACAACAATTGTAGTTGTTTCTGGCGGTTATCCGGAAGAATTTGAAAAAGGAAAAGTGATTTCGGGAATAGAAACTATTGAGGATTCAATTGTTTTTCACGCAGGAACGAAATTGGATAACGGAAATATAGTCAGCAATGGAGGAAGAGTTTTGACCGTGACATCTTATGGAGACAATTTTCAAGAGGCTATAAAAAAATCCTATCAAAACATAGACAAGCTACATTTTGATAAGATGTATTTTAGAAAAGATATTGGGAACGATTTAAAATAGCTCCCAATACGTATCGTTTCAAATTTCTTAAAATATTATTTCAAGAAAGAGTGAGCGGTAGTATCTTGGTTTTCTTCTCCTTGGTCTTCGTGCAATTTTAATTGTTGACACCAATATACGATGGCAACAGCACAAATAATCATGAATCCCCAGTTAAAAATATTAGCAGCAAACCAATTAGATAATTCTAATTCTTTTAGAAAATTGTGTAGGAAGAATAAAATGTTTTCAAATAACCATTGAATTCCTTCAAAAAATGCTTTCATCTGTTTAATTTTATGTGTTAATTGTATTCGATTTAACTAGTTGTGGTATTTATTTTAATGAAAAAAAATTACTTGGCTCGTTTCCTCTTTGTACAAGTATTATATTTACAGTCACAAAAGTATAAAATATCCTTATGATAACAAGTGTTTTTAGAAAATCTACACCATTAAATTTATTTTTGGTTGTAATTTTAATGCTAGTTTTCTTTTTCATTACCGTTTTTCAAGATTTATCTTGGATAAATTCAGCGGTGTCAATAGTAAAAATAGGAGGTTTATTCCTTATCTCGCTAGGTTCTATTTTTATTGCAAATTTTGTTGCCAAAAAAAACGGATTAAGCAAAGACAGCAGCTTTGCGATGTTTTTCTGCTTTTTGTTTTTGCTTTTTTTCCCTTCAGTATTGGTTAATACAAATTTACTTTTATCTAATTTCTTTATTTTATTAGCACTTCGACGATTGATTTCTTTGCAATCCTTAAAAACATCGAAAGAAAAAATATTTGATGCTTCATTGTGGATTTTTCTAGCAGCATTATTCCACTTCTGGAGCATACTATATATAATTCTGGTTTTTATCTCAATAATTTTTCACGTTGCTAGAGATTATAGAAATTGGGTTTTGCCGTTTATCGCGTTTTTAGCTTTAGCAGTAATTTCTGTATGCGTATCCTTAATTTTTAGCAAAGATATTTTAGGATACCTAACCGAAAATGCAGTGATCAATTTTGACATTCATTATTTTACCAATACCTACCAGAACATCGCTTTTTCAATCTATTTGACTGTTGCTTTGTTTTTTGTAATTTCGATGTTTGCATCACTTTCGAGCAAACTTTTGTTTTTACATGCGTCATACAAAAAAATAATAGCTTCTTTTTTTATCGCAATAGTGATTTTTGCAATTTCACCGAACAAAAGCAATGATTTATTGATTTATACCATTGCGCCGTTATCAATTATGGCAACAAGTCACATTGAAGAAAAACAACCTTTATTAAAACAAGAAATGGTCTTAGGTGTATTAATTCTTTGTAGTTTGTTTGCGTTTTTCTCGCAATTATGATTTATTTCCATAAGCCAAATCTCCCGCGTCTCCAAGTCCTGGAATGATATATTTATTATCATTTAATTTTTCGTCTAAAGTAGCAATCCAAAGATGACAAGAATCTGGCAAATGCTTTTCGAGATAATCAATTCCTTCGGGAGCAGCAATGATTACGGCAATGTGAATTTCTTTTGGAAGTCCTTTTTCCATTAATTTATTAAAAACAGCCAGCATCGATTGTCCTGTTGCCAGCATTGGATCAATCAAAAGCAAGGTCTTGTTTTCAATTTTGGGAACGGCTTGATATTCAACTAAAATATCAAAAAATTCATCATTGTTTGGATGGTGACGATAGGCAGAAACGAAACCATTTTCGGCATTGTCAAAATAATTTAAAAACCCCAAATGCAGCGGCAATCCAGCCCGAAGTATTGAACACAAAACCAATTTATCTCCGATTTCAGTGGTTTTTTTGATGCCAAGCGGAGTTTGAATTTCAATATTTTTATAGAGTAAATCTTTACTCAATTCATAAGCCATAACTTCGCCAATTCGTTCAATATTTCTGCGAAAACGCATGCTGTCATTTTGAACATTAACGTTCCTAATTTGACCCAAAAAATGATTTAGAATACTATTGGCTTCAGATAAATAATGTGTTTGCATAGTTATGTTTAAAGTTTAACGTTAAAGTATTATTGTAAATGTATAAAAACTATCTTTGTCTTTATAAAATATAACAGATATGTTTTCAAAATTAGCTTATTCCGTTTTCGAACAAAGTATTCGTGATTATCATCAATTTGATAATGTTGATCAACCCATTCATAATCCTTTTCAAAATGATAAAATTGAGCACTTATTATATTTAAAAAACTGGATCGATACAGTTCAATGGCATTTTGAAGATATTATTCGCGATCCTAATATTGACCCAGTTGCAGCTTTGGCTTTAAAACGAAGAATAGATGCTTCGAATCAAGAACGGACTGATATGGTAGAATATATTGATGGTTATTTTCTTCAAAAATATGCAAATATAGTTGTAAATAACGATGCAAAAATTAATTCTGAAAGTCCAGCTTGGGCAATTGATAGATTGTCAATTTTGGCTTTAAAAATTTATCACATGCATGAAGAAGCTGTTCGAGAAGAAGCTTCGCAAGACCACAGAGACAAATGTCAGACCAAATTAAATGTTTTGTTAGAACAAAGAACAGATTTGTCAACCGCAATTGAAGATTTGCTAGCAGACATTGAAAGCGGTGCTAAATTTATGAAAGTCTATAAACAAATGAAGATGTACAATGATGATGACTTGAATCCAGTTTTGTATCAAAATAAAAAATAAACACCTATTAATTCTTGGATTTTTATGATGTAGAATTATCATAACAAGAACAACTAAGTCGATTTACTCTGATTGTTCTTAACGTTTTATATACTTAGTCGAAATTATAAATTAAAATCTTTTTTTGTCCGAAAAAATTCAACATATAGCTGTTATAAGGCTCTCCGCAATGGGGGATGTCGCCATGACGGTTCCTGTTATAAGGGCTTTTGTTCAACAAAATCCTAATGTTAAAGTAACGGTAATTTCCACATTTTTTTTTAAACCATTTTTTGATGGAATTAGAAACCTTTCTTTTTATGCTTTTGATGACAAAAACCGTCACAATGGAGTGATCGGCCTGATGCGCTTGTTTCAAGATTTGGAAGTATTGGAAATAGATGCTTTTGTGGATTTGCACAATGTTTTGCGTTCTAAAATGCTTAGAGCTTTGTTTCGAATAAATGGTAAAAAAATCGCTCATGTAAATAAGGGCAGAAAGGAAAAAGCCGCTTTAACTCGTGCCGACGATAAAATTTTCAAACCTCTAACTACAATGTTTGAAAGACATTCAAAAGTTTTTGAAGAACTATGTTTTAAAGTAGATTTATCTAATCCAATATTTCCCGAAAAGGCAGTTTTAGATTCGGAAATAAGTCAATTAATTGGAGAAATCCCAATAGCTATTGCGATAAAATTAATTGGAATTGCGCCTTTCGCACAATACGATTCCAAGGTCTATCCATTGGATTTAATGCAAAAAGTTATCGACAAATTAGCCGAAAATTCAGATTATAAAATCTTACTATTTGGCGGCGGAAAAAAGGAAATTGAATTGTTGGCCTCACTTGCAAACGGTAAAGAAAACGTAATTGTTGTTGCTGGACAACTCCAGTTCCAACAAGAACTACAGCTCATTTCTAATCTTGATGTGATGCTTGCTATGGATTCCGGAAATGCGCATATTGCGGCAATGTTTGGTATAGAAGTTATTACACTTTGGGGCGCAACACATCCTTTTGCGGGATTTTCGCCTTTCAATCAACCATTGGAAAACGCTTTGGTGTCGGATAGAAATTTATTTCCAAAACTACCGACTTCCGTTTACGGAAATAAAAAGGTGGAAGGTTATGAAAATGCAATGCGAACAATTTCAGTTGAAAGTGTAGTAGACAAAATTAATTCGATTTTATAAGCTATCAGCCAGTTCTTTTTTTTTACTTTAAAAGGATATTTGTAATTATTTAAACATTAAAATTTTAAATTGCAAGTAGAAATAATACTACATTCGTTTTTGTTTCGTTAGGTTTTGAAACCAAATCTAAATCTATTTCAATTTTAGTAGTGCTATATAAAGTTGATTTAGAAACACCATCAATTAAAAACTATTTATGTCAAAAATTACGATTGCATTTGCCATTTTTTTAGTCGTTTCTTTCTCCGCTTTCTCACAAAAATCTAACCTTTCGGGTATTCTTCAAGATGGTAGCCAGAAATCCCCAGTTTATAATTCGGTTGTAGCTTTATTAACGCCCAAAGATTCTATTTTACACGCTTTTACCCGAACCGATAAATCAGGGAAGTTTATACTCAAAAATGTGAAAGCCGGAAACTACATTCTAATGACTTCTCACAATCAATTTGCCGACTATTTAGATGATGTAACGGTAAATGAAACAGATAAAAACCTAGGGACAATTGCTTTGCTAAGCAAAATTAATGCACTGAGAGAAGTAATTATAAAAACCGGTTCTATTAGAATTAAAGGCGACACAACCAGTTACCGAGCTAGCGATTTTGTAGTGGATGCTAATGCAAACGTCGAAGAACTATTGAAAAAACTACCTGGAATTCAAGTAGATAAAAATGGTACCATAAAAGCAATGGGTGAAAAGGTAGAAAAAGTTTTGGTAGATGGCGAAGAATTTTTTGGGGATGATCCAGGAATGGCGGTCAAAAATTTAAGAGCAGATGCGATAAAAGAAGTACAAGTTTTTGATAAAAAAAGTGACCAAGCCGAGTTTACAGGAATAGACGATGGTGAGACTAAAAAAACGATAAACCTTAAATTAAAGGAAGATAAAAAGAAGGGTTATTTTGGCAAAATAGATGGTGCAAATGGACCATTAACCAACATCGATTCCCGATACAACACCAATTCAATGGTGAGCTCTTTCAAGGGAAAACGGAAAATATCTGCCTTTTTATTGAATGGAAATACCGGACAAGACGGATTGGACTGGCAAGATAGCGAAAAATTTGGTGGCCGAGATGATATGAGTATGAATATGGACGATGACGGAAACGTAATGTTTATGTGGAACGGCGGTAGTGTTGATGAGGAACCTAATGTGGATACTCAAAATGGTTTTATCAAAAACACCAACGCAGGCTTGCAATACAGCAACAAATGGAACGACAAACATACCTTGAACGTTACGCCAAAATACAACAATCAAATATACACCAACAACAATAGTAGAAATACGCAAACGCAAGTAGGCGAGACCCAATTAAACAATAGTACTTTTACAAATAGCGATGTAAACCGCAGTAATTTTAAGCTTAATGCAACTTATGATGTAAAATTAGATACTATTAACTCCTTAAAATTTACTGCAAAAACCAATTTTTACAATACCGAAAGTGATGAATTTACAGACGGAACTACAACGGGTGCTGATGGATTATTGAAAAACAAACAAGAAAAAACATTTGAAATTAATTCAGAAAAAACGTCCTTGTTTGCGAGTATTTTATACAAGCATAAGTTTGCAAAAAACCGTCGCACTTTTTCTCTAAACAGCAGTTGGAATAGTTTGAGAACCAATTCAATTAATTTTTTAAAGTCTACTAATACAAGTTATGAAGGCGGTATTTTTTCCTCAAAAGAAGATGTAAATCAAAATAAAATTGGGGACAGGACGAATCAAAATTTAGCCGTAAATGCTGTTTATACAGAGCCACTTGGAAAGAAATATGCGGTTCAATTTGGGTATCAATTAACGCAAAACACCGGCGAAAGCAATTCTCTAACTTACAATTTTTCTGAAAGTACCGGTAATTATGATGTGGTTGATGCTTTGTTGTCCAACGAATTTGATCAAATTATTACCACCAACAAGCCCGATATCAAAGTAAGTTACAACTCAAAAAAAATAAATTTCAACTTCGGTAGTGGTGTTGGATTTACTACTTTTGATTTGAAAGACATTACTTTAGACAAAGAATATATTCGGAATTACACTAATTTTTTTCCGGCTGCAAGTTTTTCCTATAAATACAAAAGCAATAGCAATTTGCGTTTCAATTATTCAGGTGCAACAAGACAGCCTACAATCGATCAATTGCAACCTTTGAGAAATAATCAGGATTTCTTCAATCAAACGCTGGGAAATCCAAATTTAAAACAATCTTTTACCAATAGTTTTGATGTATCTACAAGTAGTTATAGCATCTTGACAGAATCACATTTTTGGGTTAGTATGTCTTTAAGAACTACTTCGAATTTAATTTCTTATAACAGAGATATAGATCCAGAAAGTGCCAAAACCATCAACACACCCATCAACACGAACGGAAATGTATTTGGAAATTTTTATTTTGGTTATGGTTTTAAAATCAAGAAAATTGATTTACACATTAATCTTAATCCTTCCTTGAGTTATAATAAGTCGGCACTAAGCATCAACAATGTACTTAATTTTTCCAAAACCTTGAATTCAGGATTTTCTATTTATATGAATAAATCAAAGGATAAAAAATATGACTTAAGTTTAAGCAATTATTTTTCAAATAACAGCAACAGCACTACTTTAAATGACGAAAAAAAATCCTTTTACACCAATAATTTGGGTCTAGATTTTGGGGTTTATTTGAACGAAAAATGGAAAATTTCTACCGACTATAATTTGTTTTCAAGACAAAAAACGGTCGATTTCCAGAACAATCTTACCAACCAATTGTGGAATGCAAGACTGCAACGCACTTTTAAAAATGATGAGTTTACGGCTTACGTAGTAGTTCGAGATATTTTGAATCAAAACATTGGTATTCAAAGAAATGTTTATGAAAACACAATTACTGAAGAGCAAAACGATAGACTCAAAAGATATGCTATGCTCGGTTTTACTTGGAATTTTAAAAACAAAGGCGACGCACCCAAAAAATAAATTATTGGCAAAATGAATTGCAATTATTTGAAATTTCCCAAATCACAAACCATGAAAAAAATACTAATTTTTACCGCCATAATGCTCTTTGCAACCGCAACAAAAGCGCAACAATTTTTAGATAAAGCTGTAATCGAATTTGAAGTGAGCACCAATCTCAAAAAGACAATGAGCAATGATAGCTGGGACGAGATGATTAAAGAAAACCTGTCTGACCTGAAAATTTCGTACTTCACTTATACTTTTGCAGACAACAAAAGCCTGTATAAATTTGAACGATGGAGTCCAAAAACCAAAATCCCGAAGCGCGAAAAAGATGCCGATGAAGAAAACATTTGGTATCTCGATTTCACGGCGAGAAAGATGAATATGCAAAAATTAATAGCAGGAACCAATTTTGTAATTGCGGATAGTGTTCCAAATATCGAATGGAAAATCACCAATGAACACCGAGAAATAGTAGGTTACAATTGCCGAAAAGCCGTGGGCAAAATAATGGACGATGTGTATGTATTTGCCTTTTATACCGATGACATTACCGTTTCTGGTGGTCCTTGTTCAATAAATGGATTGCCGGGAATGATTTTGGGACTTTCAATACCAAGATTATATACCTCATTTATTGCAACAAAAATTGAAGTGAAAAACACCGATACGGCGGAAATAAAACCAATTGTAGCCAAAAAAACATACAATTCAAAGGAACTAAAAACCTTAATCACAGAAAAAACAGAAGATTGGTT
>CAMCTL010000052.1 GCA_945878515.1 Flavobacterium psychrophilum | reverse complement strand
TGGCAGGAGATTGTCGATCATACCACCGCTTTGTATGAAGAAGCGTTTCTTTCTCGTTTGGGAACCGATAAATTTATGGTCGATGGCAGACATACTGGTACTGGCGGAGGAAATCACGTTACATTGGGAGCTTCAAAACCAGAGGATAGCCCGCTTTTGCGAAGACCAGATTTATTGCGCAGTTTGATTACGTATTGGCAACATCATCCTGTACTCAGTTATCTTTTTGCTGGACCTTTTATTGGGCCAACGAGTCAAGCACCAAGAATTGACGAAGGTCGTGACGAGCGTTTGTATGAAATGGAAATCGCTTTTGAACAAATTCCTAAAGACAAAGACATTCCTTTTTGGATGGTTGATCGGATTTTTAGAAATTTATTGACCGACATTACTGGAAATACGCATCGAACTGAATTTTGTATTGACAAATTATATTCTCCAGATTCTTCGACAGGACGTTTGGGAATATTGGAATTACGTGCTTTTGATATGCCACCGCACAAACACATGAACTTGGTTCAAAACTTGTTGGTGCGTTCTTTGGTTGCCAAATTTTGGAAACAGCCCTACGAGAAAAAATTAGTGCGTTGGGGAACCGAATTGCATGATAAATTCCTGTTGCCACACTTTGCATATCTCGATATGATTGATGTGGTCAATGATTTGAAAGAAGCTGGATATAATTTTGACATTTCGTGGTTTGACCCATTTTTCGAGTTTCGATTCCCGCATCATGGCGGCATTACAGTTGATAATATTCAATTGGAAATTCGGTTGGGAATAGAACCTTGGCATGTTTTGGGCGAGGAATTATCCAATACCGGAACAGCCCGTTTTGTCGATTCTTCCCTAGAAAGATTGCAGGTAAAAGTATCGGGTATCATTCCTGATCGTCATATTTTGTTGTGCAAAGGTTGTCGAATTCCGTTGCGAAGCACAGGAACCAAAGGCGAATATGTAGCAGGAATTCGTTATAAGGCTTGGAATCCACCATCAGCTTTGCATCCTAATATTGGTGTCGATGTGCCGTTGGTTTTTGATATTGTGGATACTTGGAACAACAAAGTCATTGGTGGTTGCACCTATTTTGTTTCGCATCCTGGAGGTAGAAGCTTTGATACAGTACCCATAAATAGTTACGAAGCCGAGTCGAGAAAAATTAGTCGTTTTTGGGACTTCGGACATACACCTTCAGCAACTACGGAACAAAGTGCGCCCGTGATTGACACACCAACAGTTTCAAGATTTGTGGCGCAAAATAAAACCAATTTAAAACCAGATACACCAATAGAATTAGTCAATCCTGAATATCCGAACACATTGGATTTAAGGCATTATTGGGTGGCGAAGAAATAGCTGTATTGTAATTTATTTAGAATTGCGAGGACAAGACAGTTAATGGGCACGGATTGCAAAGTCCGCTATCGGGGTATATTGTATGTAATTTACACGTTGTTCCATTTTTTCTAAAGTATCTAATATAACGGGATGAAAACCATCTTGCCATAATTTATAATTTTTAGCGCTACCTGCCTTTTGAGCTTCGTAACTAAATTTTCGTGGCAACCATTCACGTCTACTTTCAGGATGCTCTTGAATTGCTTCTATTAATTTTTTTGAAGTAAACTTTTTGATGCCGATAGCTACCTTTGTTGTGATAATATTATTTGGAAAATATATTATTTCCTATTGGCTATCAACAATATTTCAATGAGGTCTCTTTTCATTTCATGCCAATAATTTATTCGCTCATCGATGGCCTGTTGCACTTTAGGATCCTCTGGGAAAAATTCTTTTAGTTTATTTTTAAAATGTTTTGTTGCTCTTCCTACCACAAAAAGGTAGTCGGTTTTGTTTTTTTCAAAGGTATAAAACACCTGTTGAGAAGCAAGTGAAGTGCCGCTTCCTGATGTATGTATAGCATATTGATAAAGACTTACTTTGGGCCCAATATATACCGGAGAAAGGAATTTGAATGAACCATCATTTACTGGCTTTGACAAAAAATTGTATTTGTAACCTTGCTCAGTCGTAAATCCATATCCTTTTATATCAATAGGTTCAAATTGTTTTGTACCATTAAGGCTGTCCCTAACTTCAATCTTATTGGTAAAATTATTTTGTCCGAAAAAGCCTTTCGGAAACCTAATTTGGGTTGCAATAGTGTCATTGTTTTGGGTAATGTAATATCCTTTATTTAAGGTTTGCGCTTGAATATTCACTATTGTAAAAACTGTGACTAATGTTAAAATAAAATATTTCATATTTCTGAATTTTAGGTTATACAATTGCAGCTTCAAAGAAAGTTAAAAATCTAAAATTATACCTATCGACGGCAAAACTTGTCCTTCGGCAACATTCAAGGCAACTAAACTTCTTGGATTTAAGATACCGCCATCGCTGTCTCGGTTTAATCCGAACGCTGTTGGTTCTGGAATTTTTTGTGCCAAAATGTTTTGAATGTCTAAAAATAAATTAAATGCCACTTTTTTGAAATTCCATTTTTTGTCAATTCTAATGTCTAATTGGCTGAAAGCATCTAGCTTATTTTCTCCAAGATTGTTATAGTCTAAAACAATTTGCGGATAATTCGCTAATGTTGCCGCTTCGTTTGTTTTTGCAAATGGTGTTTTGCCCGCATAACGATAGCGCATTCCAGCTTCCCAATTTCTTTTAAACTTATATCCAGCGGTTGCTGATACTAAATTGCGGCTATCCCAAACCGATGGTCTGTATTGATTATCGATTCCTGTAAATTCACTTTTAAATAAAGTATAGGCTAAAATTCCGAAAAAGTTTTTAGTTAATTTTTGTTGGTATAAAAATTCCATTCCATAAGTTCTTCCTTTACCGTTTGTTATCACATCTTCATTTCCTAGCACTTCAAAACTGCCACCTTTGTTGGCTAAAGAAACGCCATCGATTATTGATACAGCATAATTTTGATAATCTTTATAAAATCCTTCGACTGTAATTTGTGTAGTTGGATTCAAAGTCTTGCTCAAACCAAGAACATAATGCAGGTTGGAGGTATATTTAGCGTCTTTATTGGTAAAATTGCCTGTATTATCTTTGAAACCCAAAATAGTGTAAGGCGAAATTTTAAAATATTTACCAACGGTTGCATTTAATTTCCAATCTTTTTCTTGCGTTAGTGCATAAGAAAGTGCCAAACGTGGTGAAAACGTTTCTAAAAATTGATTCTTTTGGGTTGTAAATGTGTTTGCATCTGATCTAAAACCGAAGGAAACATCCAATTTATCATTTAAAATTGTGGTCGAAGTTTGTGCAAAAAAACCAGATTTAATGAAATTTAGTTCGGTTGCGTAGGTTTGATTTGCGTTCAGGTCTTGGGTTTCGTTAGCATAGATTGCATTTTCTACGTTTAAACCAACAACAACTTTCCAATTGCCATAGTTTTTGGTGACTTCATTTCTGAATTTAATTTCTGTTTCTCGCGAGTTATTATCAAAAAACAGGCCTTGTAAATTTTCGTTGTCGGTGTAACGTTTAAAATTATTATTTAAAATATTGGCGCTAATCGAGTTGACCATAAAACCAGAATCGTCTTTAAATCGTCTTCTCCAGCTTAAACCGTTTGTAGTACTCCATTGTTTTATAATGGGTACTTGGTCTAGCGTAATTTGTTGTTGTATGTCGAATTCTTCTGGTTTACTCACCGAAAAGTCGTCAATAGAACCCAGTCCCAAGAAATTAATTTCGTTGTAAGCGTCTATTTTTGAATTTATTTTGTACTGATAATCCCAATAATCTGGACGAATCGGCAATCCAATTAATGAAAATAGAAATTGAAGATAACTACGACGCACCGATACTAAATAAGAAGTATTACTGGCTTCATTATTCTTTTTAAGAATTGGACCTTCTAAAGTAAGTGCTGTTTCGCTAGCACCAACACGAATATTTCCCTGAAACTTTTTGTTGTTTCCGTTGCGCTGTTTAAACTGCAAAATACCCGACAGCGGATTGTTGTATTTACTTTCAAAAGCCGAACTCGATAAAGTAACGCCATCAATAAAAGATACATTGAGCAATCCAACAGGACCGCCAGCACTGCCTTGTGTGCTAAAATGATTGATGTTTGGAATTTCAATAGCATCTAAAAAATACACATTTTCGTTGGGCGCGCCACCACGAATAATAATGTCGTTTCTAAAACCACCAACCGAACCAGAAACACCCGGAAGCGTTTGAACCACCTTTGCAATATCATTATTGCCGCCGGGGAAAGTGGCAATTTCTACTGGAGATAAACTTTGGATCGATAAAGGCGATTCTTTCTTACGCCGAAAAGCATTTGTTGTAATTTTTACTTCTTGCAGTTTATTTGAAACCGTTTTTAAAATAAAATTCAAATCGCTATTTCCCGCCGATTTGATGATAATATTAAACTTTGTTTCTGTTTCAAAACCTATCGCAGATGCAGTAAAATTGTAGGTTTTTGGTGTAATGTCCTCCAAAGTAAAATTCCCATTTTCATCAGATGATACCTCTAAAGACAGTTCGCTAATAGTGATTTTTGCACCAGAAATTGGTTTTTCATTTTCGTCGAAAACGCGACCTATAACATTGGTAGTGTTTTGTGCACTTAAGAACGACGACACGAAAAGTAGTAGAATTGTAATATTTTTCATTGTTGCTTATTTATGATGATGCTGACTTAGAGCGAAACAGCACCATCTGTTACATTAATTTTTATTTATGAAGCGCAAATATAATAATTGCTTAGTCATTTTACATAGGTAAGAGATTTTATGCTTCCCAATAAAGGGATGTCAGGAAACTGGCTAAAACAACTTTGAGAATACTGCAAAAAGTAGCATTCTATTTTGCAATGCAGCAATATCTAGCAAAAAATAAAAAATAGATTACTATAAACTTATTAAAAAAATAATTACTAGTATGCAGCACTACTTTACTCCATATAAACAAAATGATAAACATTACAATAATAATTGAGAATCTTTCTTTCTGACTTTTTTTATATACTTTTATCCCACAACAATAATTAAGAAATAATTGCATTGACACAAAGCAAGGCAAAACCAATGGGTAATAAATATTTTTGTATAAATAATAATAATCATAAAAATGACTGACAATACTACTGATTCCGCGACTATTTCTTTCAAGAATTTAAGAAAACTATACATCTTTGCTTTATTAACCATTGCGTTTATAGTTTTATTAAGCCAGTTGATTGTTCAGTACAACCTATCTCGGCAGCTTAATGATTCTAAAATCATTAATATTTCTGGCAAACAAAGAATGTTGAGCCAAAAATTGACCAAACAAATTTTGATTTTGCATTATATCTCAAATCCTCAAAATAATCAGGCTGAATTGAACGAAGCCAATGAAATTATTTCGCTCTGGAAGTTCAATCAAAATGCTTTAGAAATGGGAAGCGACAGCCTTGGTTTACCGAAAACTAAAAGTCCAGAACTACAAAAGTTGTTTATTGCTATCAAACCTAGTTTTCGTAGTAGTGTCGATGCTGCAAAACGGTACATAAAAAATAAGAAAAAGCGCATTAATGAAAAGGAAAATAAAGAACTGATTCAGATTATTTTGAAAAATCAGGATGTTTTTCTAGTAAAAATGAATGAAATTGTAGCGCAATATGAAAAAGAAGCGTTCAAGAAAATAGCACAACAGCGCAAGTTAGAGTATACAATTTTAGTCTTTATCCTGATTGTTTTGCTACTTATATTTATTTTTATTTTTAAACCAACTAATGCTAAAACCGAGCAACTAATATCAAAAATTTTAGACTCAGAAAAAAAAGCACTACAACTGGCCTACGATAGCAAACGAACTAGCGAAGCCAAGCATAATTTTTTGGCAAACATGAGTCACGAAATAAGAACGCCAATGAATGCTATAATGGGCATGAGTCGTCAATTAATAAAATCAGAATTGAATGATGAACAACGGACTTATCTGAGTAATATTACAAATGCATCCGAAAACTTATTAGTAGTTATTAATGATGTGCTAGATTTAGCAAAATTAGAATCAGGACAATTATCTATCGAAAAAATTCCGTTTGCTCCCAAAGAAGTAATGGAAAATGTTATGAAAGTAATGATGCATAAAGCAGAAGAAAAAGGAATTTCTTTGACAAATTCATTTTGCGACTCGGATTTATGTCCTGTACTCATAGGTGACCCTTTCAGGATAAATCAAGTAATGTTAAATCTTGTTTCGAATGCTGTAAAATTCACAGTAAGAGGAAAAGTTGACCTTAGTTGTAAAGTTTTGAACGACAATGAAACCTTTCAAAAATTAGAAATAAAAGTTATTGATACCGGCGTAGGTATGGATCAATCCTTTTTGAAACACATGTTCGAAAAGTTTAGTCAAGAATACGAATCTACAACTAGAAAATATGGAGGAACTGGACTGGGCATGAGTATCTGTAAGAACTTAATTGATAATATGGGCGGTGAGATTGTAGTAGAAAGTGAAAAACGCAAGGGAACAACGGTATATGTTCGGTTTAGTCTTGCAAAAGGGAAGGAATCAGATTTGATTAAAAAAGACACCGCCAGTATAGATACTAAAATCTTTAAAGGCAAAAAAATATTGGTGGTTGATGATAATATCATGAATAGAATGGTTGCAACAGTAATTTTAAATGAATTTGAGGTTCTAATTTCAGAAGCAGGAAATGGTGAAGAAGCCGTCGAATATTTAATAAATAATGATTGCGATCTCATCTTAATGGATTTACAAATGCCAATATCAAACGGGTATGAAGCTACAATTGTAATTAGAGAAAAACTACAATTAAGAACACCAATAATTGCTTTAACAGCCAATGTTATAGAGGGCGAACGGGAAAAATGCATTAACACAGGAATGAATGACTATTTGTCGAAACCTTTTGATGAAGAGCAGTTTCTTGAGATACTTTCTAAATGGTTACAAGCGTAACATCTATTCGATACTTTAGTAATTTAAATTAAGTAATAAGAATTATATAATGTCTTGTTTTATAATGTAAAATCAATAGTTATTTAAAAGATTGCTTTAGTATTAAACATAATATTGTTTTATGCCCTATATTCAAATTTTCTTACAATATTTAATGCTGAATAAGTTCTCAATTAAAAAACAAAAAAGGCAATTTTATGGTGCAATTATATCAATTAGCTCCAGTTTTTAATGGATTACAATTTCTGAAAATTTTATACTAGCATGAAAATACATAGTAATTTTTTAATGGAAAACACAACCATACACCCAAAAGCCTAACAAATAAATACATTTCTGTAATAGTGGAATTAAATTGTTACCAGCTAATAGCATTCTAGAAAGAAATGATGATATAATAGCGTTCGAAAGTATGTGTTGCAAGGGCGCTTTATCGGTAATGGGAATTTAGGAATCAATGGATAACTTGTAGGTTTCCAACAAAGACCTGACAGGTTTTCAAGTCCTGTTAGGTTTGAACCGAAAATCGGAAGCTTTTTTTAAAAATCCTTAATTTTCAATTGTAAATTATGTTTTCATTGATTCCAAGATCGACTATAAAATCTCGATAAGAATAATTTACTTTCTTTAGAATTCAGCAATAATCTACTTTGTCACTATACAAAAAAATCAATACATTAGCCACTTAAAATTTTATATACATCTAAAATGAAAAATACTGCACTAACACACATCCACGAGAGTTTGGGAGCCAAAATGCTTCCGTTTGCTTTATATAATATGCCCATTTTATACGAAGGTGTCAATGCCGAACACGAAGTAGTTCGCAATGCTGTTGGCGTTTTTGATGTATCGCACATGGGCGAGTTTTTGCTAACAGGTCCAAACGCTTTGGCTTTAATCCAAAAAGTAACTTCCAATGATGCTGCTACTTTAACCATCGGAAGAGCACAATATTCCTGTTTACCGAATAATGATGGCGGAATTGTTGATGATTTATTGGTTTACAAAATAAAAGACGAGATGTACTTATTGGTTGTAAATGCTTCGAATATAGACAAAGATTGGGATTGGATTTCTTCCCACAACGATTTGGGTGTCGAAATGAAAAACCTTTCCGATGTCTATTCTTTATTGGCAATACAAGGACCAAAAGCTGTTGAAGCCATGCAATCCTTAACTTCGGTTGATTTATCGGCTATTGAATATTATCATTTTGAAGTAGGAGATTTTGCCGGAATCGAATATGTGATTATTTCAGCCACTGGTTATACCGGCTCAGGTGGTTTCGAGATTTATTGCAAAAATTCAGAAGTAGAACAAATTTGGAACAAAGTTTTTGAAGCTGGCGAAGCATTTGGAATCAAGCCAATTGGTCTTGCTGCTCGTGATACTTTAAGATTAGAAATGGGTTTTTGCTTGTACGGAAACGACATCAACGATACCACTTCGCCAATCGAAGCTGGTTTGGGTTGGATTACGAAATTCACTAAAGAATTTACCAATTCTGAAAACCTAAAAAGACAAAAAGAAAATGGTGTTTCAAAAAAGTTAGTAGCTTTCGAAATGCAAGAACGAGCTGTTCCAAGACACGATTATGAAATTGTTGATGCTTCGGGCAACGTCATCGGAATTGTAACTTCGGGAACCATGTCACCATCAATGAACGTTGGTATTGGAATGGGTTATGTTACCACCGAAAACAGTACAATTGGCAGCGAAATTTTTATTAGAATTAGAAAAAATGAGGTGAAAGCAAAGGTGGTAAAATTGCCTTTTTATAAGAAATAAAACATTTGAAAAAGGTAATTTTAATTCTGTTCTTGCTTTTATCAAAAGAGATTATTGCCCAACCCGAAACGGTTGCTTGTAAAACCATATCCAAAATTAACGGGTTAATTGCAGAGTATCATTTCAAACCAAAACCAGTAAATGACAGTTTATCGGTTTATGTTTTTTCCAATTTTTTAAAAACGATTGACAGCAGAAACGAATTGTTTCTAGAATCAGAGATTAACGGTCTAAAAAAGCACAAGTACAAAATTGATGACAATATTAGACATTTGAATTGCGGTTTTTTAAATGAATTTTACAGCGTTTATCAAAAAGCTGTCAATCGCCATATTGCAATTATAAAAATCTTAAAAAAAGAGAATTTTCCGTTGAGTAGTAGCGAAATAATAAGATTTTCTAAAAATGAAGGACCATATTTTAAAACGGAAGCTGATTTAAAAAAATATAATAAAAAAAGAATTCTTTTTGGTGTGCTTAACGAAATATCTGAAAGCAGTTCTAACAAAGATTCTCTACAAACCATTTTTTCTAGCATTTCGGAAACTTCGAAACAAAAAATATTTGAAGATTATACTTGCCAGGCAACAAACTATATCCTTACTGTTGAGGAGTTTTACAATCTCTTTTATAACGTATTTTGCTCTTATTTTGACCCACATACGATGTTTTTTTCAGCCAATGAAAAATCAGATTTTCTGTCAACGATAAGTTCTGATAATTTTACTTTAGGACTAATTTTTTCGGTAAATGATAAAAACAATATTGAAATAGCAGACATTATACCTGGTAGTCCAGGCTATTTTTCGGATAGATTGGAATTAGGAGATAAAATCGTTGAAATAAAATCAAAACAAGAAAAATATTTGGTTAATTGTACGAATTTTGAGAAAATAGAAAAAATTTTAAGCTCAAGCGAATACAAAGAAGTTTCTTTAACGATGAAGAAAAAAAGTGGAGAGGTTTATACCGCAAACCTCTATAAACAAGTAATGAAAGATTATCAAAACAGTGTCTATAGTTATATATTAGAACGAGAAAATCAAAAAACAGGATATATCAAAATTCCCAGTTTTTATTCCACTTTAGAAAATGGTAAAACAAATGTAAGTGATGATGTAGCCAAAGAAATTACCAAATTAAAACAAGATAAAATCACGGGATTAATCATTGATTTAGAGAACAATGGAGGAGGTTCGATGGAAGAATCAGTTAAACTTTGTGGCTTATTCATGAGTGCTCCGTTTTTAGCACAAATTGTTACAAGAACACATCAAAAAGAAATTGTTCACAATCAAAAAACAAAAAGTAGTTTTACTGGGCCGATGATTATATTAATTAATGGTTTTTCTGCTTCCGCAAGTGAATTTTTTGCAAGCGCCATGCAAGATTATAATTTAGCTTTAGTAATAGGATCTAAATCTTTAGGAAAAGCAACTATTCAAGAAATTGTTCCATTAAAAGATGACAATGATAAATTTCTTAAAATTACCATCGGAAAATTTTACCGAGTAACCGGAAAAAGTAATCAGTATAAAGGCATTATACCCGATATTGAAATTCCAAGTATATTTGACGATCAAATCCCCAAAGAAAAAGATTTTTCTTCCGCATTTAAGAACGATAAAATTGAAAGTATTGTGGAAACTAATAAATATCCAATGAATGAAAAACAAAAAGAAGCCATTTTGCAGTACATTCAAAAATCAAAAACGAACTTAGAATTGCAAAAAAATATTAGTTTAAAGGCAAGTTTTAATCAATTTTATGCACAATCAATAACTATCCCATTACAATTTAATTCTGTTTTTGATCAAACAAAAAAAATCACAAAGCAATGGAAAGAAATAGAAACATTTATTAAGCAAGACTATCCATTTTTCATAACCAACACTTCAAATGAAATACAGAGAATACAGGCAAGTAGCTATTTGAAATCTGTAAATACTACACAAATAAAAAATTTAAAAACCAACTTTCGAGTTTTTGAATCCATAAAAATTATGGGGAATTTAAAATAGAATGACAATAGAAAATTGAAATTAAAATCGAATTTTAATATTGAATTTTGATATTGAAATTGAAAAAGTTATTTTTGCAATGTAAAAAAATTAAGCAATGGGAAGAGCGTTCGAGTTTAGAAAAGGAAGAAAAATGAAGCGTTGGTCGGCAATGGCCAAAGCATTTACCAGAATTGGAAAAGATATTGTAATGGCCGTAAAAGAAGGCGGACCAAATCCTGAGGCAAACTCTAGATTGAGAGCGGTAATCCAGAATTCAAAGGCAGTAAATATGCCAAAAGAAAATGTGGAACGTGCCATCAAAAAAGCTACAGATAAAGACACAGCAAATTATAAAGAAGTATTGTTTGAAGGTTATGCTCCGCACGGAATTGCAATTCTAGTTGAAACTGCAACTGATAACAATAATAGAACTGTAGCGAATGTTAGAAGCTATTTTAACAAATGCAACGGAACTATGGGAACACAAGGTTCGGTTGAATTTATGTTTGATCATACGTGTAATTTCAGAATCCCAGCGGGCGAAATTGATCCTGAGGAATTAGAACTAGAATTAATTGATTTTGGCGCCGAAGAGGTTTTTGAAGACGAAGATGGAATTTTAATATATGCGCCTTTTAGTAGTTTTGGAACTATTCAAAAAGAGTTAGAAAACAGAAAAATTGATATTCTTTCTTCTGGTTTTGAGCGTATTCCTCAAATTACAAAAAAATTATCAGAAGCCGAAATGGCTGATGTTGAGAAATTAATTGAAAAAATGGAAGAAGATGATGATGTGATGAACGTCTATCATACTATGGAGGAATAAATTTTAGATTTCAGATTGTAGATTTCAGATTTTTTGATTTTTGATTTTTGATTTTTGATTTTTGATTTTTGATTTTTGATTTTTGATTTTTGATTTTTGATTTTTGATTTTTTATTTTTGATTTTTGATTTTATAAAAAAACTCCATTCGTTTCAACGAATGGAGTTTTTTTATGTCTTAATAAGTAATACTCTGTACTTAATACTTTACTTAATAAATTCTATTTTCTGTGCTTCTTCTTCATTGATGCTGTCAAAGAAACCTTGCTCGTTCATCCAGTCATCACTAAATACTTTGCTCATATAACGAGAACCGTGGTCAGGAAAAATAGCAATCACATTACTGTTTTCGTCAAATTCACCTTCTTCGGCATATTGTCTAATGGCCTGAAGTACAGCTCCAGAAGTATAACCAACAAAAAGCCCTTCAATTCTGGCTAATTCTCTTGTTGAGTGCGCACTTTCTTCATCAGTAACTTTCATAAACTTATCGATAACATCAAAATCTGTAGCTGTTGGAATTAAGTTTTTTCCAAGACCTTCAATTCTATATGGATAAATTTCTTTATTGTCAAATTCTTTGGTTTCGTGGTATTTTTTTAATACTGAACCAAAAGCATCAACACCTAATATTCTTATGTTTGGATTCTTTTCTTTTAGGTACTTTGCAGTTCCAGAAATGGTTCCTCCCGTGCCGCTACAAGCTATAAGATGAGTAATTTTACCACTTGTTTGTTCCCAAATTTCGGGACCTGTTGTTTTATAATGTGCATCAATATTGAGTTGATTAAAATATTGATTAATATAAACAGAACCCTTAGTTTCTTCGTGCAAACGTTTGGCAACACTGTAATAAGAACGTTCATCATCAGCAGAAACGTGAGCAGGACAAACATAAACTTTAGCTCCTAATGCCCGTAGCATTTCGATTTTATCTTTGGATGATTTTGATGTAACAGCAAGAATACAATTATAACCCTTAATAATACTAACCATAGCCAAGCTAAAACCTGTATTTCCTGATGTAGTTTCTATTATTGTGTCTCCCGGCGAAAGTATTCCACGATTTTCAGCTTCTTCAATAATAAATAAAGCAATTCTATCTTTAGTGGAATGGCCAGGATTAAAAGCCTCAACTTTAGCGTAAAAATTTCCTGATAAATTTCCTGTAACCTTACTTAATTTAATAAGTGGAGTATTGCCTATTAATTCTAAAACATTATCGTAAGCTTTTATCTCTTTTTTCATAAAAAAATAATTAGTCAAAAAGTACTTTAAATCTAATTTTTAATAATTGCAAATTTAACAAAAATATTCTAATTACTTTTGAATTTTTTCCAAATCTAATAAAAAACTGTATTCTTTAGCCAATTCTTTGATAGCTTCAAACCTTCCAGACGCACCTCCGTGACCGGCATCCATATTTGTATCTAGAAATAAAAGGGAGTTACCTATTTTTAGACTTCTAATTTTAGCAACCCATTTTGCTGGTTCCCAATACTGTACTTGCGAATCATGCAATCCGGTTGATACATACATATTGGGATATTTTTGTTTCTTTACATTGTCATAAGGCGAGTAGGAAGCCATATATTGGTAATACTTTTTCACATTTGGATTTCCCCACTCGTCATATTCACCAGTTGTAAGCGGAATACTGTCGTCTAACATTGTTGTAATTACATCTACGAAAGGCACTTGCGCAATGATGCCGTGGTATAGTTCGGGTGCTAGATTCACTATTGCTCCCATCAATAATCCTCCTGCAGAGCCACCTTCGGCATATAAATGTTCTGGCGAAGTATATTTTTGTTCAATTAAAAACTTGGAACAATCAATAAAATCGGTGAACGTATTTTTCTTTTTCAATAATTTTCCGTCTTCATACCATTGTCTTCCTAAATCTTCACCTCCACGAATGTGAGCAATTGCAAACACAAATCCCCTGTCTAATAATGTCAATCGAGTTGATGAAAAAGTAGCATCCATTGAATATCCGTAAGAACCATAAGCATATTGCAATACTGGATTTTTGCCGTCTTTATTGAGTCCTTTTCGATAAACCATCGAAATTGGTACTTTTGTTCCGTCTTTAGCTATTGCCCAAACTCGTTCCTCGGTGTAATTATTCTTGCTGAACTTTCCGCCTAAAACCTGCTGTTCCTTCTTAATTTCTTTGGTTTTTGCTTTCATATTGAAGTCAATAACCGAAGAAGGCGTTGTCATCGATTGATAAGAATAACGTAAAACGTCAGTGTCGAAATCTACATTAGTTCCAGTATTAGCAGTGTAAGTTTCACTTTCGAATGGCAAATAATATTCTCCTTCCCCACTCCACGGCATAATTCTGATTTTATTCAAACCATTGTTTCGTTCTTCTAAAACCAAAAAATCCTTAAAAATTTCAATGTCTTCCAATAAAACATCTGAACGATGCGCAACAACTTCAGTCCAATTCTCTTTAGAAGTGGCGGTTTCCAATGTTTTCATCAACTTGAAATTCGTGGCTTTGTCAGCATTGGTCATTATGTAAAAACTATCACCATAATGATTGATACTATATTCTAGACCTCGCACTCGTTTCTGAAAAATTCTGAATTTTCCGTCAGGATTATCTGCTTCTAATATTTGATATTCTGTTGTTAAAGTGCTTCCTGATTCGATTGCCAAATATTTTCTAGACTTCGATTTGGCAATTTCAACATTGAACGTTTCGTCTTTTTCAAAATAAACTAAAACATCATCAACTTGATTTGCCCCCAATTTATGTTTGAAAATTTTATCCGATCGCAAGGTCACTGCATCTTGACTGGAATAAAAAATAGTCTTATTGTCGTTTGCCCAAACTACGCTTCCCGTCACTTTTTCTATTTTGTCCGATAGAATTTTGCCAGTTTCCAAATCTTTAACCTGAATGTCATAAATCCGTCTGCCAACGTTGTCGATACTAAAAACGGCTAATTTGTTATCAGGACTAATGCTCAAACCACCCAATTGGAAGTAAGATTGTCCTTCGGCCAAAACATTACAATCGAATAAAATTTCCTCTTTTGCAGCGAGACTTTCTTTTTTTCTGGAATAAATCGGATAATTTTTTCCAGTTTCAAATCGAGTTATATAGTAATAACCATTGTACAAATAAGGAACGGACTCATCGTCTTCTTTGATTCTGCCCTTCATTTCTTCAAATAATGCTGCCTGAAAATCTGTTGTGTGAGCGGTCATTTTTTTATAATAGTCATTCTCTTGATTCAGATAATCAATGACTTCAGGATTTTCTCTGTCTTTCAACCAAAAATAATTATCAATTCTTTCGTCGCCGAATTTTTCTAATACTTTTGGAATTACTTTAGCAACTGGTGTTTGGATATTTTCTGGCATGTTTTGAGATTTCATTTGTGTTGAATAAGTAGCAAAAATAACACAAAAACAACTTAAAATTAATCTATTTTTCATTTAAACTTTCATTAAATATTAACTTGCAATATAGTAATTTTGCATGAAAATATTTAAAAAATCAAAAAAATGGATTTAATGGGAATGATGGGTAAATTGAAAGAAACCCAACGAAAAATAGAGGAAACAAAAATACGTTTGGACTCGGTTTTAATTGACGAGCAAAGTACTGACGGCGCATTGAAAGTGAAATTCACGGCGAATGGCAAATTAAAAACCATTTCCATCGACGATTCTTTATTGCAAGACAAAGAACAATTGGAAGATTATCTAATTGTAACATTGAACAAAGCCATCGAAAAAGCTGCGAAAGTAAACCAAGCGGAATTAGACGCAGTTGCCAAAGTAGATATGCCAATGATTCCAGGAATGGACGAAATGTTTAAGTAAAAATAATTTAACCCCAACCTGATTCAAATGATAAATCACAAAAACTGGCACGAAAAACATACGGAAACATTGAGCTTCGGAAGCCGTTTGGCAGATGCTGTTGCAAAAGGAATGGGGTCGTGGAAATTTATTATTGTTCAAACTGTATTGGTAATTCTTTGGATGGGGCTCAATATTGTTGGTTTTTTCTATCATTGGGATGTCTACCCGTTTATCTTGCTCAATTTACTTTTCTCGACTCAAGCAGCTTATGCCGCTCCAATAATTATGATGTCTCAAAACAGACAAAGCGAAAGGGATAGAATGCAAGCACAGGCTGATTATCAAACCAATATCGATGCAAAACTTGAAATTGAAGCCTTGACTTTAATCTTAAACAAATTGGATGTCGAAAAATTAGACAAAATTATTGCAATGCTGGAAGAGATCAAAAAATAGCTTGATGTTGTAGGTTAAGAGTTAAGTGTTATCCAAACGCATCACCCTTAACTCCTAATCTATAACTTATACCATTTAGAAATATAAAATAGTTTTTTATTGTTATCCTCACCCCAGCCCTCTCCAAAAGAGAGGGAGTAAAAATTGGATTATTTTATATTTATAAATGGTATTATAATAACTTCTCCAAAGTATCCAAAACATAAGTATGCATCACTTCGCGGTAATCCAAATGGGTCACAATTCTTAATTTTCCGTGTCCCATTGAACTAATTGATATATTTTTTTGTTTCAATTTTTCTATTAAAACTTTTTCATCAATATGCGGCTGAAGAGTGAAAATTAATATATTGGTTTCTACTGGTTCCACTTTGGCAACCCAATTCAATTTTTCCAAAACAGCTCCTATTTCCTTTGCTCGCCTGTGGTCGTCTGCTAACCTTTCGATATGGTTGTCTAAAGCGTAAATTCCGGCTGCCGCCAAATAGCCAACCTGACGCATTCCGCCACCAAGTATTTTTCTAATTCTTAAAGCCTTGTGTATAGTAGCTTTATCGGAAATTAAAACAGAACCTATTGGCGCACCCAATCCTTTGGACAAGCAAACAGAAATTGTGTCAAAAATTTTTCCATATTCCTTTGGGTTGTCATTGGTGGTCACCAAAGCATTCCAAATTCTAGCGCCATCCAGGTGGAACTTTAAATTATTGGCTTCGCAAACTTTTTTTATTTTTTTGAATTCTTCAAAATCATAACAAGCGCCACCACCTTTGTTGGTTGTATTTTCCACACAAACCAAACTTGTAAGTGGACTGTGATAAAACTCTGGATCATTGATAGAACTGGCAACTTGATCTGCAGTAATCATTCCTCGATTTCCGTCCAATAAACAGCATGAAACACCACTATTAAAAGACACTCCGCCACCTTCGTAGTTGTAAACGTGAGCCCACTTATCGGCAATTAATTGTTCGCCGGGTTGTGTGTGCAATTTGATTGCGGTTTGATTGGCCATTGTTCCCGAAGGAAAAAAAAGTGCGGCTTCCATTCCAAACATTGCGGCAACTTTGTTTTCTAATTCGATCACTGTTGGATCTTGCTTGTAAACATCGTCACCAACTTCGGCTTTAAACATGGCGCGCAGCATTTCTTGCGTGGGCTTGGTTACAGTATCGCTTACTAAATTTATTTCCATTTTATTTTTTTATATTTAAAACAGGAACAAGTTGCGACTTGTCCCTACCAATAATTTTTCTATTTTTGTGCCACAAAATTAAATATAATTTATGACAACTACCGAACAAATAAAGGGTATTGTAGAGCGCCTTGGTGCGTTGAGGAGGTATCTTTGACGTTGATGCCAAACTTATCGAAATAACCAACGAAGAAGAAAAAACCTTGGCACCTGATTTTTGGAACAACCCAAAAGAAGCCGAAAGCTACGTAAAAGTACTGCGTTCTAAGAAAAAATGGATTGAAGATTACAACAAAGCAGTCGAAATGACTGATGAGTTGCAACTGGCTTATGAGTTCTACAAAGAAGGGGAACTTTCGACCGAAGAATTAGATGAGCAATACAACCTAACCGAACATCATATCGAAGCCATCGAATTCAAAAATATGTTGTCCGATGAAGGCGACAGTTTAAGTGCTGTTTTGCAAATTACGGCTGGCGCAGGCGGAACGGAAAGTTGCGACTGGGCTTCGATGTTGATGCGAATGTACATGATGTGGGCAGAAAAATCGGGTTACAAATTGCGTGAACTGAATTACCAAGAAGGCGATGCAGCTGGAATAAAAACAGTAACCTTGGAGATCGAAGGTGATTACGCCTTTGGGTATTTGAAAGGTGAAAATGGTGTGCATCGATTGGTGCGCATTTCCCCTTTTGATAGCAATGCCAAACGACACACCTCTTTTGCGTCTGTTTACGTATATCCGCTGGTTGACGATACAATTGAAATTGACATCAATCCAGCCGACATAACAATTACAACGGCTCGTTCGAGTGGTGCCGGTGGGCAAAATGTGAATAAAGTGGAGACCAAAGTTCAGTTGGTTCATAAACCATCTGGAATTCAGATTCAATGTTCTGAAACACGTTCGCAACATGACAACAGAAACCGAGCCATGCAAATGCTAAAATCGCAATTGTATGAAATTGAGTTGAAAAAGCAACAAGAACAACGCTCTGATATTGAAGCCGGAAAAATGAAAATCGAATGGGGTTCGCAAATCCGAAATTATGTGATGCAACCTTATAAATTGGTCAAAGACGTTCGCACTGGATATGAGACTAGTAATGTTGAAGGTGTAATGAATGGCGAAATTGATGAATTCCTGAAAGCATTCTTGATGATGATGGGACAGCGCGAGGAGGAATAGATTGTAGGTTGTAGATTGTTACAAAAGAGAGAAATAGTTTGCAAGTTTAATTTTTTTATATTTTTAAAGATAAAACCTAAATCTTATGAAACTACTTTTTATTTTACTTTTATTTTGCAGTTTTACAATACAAAGTCAAAATCTAATTGTAATTTCATACAATCTTCGATATGACAACCCGAATGATGGAGATAACAAATGGGAGTTTAGAAAAGAGTTTTTGAGTCAACAAATACAATTCTATAGTCCTGATATTTTTGGAACTCAAGAAGGTAAGCTGCATCAATTAGAATACTTAGAAGCCGCTTTAAACGCCTACAGCTATATTGGACGGGGAAGAGACAACTCTGAAAATCAAGGGGAATTTAGCGCTATTTTTTACAAAAAAGAAAAGTTTAATGTTTTAGAACAAGCTACTTTTTGGCTATCCGAAAACCCTAATGAAGTTTCAAAAGGTTGGGATGCAAACTTAGAACGCATTTGCACCTACGCGCTATTTGAAAACATTAAAACAAAGCAAAAATTCTATTTTTTTAATACCCATTTTGATCATGTTGGTGAAAAAGCAAGGGCAAATAGTGCATCACTAATTGTTGAAAAAATCAATTCAATTAATAAACAAAATTACCCCGTAATTTTTACCGGAGATTTGAATAGTGAACAAGCAAGCCGTGCCTATTCCTATCTCTTAAATTATTTAAACGACAGTCGATTAATTTGTAAATCTCCTCCTTTTGGACCTGAAGGGACGTTTAATAATTTCGAGTTTCACAAACCGGTAACCACTTTGATTGATTATGTTTTTACAAGCAAAAAAAATATTGAAGTATCTAAATATGCTGTTTTAAGTGATTCAAAAAACTGTAAATATCCATCGGATCATCTACCTGTTTATGTTGAACTGACTTTCAGGATTGATTAAATGAAGCAGAATTCAGGAGTATATTATGCTTTTTTGCGTACTTTATAGATCCAAATATGATACACTGTAGTTAAAATTGTTGTTTAAAAATATTTTTTTGAGTTCATTTTATTTGTCAATAGCCTTACTTTTACATAACTTTAATAAGTTTTCGAAAAATGTTTAATTTAACATCTATTTAAAAATGAGCAAGACACTCCCTGAAAAATATAAGCATCCTTATGCTTTTAATTCAAAATACAAAAAATCTGCCGTGTATTTTTCTATGGAATTCGCCATAGACCAATCTTTGAAAATATACTCGGGTGGATTGGGTTTTTTAGCTGGTTCTCACATGAGAAGTGCATACGACTTAAAGCAAAATGTAATTGGGATTGGTATTCTTTGGAAAAAAGGATATTACGACCAATTCAAAAAAGATGACCTTTCGATGGGTGTCCAATTTCAAGAAAAAATTTACCATTTCCTAGAAGAAACGAATTTAAAATTTACCATAAAAATCAATAATGCCGATGTTTGGGTCACCGCTTATTATTTGAATCCTAAAACTTTTGGCACCGTTCCAATGTTTTTTCTTTCAACTGATTTGCCTGAAAACGATAATCTAGCAAAATCAACTACTTTCCGATTGTATGATTCTGACCCAATAGCAAAAATTGCTCAAACGATGGTTTTAGGTCTTGGTGGTGCTAAATTATTAGATGCTTTAGATTATGATCCAGATGTTTACCACCTCAACGAAGCCCATGCTGTTTCTTGTGTTTTTCATTTGTACAATAAATTTAAAAATGTGGAAGCCATTCGAGAAAAAATGGTTTTTACAACACATACGCCAGAAGAAGCTGGTAATGAAAAACACAACATCCACCTCTTAAATTCTTTGAGTTTCTTTGATGGAATTCCATTGGAAAAAGTGCGTGAAATTACAGGAATTTGGGATGACACTTTCAATCATACTTTGGTAGGACTTCGATTGAGTCATATCGCCAATGGCGTTTCAAAACTACACGGAGAAGTTTCTAGAGATATGTGGAAAGACTATCCTGGAATTTGCCCAATTATTCACATCACCAATGCGCAAAATAAGAAATACTGGGCTGATGCTTGGTTAGATGAAGCCTTTCAAAACAAGGACAGAGAAGCCTTAATCAAAAGAAAAACGAGATTAAAAGTAAAGCTTTTTGATGTTGTTGCGGACCAAACCGGTAAATTATTTGACCCTTCAATTTTCACAATTATTTGGGCAAGACGTTTCGCTGGTTACAAACGACCTGATTTAATCACAAGAGATTACAATCGTTTCATTAAATTATTAGAAAACATAGACAAACCGGTGCAAATTATTTTTGCAGGAAAACCGTATCCAATGGATTATGGCGCCATTCACAATTTTGATAATCTCACTCATATCAGTAAAAACATCAAAAATATGGCGGTTCTGACCGGACATGAATTGAAATTATCACGTCAGTTGAAAGAAGGTGCCGATGTTTGGTTGAACAATCCAAGAGTTACCAGAGAAGCCTCGGGAACTTCAGGAATGACGGC